>NZCQ01000020.1 GCA_002688335.1 Candidatus Pacearchaeota archaeon | reverse complement strand
TTGAATAACCTCAATTTCCGAAGGAAATCGCATCAAAACCCTTCTTAGAGGATGAGAAAAACGGAGTTTTTCAAAGTCCTCCATATTTAATTTATTGCCAAAGTAGATTTCAACACAATTATCTTTTCTAGTCAAACACACGACAAAGTTCTCTACAAAATAGCTAAATTTCTCCTTGAAAAAATAATTTTTAAAACGATTCAAATAAGCATTATCAATAAAAACAGCTACATTAATTAAATCGTCCGGCAACCCAGAAGGATCACCAGGGATTATCATATTATTACCACTTATTTTTGATTTATAAACTTCTTCTCTTTCCTTTTTCAAGTTTTTAAAAGGTATCAAAAACAGAGTCACAACTAGCAAACCAAATACAACTATCTCTTTTCTCATCACCATCTTCTCTTTCATTACCTCATGCATATTAATCCCTAACTATCACTGATCGTAAGATCTCCTCCAATTTCTTTAACTAGTCTAGAGCTAGCTCTTCCAGATAACGTGCTTCCATATCTATCTAATTTATCTTTCACATGCTCATCAGCCAAATCTCTTATCTCAGCATTTGTATAATTAATTACAACTTGAGTTATACAACTTCCCGTTGTTTCATTACTAACTGTACAATTAACAAAGCTCATTGGAATCTTAAAATTTGTATTTATCACTCCTTGTAAATACGCGTGAAAATGACATTGATTATCATAACATTTAGGATCAAAAATACTCACCTCAATATTTGTTAGATTATTAAGATAACTAGTACAATCTCCAGTTGTTGAATTAACTTCAAGACATTTCCCAGATCTAAATTTATTAGCATGATTAATTATGGAGGTTCTCTTTCCAGAATCAATCTGTTTATCTTTCTTTACCTTATCAGCCTTAGGTCTAGCAATAGTCATCCCCATAACTAAAAGAACTATCATCAAACCAACAATAACCAACATCGCCTTTCTTTTATTTAATCTATTTACCACTCTACTTTTCTACCCCCTTATACTCCTTCTTAAACCATTCAAGCTTTTTAAATTTATAACCTTCATATCTTTTTCATCCATTTTATTCATCCTAAGGCGTCGCATAGCTCTCATATAAGTTTCCTTGCAACAATAAACTTCCTGAATTATTAAAAAATGCAACCAAATCATCACTTTTATTCTTAAACTCAAGATTAGTCGCGGAATTTAAAGTCATAGTCGAACTATTAAGAGCCTTTCCAACCAAAAACATATATCCAGAATCATTAATATAACAAACAGCATCATCACTCTTATTCCGAATTATAAATGAGTTCCCAGTTGGAGTAAGCAAGGCCTGATCCTCACTAACAGTTCCCAACAAATAAGCATCTCCCTTATCATCTATACTAGCCACAACATCATTACTCCTATTTGTAACAGCAAACTTAAATCCCGAAGGAGCCACCGCATCACCTTCACTTGCAGTAACAGAAGTATCATTCAAATAAATAATTAATTTATGAAATGTCGAAGTCAAAACAGGACTATAAAACGGATTTACACCACTCACTTCGGTATGATTTCCAGCATAAAAAGTAAAATTCAAAGTAAGATTAGTTGACTCATTACTTATAGTAAAATTAACATCTCCATCAAAAACCTCGATAGCAGCACTATGCCAACTTCCATTATAATAACTAACACTAACATTCAATTGACTTCCGGTAAAATTATAATGATCGCCAACAACTCTCGCCTCATTATACCCCTTAGTGATATTCATTACAGTCTGATTATCAAAACTCTGAAACCCACTATCCTCAAATCTTTTCGATATATTATTATAAATATAAGAAACCTGTGAAGAGTTCAAAGTCTGATTAAAAAACATGATATCATCTAAAACAACATCAAGCCCCAAACCCCCTACAATATAAGTTAAGTGATTACTCCAAGCTAATCCATTAGAACAATTAGTATCAAGCGTTCCATCAATATAAATATCTGCATCATGATCACTTTCATCTACATAATAACCTAATGCCACAACATGATGCCATCTACTAAGATTTAAGGAACGAGAACTCGAACATTTAGTCGCACCAGCATCAATTAACTCTATCGTTCCAGACCCATTAATACTTACACTATCATTCCCCTCACCCACTGAAGCTGTAAACAAACCAGTAGTATCTGAATTAAATTTAGTAACATTAATCCAAAAACTAATTGTAAACCCATAACTACCATCGAACTGATAACCCTTATGCAATACAATATCAGATAATCGACTTGCATTAAATTCATAACAATTACCATACATACAACTTGCGTTTCTAAAAATCACATCGCTTACATTTCCATCAATAGCAAACTGACCATAATCATAAGTAACAGCACTACTATCATTATTCACATCAAAAGGCCAATACGCAACCAATCCATACCCTGTTTGAGTATGATTATACGGAACCTTCTTACTAATATTCAAATGTGTAAAGTTAGGCTGCGTAGTAATATTTATAATATTTGTAACCAATGAAACCTCTGTAATATTTATCTTATTCTCACTATCCACTATTAAAGTCCAATTTGTCCTGTTACTCCCACAATTTGGCAAATTATCACAGGCCTTATAATTCCAGTAAAATATCCCATCATAAGGCAAGATAATTGTAACATTACTAGAATTAATAAACCCGCTAACAACCTGAACCTCACTAGCATTAATCAAATCATTACTACTATTAAAAATATAAGGAGTCGCATTAACCATGTCCGTATCTTCTGTAAAATTAGCAGCAAATTGTATTGTCCTATTCCTATATAAAGAACCATTTGCAGGCCCTAAAAGATTCACTTCGGGCGCATATGAATCCCCCGCATAAGTAACAAACCCACCAAGAGTAGAATATAAAACAGGACTATAAAACGAACTACTAGAATTAACATTAGTCCCATTTCCAGCATAAAAAGTAAGATTGATTGTTAAATTTGTTGATTCATTATTAATTGAAAAATTATTATCTCCAATAAAGATTTGAGTGGGGGTTTGATACCAACTCCCATTATAAAAGCCCACACTAACATTTAATTGACTTCCAGTATAATTATAATGATCAGCAACAACCCTAGTCACATTAAAGCCCTTAGTGATATTCAACTTAGTCTGATCATTAAATTGCTGAAATCCGCTTTCCACAAACCTCGGAGAGGTTTTATTATAAATCTGAGATATTTGATTAGAATTCAAAGAATTATTAAAGATCATTACATCATCAATACTCCCATTAAATTCATTCTTACCATTTACATTTGCTCCGATAATAATTGGAAGGTCGTCATCAGCTAAAACCGCCGAGTCACAACCACTGATACTTTCCCCATAAGTATCAACATATCCTTTCAAAATCGTTGTACCATCTCTAGCATCATATGAATAAACAAGCGCTACAAAATGCCATGTATTATTAGTCACTTCTAAACCATCACTTCCCGTACATGATCCACCACTTATGGTGGTACTAAGCACACTACTCACACTAGAACCCACGTCTAGATACAATAAGTTTTCCGATCCTGAAATTATGCTCGTAGTAGTTCCATTTCTAGCAGTCCTAATCCATGCAGCAATAGTTAAATTCATACTATATGCCGAATTTCCTTCAACATAAACATTACTAAAATTAAAGGATTGGCTATAAGAGACATTAATAAGACTATCATTCTTTCCATCAAACTCATAACAATTTCCATAATAACAGCTAGTATTCCACCTTACATTACTTACATTCCCATCATTATTCCATTTATGAAAGTCATACGTAATATTACCACTAATATCTGTATGATTCACATCAAAAGGCCAATAAGCAGTCAACCCATATCCAGATTGAACGTAAGGTGTCTTATTACTGATATTCAAATGAGTAATATTATTCTCCGCACTAAGATTAACTAAAATAGTATTGACAGAAACATCTGTAAAATTTATTGTCTGAACAGTTGGATCCAAATATAATATATCTCCCACATTCAAAATACCATTGCCATCCATGTCCTGAAATGATGGCGATGCATTTTTCGATGATTCAGGATCAGTAGATCCTGAACTTACCATCCTAAAATCTCTCTCAATGTAAACACTAATCTTATTTCCATACTCTAAATCACTCACTTCAAAATCACTGACAACCATTCCAGTAATGCCTCCAGGATTCCTCAAAGATTCCAATAATCCTCCAATTAAACTTATAACAAAAGGAACTTCTTCAACAATTTCCTCACCACTTAAATCTTTAATAACTTCCTCTTGAACAACATCTCCTTCAACCAACTCCCCTCCAATCCCTTCATTACTTTTTTCTTCCATTTCTCCACTATTTTCTTTTTGAACTTCTTGGATAATCTCTTGTTCAGATATTTCTTTTATTTCTTTATCCAATCCTTCTTCTTGCCCAACAACTTTCTCATCTATCAATTCAACATCCTTCTCAATTATCTCCTGAATCTCATCAACTTCTTCATTCCCTATATCTTCTTTGACAACTTCTCCAGTAATGCTCTGCTCACCTTCTTCACTATCCAAACCCTCATCGACAATCTCATCTTCTTCTATATCTCCCTCCAAATCAGCCACTTCCTCATTATCCGATTCTATAGGAATCTCAAAATTACCATCACTTTCAACAATCTCCCCCTCAACTCCACTCTCAGATTCATTAACAATCTTCTCAACCTCTTCTTGCTCAACAATCTCTTCAACTTCTTCATCAACATTGTCCTCTTTAGGGGGATCTAAAGAAAGATTCTCCTCAATAGATTCACCTTCATCCAATGAAGGCTCTTCTTCAATTAACCCTTCTTCATCACTCTCTTCAATTTCTCCCTCACTCTCAACAATTTTTGATTCATCCTCAAGAACCTCTTCAACAGCGTCTTCTAACTCATTCTCCAATAAAGGATTCTCAAACCTTACACTATAACCTTCTTCAGCCAAATCTTGAAAGCTCACCAAATTATCCCCAACCTTCAAAACTCCCTCATCAACAATAGAAATCTCTTGATCACTCGTAACATCAATTTTAGCCATAAAATCTAAATCATTCAACCTAACCTCATACCCCCATTTATAGTCCACATTCTCTTCCTTAGCTTTTTCTTCATCAATCTTAACTTCAAAATCTTCAGCTCCTCCCACTGCCTGATCTGCAATTTCCTCGATCTTGCTTTCATCTAGCCCATCAACATTTTCTCTTACTTCCTCATGCTTAACTTCCCTTCTAATAACACTCTCATCAATAACTCTTCCTGTAATGCCTGCATTTCTAAATGACTGAATAAAATTCCCAACCAAACCTGCTACCCTAAATTCTCCACCTTCCTCATCAAGGCCTTCATTTTCAACATTCTCTTCTTCAGAGAACTTTGCATAATTGACATTTCCGAAGGAAATCGCAGCAAAGTTCTCTTCAATCTCAACAATCTCCTCAACAGAAACCAAACCCTCCTCAACCAATACCTCCTTAGCCTTATCAACAAACTCCCTATAATCAAGCAAATCAAAATAAAGTCTTAACCTACCATCATTTAAAACAAAATCCATTCTTCCATTCTTATTCTTACCCACCACCTCCCCTCCAAACTCTAAAGGGCCTTTTATCTCAAGATCAATATCTTGATCATACTCTTCAATCAAATCTTCATCCCCATAACTTTCATAACTAACAAACCCCGTAATCCCTGAAATAAATTTCCCAGAGAGAGTATCAGAGTCATTAATTTGGTCAAAATTAATCAAAGCAAATCCAATAAAAATCAAAAAAGCTATAGCCAATAAAGATGTCAACAAACGTCTATGTGGTGTAACGCCTTTTTTTCCAGAATTTATCTTCTTATATCTCTCTTTCCCTACATTCCATTCATCCCCCATCCCCAAATATCTCTTCCTAACCTTCCCATTCTCATCCCTATAAGATTCATAATAATAAGGACCGTACCTCTTATTACCTCTTTTAACATACCTCTTAAAAACCATTCTCGTGGTGTAACAAATAAAGTCAGAAATACTTTAAATAGTTTTGGAAAATCTCTCTATAAATCAAATAAACAAAGAAAAACTGATAATGGAATCTTAAAAGGATTTTTTGAATAGGCTTTCCTTGTAACAACCATAAATTTTTTCAGTTGAGGAAGAGATTTTGCCTTTGGATTCTCACTCCACTTAACTTCAAACCCATAAAAATTAGATTTATCTAAAACCAAAGCATCGATTTCAAATCCATTTTTCCAAAAAAACACTTTCTCAGGAAAAGCCCTCACTAAATGCTCTACAACTAAAGATTCTGCTATAGCAGATTTCCTATCCTTAGCATTTGTCATAGACCAATCCTCAAATATTTCAAGCAAAAGAGGATCCCTAAGATGAACCTTCTTATTTTTTCCAAATTTGATCTTTTTAGTACTTATATCGACATTATATATTATATTCAGCGAGAATATCAATTTTAATAAATCTAAATATGATGAAACCGTTTTTGGAGACTTTATCTCTATCTTTTTCGATATACTCTCCCAACTTATATCTGTCTGTAGAGTTTCTATTACAGACTGGATTATTTGCCTAGCAATTAAATCATTTCTATCTGCTTTAAGGATAGCATTTTTTATCCAGCTCAAATAAGTTCTTTTAGCTTCTTCTTTGCTTCTATCCACATTAACAACACTTAATGGAAATCCTCCATATTCCATGTACTTTCCAAGATAATTATTAAGCTCTTTTTCATAAATAACAGCCTTAATTGCCTTTTTTTCAATATCCTCAATATTTTTTATCCTTGGCAGTTTATCTTCAAGTTTCTCATCAAACACCTTTAAAAATCCTCTAAACGAGAGAGGTAATAAATTAAAATCCTTCCCTTTCCCCCTTCTACCTGGGAATAATTCCACATCTCTTTTTACATCTATACTTGAAGAACCAGTTAAAATAACAACATCATTTCTCAAACTCCCTTTATCAATAAGAAATTTAATTGCCCTATACCATTCCTTAGGCAAGGTAATTTCATCCAAAATTATAATAGAAGTTTTTACAGAGCTTCCTTCCTTAAATTCAAAATACAGTTCAAGTACTTCTAATAATTCCTTATAATCAGAGAGATTCTCACAATTAAAATAAAAAATAGACTTGCCGTCTTTGTCTTTCAACAAATTCTTGATAAGAAGCTTAAGTGCTGTTGTCTTTCCTGCCTGTCTGGGTCCAGAAACGATATGAAGTGCAAAAGGTTCTAAAGATATATTCTCAATTAAATCAGGCATCCATCTATGTCTTTTTTCTTTCCACTTAAAAACATCATAATCTTCTTCTATTGCATTCCTATCTTTCCACCAAGGATTTTGATCCACTAATTCCCTAATCTCCATATCGGTATTTAGAATACTGCTATTTATATATTTATCGGTATTTTAAATACCTATAACCCAATTATTATCTCTTTTAACCTCAGCTTTTGCACTTTAGTGAAGGACTTGGTGGTTTCACAGAGGGATTTAACAAAAGTTCAGATCAGAAACTTTTGCAGCAAATTAAGTGTAAAATGCAAAAGTTTACTCGTGGTGTAACAAATAAAGTCAGAAATACTTTAAATATTTTTGGTGAAAACATTCAAATTAACTCTCAAAATCCCTCAATCAATAACTATAAATAATCTATTCACCTATAATAATCATCATATTTCACCTCAAAAAGACAAAGCAAAACCTTTAAATATGATCACTATAAGGTAGTTATATAAGATGTCAAAAGAAAAACTAGAAAGTAGAAGAAAGGTTGTCAAAGGAATTCTATTCGGAGGAGCATTATTATCTGTTCCTGCAACTGCGGGACTGATTAGTCTAGCTCAACATGAGGCATCCAAATTTATCAAAGAAGTCCCTTCTTCAGAATACACTCCAATAAATTTAATTGATTTAATCAATAATCCTCAATTATATAATAATCATCTAATCAGTACTGAAGGTTTGAAATCAGGATTAGCACACTATGATCAATTAGATCTAAACGGGAATAATCTTTCTGAAGGAATCCTTGTATTTATTGGAAATATAGGAACCAATCCTGAAAATCAAGATAGACAAAAAAACAACCTCCAGTTCAAGCTAAGAGCAGAGGGAGCAGAAAGAAAAAGAGAAAGCTATGTAGATGTTTTTGCTAGTTCAAATGGAGCAACTGAAGAATTTAAAGAACTCTACGAACTTCTTGGCGGAACAAGACCTACCTATGGGACTAGAGCGGCTATCTTTGGGAAAGCGATTGAAGGGATAGACAATCCACAAATTGAAGTGCAGGCAGTGCAAATAGGCAATAAAAAATATAACTTATCAAATTTATAAGATTAAAAAGATATCTCAGAAAATAACAAAATATAAATCATTAAAACTAATAGCAATCATCGTTATCGTTTAATTCCCGAGTAAAAATGTCAAAAAAGCAAAAAAAACTAGACCGTAGGAAATTTGGAAGTAGATGCTTTTTTTATGGAGGTGCCCTTATTTTAACAGCTTTAGCCCCTCTGACCGTAGAAACAATTCAACAAATAGACTCCAGAACTATAAGGGAAATCGATAATTCAAGATATGAAAAGCCTTCAATAGAAGATTTGGCTAACAATTCTCAATCATATAAGGGAAGACTAGTAGAAATTTCAGGTACAAATATATTTCGAATTAGCTATTTCAAAGAAGATAAAACTCAACATTTCTACGAAACCCTAGATAATCTGCTTTTATCCCCGGAAGAAAGAATAGGTTTACGTAATGAATTACAGATTAGATTGCAGCCTAGTGAAAAACCTCTCGATCAGAAAGGATTTACCTACTGCAAATTTAAATCGAATGGAGCAACAAGAGAATATAAACTAATAAACAGTGTCCTAAAAAAGAAAGGAGATTACAAAGGACCAATGATCATTAGAGGTCGAGCAGATACTGACAAAAGATGGGGAACACCAGTAATCCATGGACATTCAATAGAATTAACAGATCCAGATACAGGAAACCCAGCAAAATACAACCTCTCAAATCTTTATGATTAACAACGTTTTCTAAATCTTATTAGATTTTCTCATCACAAAACCTATTTAAACACATTTTTCTTCAATTCCTAGTAGTTACATTACATCAAAGTAATTACCTTACAAAGAGATGGTGTATAAAAAATATATAAAAAAGAATGGTAAAACTTACGGGCCTTATTATTATGAATCTTATAGGGAAAATGGTAGGGTAAAAACCAAGTTCATAAAAGGTCCAACTAAGAAGGATAAAATAAAAAGTAAAATAAGTCAAGCTAATCCTAAGATAATCGTCAAAACACTATCATCCATTTTTCTAATCCTCATAATCTTAGGTTTATTTATCACCATAGCATTATATTCAAACCAAGAAACTACTGGTCATTCAATAAACAACAACCAAATAAAAATTATAAAAGCAGAACTTCTAAACCAAAACAAAGAACCTATAGAAAATATCTTCCAATTAGTAAGTGAGAAAGATGATAAATGGCTACCAATTAATAATTCATATTTAAGAATAACCTTTGAACAACCCTTAAATAGCAGAAACGATATCTCGCTATTCGCTCGATCCTCAACCCAAAACAAGATAGAAGCATACCCCTTAAACTCCAACACTCCAATAATTATATTCAACAACATCTCAGAAGAGAAATACTATAAAAAATATCTAACTAATCTAAAAACACCAACTTCAACTTTTGATCTTAAAATAACTGGAAATCTAGAAATCGATCATATTATTGATCCAT
>NZCQ01000019.1 GCA_002688335.1 Candidatus Pacearchaeota archaeon | reverse complement strand
TTGGAGCTTGGAAGCTTTCTGGAAGATATGGCAAGATGGAGAAGAATCTCGAGGCTGATGAAAAAGATTTAACTTCCGCTAATCTTGTTTGTAGGAAAAGGGTTGTTGAAAAAGTGAGATTTGATGAAAATCTGTTTCCAGCTGAGGATCCTAAGTTTATTTCAGATGCTATTAATGAAGGTTTTAGAATTGCTTATAGTCCGGATATTGTTGTGCATCATAAAAGAAGACCCGATTTTAGGTCATTAGTTAAGCAGATCTTCAACTACGGAAAGTTCAGACCTAAAAAAGAGAGATTTCTTGAAACGTTAAATCAACCTTTCTTTTTTATCCCAAGTTTGTTCGCTGTTTATTTAGGATTATTAATTCTGACAATATTGGCTAATCCTTCTATAACTGGGGGTGTTATTGGAATTAATACAAATAGCATTAGTTTTTGGTGGTTCTTGCCTCTTCTTGCTTATGTTCTTTTAGCAATTTTGTTTTCAGTTTATGAAGGTTTTAGGAATGATGATTTACTAAGTGTTTTGATTATTCCTTTTATTTTCTTGACTATCCATCTGAGTTATGGGGTTGGAATGTTAAAAGGATATTGGGATAAGGTTGTTGAATGAAATTATCTAAATATTTTTAAGTAATTAATCTTATTTAGTTATATGACTAATAATTTACTTGAAGGTAAGAATGTTCTTATTACTGGTGCTGGAAGAAACATCGGTAAAAACATAGCACTAGAGATGGCTAATGTTGGAGCCAATGTTTATTTTACAGATGTTAATGAGTCTAGAGTTAGAGAGTCAATTAATTGAGTATAAATTAAGTAAGGGATTTGTCTCCGATGTTTCAAAAACTGAAGATAGTGATAGGTTAGTTAATTTGTTAATAAATAGGAATGTAAATATAGATTGTTTAGTCAATAATGTGGGAATATCTGATGAAAATGTTAGATTATCTGAGCTTGATGTTGATAGTTGGAGAAAAATTTATGATACAAATGTTGTGGGTCCGATGTATTTAACAAAGCTTGTTTTCGAGAGGATGATGAAAGAAAAAGGAGGCAATATAATCTTCCTAAGCTCTGTCCATCAAGATGTTATCAGGAGATTTCCTAGTTATAGTGCTTCTAAAGGGGCTCTGAAGATGGCCATACAAGAGTTGGCATTGGAATTAGCTCCTTATGATATTAGAGTTAATGGGATTGCTCCGGGTTATACTGGGGAGGAAGAAAAACAACATCAAGATACTCCATTACATGGCACATCGATTGATCCTAAATATATTGCTAGAGGGGCTGTTTTTTTGGCTTCGGATTATTTTTCTAGGCATACCACTGGAACTGTATTAAAGATTGATGCTGGACTTTCATTAGTTAATCATTTGTTTTATGAACATCCTCCAGAAAAAGATTTGTAGTTATGGAATATAGGAATCTGATTTATAAATCGGGATGTTGATTTATATCTCTGACCATATCTGAATTAAATCTGGGATCTGTAGAAATCTCAGGATCTAGTTTTAAAGCGAGATATTCCATTCTCGTTAATCCATATAATTTAAACTTTTCAAATAAATCTTCTGCAGGTTTTTTCATTCTTTCAAAAGCATCTCTACAAAAATCCATATCCTTTTGATCAATATTTCCCATAAAATCTGCTATTAATTTATAAAAATCGTCAATAGGTTTGTCATAAAAATTTGGCAGTTTACCTATTGGAGATGCTGTCGTTCTTTTTAGCTCATCTCCCAATAACTCTCTTATTAAGGGTTCTGTCAAGACAGAAGGATCGTAAGCGATGTTAATAAGATTTGGGTCCATATTGTCTTCAATCCCCTTGAATCTTAATAACATTTTCACCCCTGCTTGTGATTGTAAGTCTTCAATTTTCTGTCTTTCTTCCTTTTTATCAGGGGTTTCGTGAGCTATCTCGGATTGTTGATATACTCCTAGAACTGTTGGCAACAATATACTTGAATTGTTCTGCAATAAATCCTTGTAAGTCCCCGTTTTTACTTCCTCAAAAACAGTTTTATCAGGGATCCCCCTTGCTATATCTTCTAAACTTCCCACAGAAAATTTATAGCTTGTTATCCATGGAGCTACCTCATCCCTATAGTTTGCCATAAAATATGATCTTTTTCGTTGTTATAAATATTGTTATACCATAAATAAGTTAACGATTGTTAATAATACAAAAGCTTTTATATCGGAACAGCTAGGGGTTAAAAGGTGAAAAAGAATGAAGGTATTAGTTGGTTTTCCCCCCACTCAGAGTCCGCTTGGGACTCCGCTGCTTAGTCAGAATAGACAATTTCAATACTTTGAAAAGCCGACTTTCTTGTATCCTGTTGTTTTAGGGACTGCTGCAACCATGGTTAAGAAGGCTGGACATGAAGTTATTTGGAGGGATGCTATTGCGGAAGACATGAACTGGGACGAGTATGATGAAATGCTTGAAAAAGAGAAACCTGACATTTTTTTATTTGAGACTAAAGCTCCGGTTGTTAAGAAACATTGGAAGAGTATAAATCATATGAAGGAAAAATTTCCAAATATGAAAATTGTTATTTGTGGAGATCATGTAAGTTATTTGCCTCGAGAGACTTTGGAGAATAGTAAGGTAGATTACGTTATTAATGGGGGGTATTATGATTTTGCGTTTATAGATCTTGTTAATTGGATTAATGAAGGTAAAGGGGGAGCTCCAGAAGGTGTTTGGTATAGAAAAGATGGAGAGATTGTTGAGAATGGGAGGTTTGAGTTTCATAAGGATAGTGAGAGGGATATTAATGATGCTCCTTTTCCCGATAGAGAATTGACTAAATATATGGATTATCAGGATGAGTTTAATCTTAAGGGAAGGCCGCAATTTTATATCATGAGTGCTAGGGATTGTGCTTGGGGGAAGTGTACTTTTTGTGTTTGGGATCATGCATTATATCCTAAGGGGGCATATAAACAGCGAACTCCTGAAAATACATTTGCTGAAGTAAAACATTTAGTAGATAATTTTGGAGCTAAGGAAATTTTTGATGATGCTGGAACAATTCCTCCGGGAAAATGGCTAGAAAAGTTTTGTAATCTAATGATTGAAAGTGGATACAATAAAAAAGTTATGTATTCTTGTAATATGAGATTTGGATGGGTTGACAGGGAAATGTACAAGTTAATGAAGGGGGCTGGTTTTAGATTGCTTAAATACGGGCTTGAGAGTGGTTGTCAGAAAACCATTGATAAGCTGGATAAGGGGGTTGATGTTTCTAAAGTGTTTGAACATTGCAAGGATGCAAAGGATGCTGGATTAGTCTGTCACTTAACAATGATGACAGGATATCCGTGGGAAACTAAGAACGATGCTATGAAGACTTTTAATCTGGCTAAGAAGCTTATGACGGCTGGATTGGTAGATATTCATCAATCAACTGTTGTTATGCCTTATCCTGGAACTCCCCTATATGAAGAGGCAGTAAGGGAAGGATGGTTGAGATTTGAGAAAGATGATTATGAGAAGTTAGCGATGGATCAGCCAGCAATGAAGACTATTGAAATGAGTCCTGAAGAAGTGCAAGGATTGTGCAAACTTAATTATAGGATTTATCTCGATCCTAAGTATATATGGCAACATGCTAAATCCAGAATTAAAAGTTGGGAAGATATTAAATATACATTTGAAGGATTGACTGCAGTTTTTGGACATATGAGGGATTTTAGTAGAAAGCCTGAAAGGAAAGGAGATAAAGAATTATTAACAGAAGAACAAGTTGAAAGAATGTTGGCTAATCTTCATAACCCTAGGCAAGATTTAGTTGCTATAAAGGCAGGAGCTAAAGAACCTATACCTCATAGAAAGATCGAGGAAGTTGAAGCGAAATTACCAGTTGTGCAGTGAATTTGTGGATGTTCTCTAATATATAAATTATTTTAAATAAGACTTTCCTTGGAGTTTTCATGACTAATAGAAGAATAAGATTTGATGGAAAACATTGGATTGGAAAGAAATTCTATAATGATCCATTGCAGATTAGTAGTTCTGATTATGTTGCTCGGCAGGTTAGGAAAGGGCTTGGAGAAGGGGGAATGGTTGCTATTCCGGAGGCTAGGCCTGATGATGATAGATATGAAGATGTTGTTAATGGTCTTAGTGATTTTAGGGCTATTGGAGGAGAGAATAGAGTAATGCATGACACAGAAAATGACGTTTACTTTATTAAAGCTCAGGAAGTAAATACAAGAATTTATGATCATCCATTGACTTTTCTGGCCTACGGCTTACCCATAGGAGTTGAAGGGAATCTAGATGATAAAGAAGGATGGAATATGTTAGAGGAAGCTAAGGATAAGAATGCTATTGTTGGTATAAATGGTCCTTCCTGTGTTAATAGCTTAAATAAGATGAATTCAGATTATCGAGAGGAAATATTAAGAAGGGTTGATTTTTTTGTGAGTTATAGTGGGAGTGCTACTGTTAAATTGGGGACTAATGATAAGGCTTGGGAATTTTATCTTAAGAAAATTAGAGATCATAAAGAGGTCGGAGAAGTAGGGACTATTGCTGTTAGCGGAGGGCATAGGACTCCTAAATGGCCTCTAGAATATGTCTTGAACGGATTTAGACAAACTATCGGAAGTAGTAATGTTGAAATTAATGAACCTAATGAAGATAATTTCATAGAAGACCTTAGGAGAAGCTTAAGGCGTTCATCGTTAGAAGATCTTACGATGAATCCAATAATTGCTGAGATGGTCTTAAGACATCTTCCATCCATAATGATTTGGGATAGATTTAGGAAGAAAAGGAAAATAAAGAATGTTTAATGAAGGTGCTTTTGATAGAGAATCTGCAGAATATCTGGCGCGTCTTGCTTATAAGAAACTTCGAGAAAAAAATCCTGATAATCCGCTATTAGGGTTTGCAAGAGTTATGGAAAGAGGGTTTTGGCTTTGGAAAAAAGAAGAGCTTGAAGTTATTCCTGAACTGGCTGATGAATTTAGAGAAAGATATAAACCAAGGCATGGAGCATATCCTCTTCCATTTGAAAGTTATTATAGGGATATTAAGAGAGAACTAGGAGAAGAGGTTGGAGATCTTTGGTGATTTCTCACAATAAAGATCCTTGAATTTGCTATTTATACCTTTCCAAGTTTTAATCCAATCATTAATTTTGAAACCCATTTTGCCCATGAAACCATATCTTGATAATGGCAATGATTCTCAAACTCTCCCAATGCAATCACCCCACTTAAGCTGTTTAGTAAATCATCACCCGTATCAGCATCTATATATTCAGAGTTGAATTCTATATAAGATAGCCCTGCGTCTTGGATTCTATGGGCATCAGAAGTTGCTATCCAGGAAACCCCTAATTCATCAGCCAATGTCTGTGCTTCCTTATTCAGTCCTCTTCTGTAATCTCCAAATTTGGGGACAAATGATGGAACAGGCCATATTAATTGAGAATTATGGCCCTCTATAAAATCCATGTAAGGAAATAATGCCTCTACCTTTTCTCTACCCATCCCCCCATGGGCAGTACATAAAGCGTGTTCGGCTCCTCCAAGAATATCTGGAATCTCAGAAACTCTTTTGACAGTATCATCAATGCTTTCATGATTGGGGATTTGATTTGTTCCAATGACCAGATAGTCCATGGTATTTCCCTTAAATAATTGATCACCTGCTTTTCCTGTTCTGACAGTTTGTCCATTAACTAGATATAGCTTTTTATTTTCATGAGTTACAATTAGAACGTTATCTCCAAGTGTGTCGGTTTCATATCCTTGAGGAATATCATTAGCATATTTATCCTTTAACCAATTAAATCTGTCGTGTAACGATCCTTTTGGAATTTCATCTTCCTCACTTGTGATTGCACAAATATCTAAATCTCTTTCATAACAAGAATCAGCAATTTCTTTCAATAAGTTCTTTCCCAGATAACCTTGTTTCTTCAACCAATAATCTTGGAATCCTATTGGCCCGTGCATGTGTAAGTCTGCTTTCATATAGAAAAATCTTGTTACAGATTGTTTTTAAGAATTGTTATAATAGAGATTGGATTACATTTCTTGATAATGTGTAAGAGATGATTTGCAGTTAACCAAATTTTATAAACTTCATTCTATATCTATTAGGAAATAGGTCGGATAAAAATGCCATATACAACAACTCATGTTCTCGTTAGTATCATATTAATAGAGCTATTTAGAGAATATTTTGTAAAGAACAATTATCGATTTCCTAGATACTATATTCTTATAGCTGCGATTGCGGGGATTTTCCCGGATATTGAGTATATTTTTCAGTTTCCAGATTTGCAAAGGGCTTTCTTACATTCATTATTTACTCCACTTATATTCCTGATATTGGGATTGGTTATCTTGAAGTTTAATATTAAAAGTTCTAAGGTTAGAGAGAGGCATTTGAAATTGCATTTAATAGCATTTATTTTTGCTGCAGGTAGCTTGCTCCACATTATTCTAGACTCTGTATTAAGAGATGGTGCAAGATTATTTTACCCGTTTTCAGATGTTTTATATGGATTGAATTTGATATCCTTGCTGCCCGGATCTGCGAGTTTTTGGTTAATAGCCCTTAATACCTTGCTATTATTCTTTTGGATATTTTGGATGGAGTTTAAGTTAAAAGTGGATGATTATTTTTGATGAAAATTAGTTAGTGCGTTCTAGTATCTCCATTACCAAATATAAAATCCAAGGTATTTTCTAGTTCGATTTCTCCCAGAGTTCTAGAGATTCCTTCTAGCTTTTTCAAAGCAGTTTCATCTGGACCTATATCAAAGATATCATCACATACATATTTTCTCAAGCCTTCCCTAGTCTGACAGTCAGGTAAATCATGTGTATATAGCTTATCATGAGGATAAGTAACTCTCCATAATAAATCTGCAGCTCTCATTATGGTTCCACTTTCGGTGGTAGGTAATTTTCTTGTATCGTGATCTCCTATTATATCTGCTATTTCGTTTTGATGTTTTTCGCTATAGCCTACCCTTTCTAGAACTCTTCCAGCTATTAAGCATCCTCTATTTTGATGCGGCCTTCGTTTTTCTTCTGTTTCATAAGCTTCTCCTGATCTAACTAATCTAAGCCATTCGCCAGAATCTCCTCCATGAAAACCGGTATCGTGTAGAATTGCTGCTGGAACAACAACTTCTCTTTTTCCAGGAAGATAGTCAAGAAGTTTAACTGCAAAATAAGCAACTATTTCTGCCTGTCCTGGATCATTTCTTTGATCTTGATAAGGTATAGCTGCTTCCAATATTGTTAATTCTTTTTCATTTAAAATCCCCAATCTTTTGATATTCGCACCATTTCTTGCTTCATCTCCAATAATCCAATCCCTATAATCCATTGGTTTGTAGTCTTTTAGCGAGTGGTTCATTTTTTTAGTAAGGATAAGTCATATTTAATATTAATTACAGTCAATCACATATATATGCCGCCCCATTTTTCTTTTGGCATTTCAGAAGGGTTGGGTCCTAAGTCAATATCTGCACTTGTGAGTCCATCATAACCAATATTTTGTCCCGTTATATTTCTTGATGCTAACCTAGCGATATCATTTGCAAAATTTTCTGGAGTGTTTGCTTCTTTTCTTCCATCCTTGGTTTTTAATACTGAGAAATTTTCATCAGGAAGTAAGTAAAAATGATTTGAGCCAGTGACCCAAACTGGGTTAATAGAATTTACTCTTATCTTATCAGTAAATTCTAATGCAAGTTGAGTTGTTAATGAGGCTATGGATCCTTTTGTTGCTGCATAAACTGAATGTCCTGGCATTCCTCGAATTCCATGTGGTGAAGACAAGTTGATGATTTGTCCTTTTGATTCTATTAAATGAGGTAGAGCTGATTGGGATACAAAATAAGTTCCTCCAAGATTGGCGTTAATCAAGGCGTGAAAATCTTCAGGAGTTGTATCTTCAAATGGTTTGTTAAGAGTTATTCCTGCATTGTTAACAAGAACGTCTAATCCTCCTAGATAATATATTGCTTTATCTGTGAAATGTTTAATATTTTCTAGATCTCTAAAATCTCCGGGAAAGGCTTGTGCCTCTCTCCCCGATTCGCTAATTAAATCCACTACAGAGAAGGCTCCTGTTGAAAATCTTTCTGTTGGATAATGTAATGCTACCTTGGCTCCCCTTCTTGCAAACTCTAGTGCTGTTGCTCTTCCAATTCCAGTATCTGAACCCGTGATAAGAACCCTCTCTCCTTCAAATGAATATGAATCTGAGTCTGGATCTAAGTATGTTCCAGATAGTAGTTTGAGAGGCCTGTCTATGCCTCCTTTGGAGATTTTTTGTAATCTTAGTTCTAGTTCGCTAGAGTTACCATCTTCTAAGAGAGCTGAATAAGCTGAGATAATTGGAGTTAGCTGATTAAATAAAGGATGATTATTGGATAATCTAGAATTGATGGCATTTTCTATGGTAGACTTTGTTCTCTCATACCCTGCGCTGAATTGTTCCTCAATTCTAAAAAATTCGGTTATATCCACACTGTTGAAATCTTTATAACTTCCGGCATTAGAAAAAACAAGATCAGTAATGGCTTGTAATCCTGCAATCCTAGGGTCTTTAAAGGTTGTTAGAGGTTTATCGTTAGATTCTAATAAAGGATCTAAGGTTTGGAATAATGAAGGGTCCATGAGGGTAGAAATTGGAGATTGTTTTTAAAGATTTATGTATTCAAAATAAGTTTTTATTTCTCATCCTCGATTACATCTCTCATCTTAAATGTTATTGTAAATAGGATGAACATGAATATTGCGAATAAGATAAAGATAAACTTGAACGGTAGGAATAACAATACGATTGCACTAGAGAATCTTCCTATGAATTTATTTACAACGCTAGTTGTATTATATGGTCCGTAAAAACTTAGAGATTCTTTCTTGTCTAAAATGTCGAAGAAGTATGCTTCAGTTGTTGGTTCTAACATAGCTATGCCGATACCTGTAAAGCTAAGTGCTAACAAGATTAGGTAAATATCTGTTAATAAGAAAGAGAGCATACAAAAAAGAGCGATTGTCAAAAACCCTAATCTAAATATATTCTTGAATCCGATTTTTCCTGCTAGCTTGCCAAAGAAATATTCAAATAAAACTAAATGAATTGTGACGGCTGCTGCAAGGTAACCGATCCACTCTAGACCTAGCCCGCTTCTAACTATATATAATGGCATGTATATGTAAATTAACGAAGACCACAAACCAACAACTCCTCCAAATATATATGCGATTATTCTATCTTTATCTTTAAAGAAATTAAAGAAATTTTTAACCATATTTACATTGGTTTTTTCCTTGACTTCCATGTTTTTTATTTCTGATAATTTGAATGTGATAACAGATAGTAATAAAAATAAAGCGCTTAGCAAATATACTAGGTTTATGCCGTATTTTGCTGCGACAATTCCAGCGATAACTGGACCAATTAGCCAAGCTAAATTTTCAAAAGTCAGATGAATTCCTTGATTTTTTGAAAGAGATTTTTTGTGAGAGTTGTCTTTTACTATAACCCCTCTGCTAGTAACCCTTAATGTCTCGGCTATTGCTGCTCCGAATGCAAGGATGACAAAAACATAAAAATTGGTGTTTATTGAGAACAATGCGTAGATAAAGACAAAGAAAATTAAAGATCTTAAGTAGGTTTTAGTTTTGCCATTTCTTTCTATATAAGGAACTAATAAGAAATATGAAAAGAATGAGATGATGGTTAATAATGCAGAGAAGAATCCTACTCTTGCAGTTCCTTGCAAGAATCTGTCTAAGTAAAGTGCCCAGACAACGTCGTTAAAAGCAAATGCCAGAGAGGAAATAAGAGTAATTAGAGATAATCTTCCGATCTTGGTGTTGAATAAGTTTTTTATTTTGTTTAGTAATGGCATTTTTTAGAAAGAGTTGTTATTCTTTATATTACTTTTGGGCTTGCGATCTTTTAATATTGTTTGTTCAAAGATTATATATCTCCTAAACTATACTAATTTTTATAAATAGATATTAAATTGTTAGATTATGAAAGGCGATAATAAAGTTTACATCTCCAGAAAAAAGGATCTTGGTACACCTTATTTTGACTTTTTTGAAAGTGATAAGGGGTTGGAGATTGTTTGCCATAGTTGTGATGATCCAGATGTAATAGATAATGCTAAGATTTTAATAAATAATGTATCTAGAGATGGTGAAAGATTTTACATACTATCTGGATTACATGGTAGGATGTGGGATGATTGGTTGCATCATCATCTTAAGTTATATGTGGGCACTCCATCTAAACTTGAAGCGGTAGGGAACCCTAAGTTCCATCATGAAACTGAATATTCTACAATAGATTTTGAGTATGATGGGGAACACGGGAGATATATTTTTCACAAAAAGGAAGGGGATCGTTATTGTGATTGTGAACTAGCACTTCCCTTCCCAGGAGATCTGAAAGAGTTAGAGAGATTTCAATTGGTAAAGGATTGGGAGATTTGATGTAGGAAGATTTGACTGAATTTCCTGTTATATGATGGAGGATATAAACTTTTATAAATAGTTTTTTGTAAGAAGGTTTATGTTAGACATTGCTACTTATCGACATAGACTAGAAAATGGATCTATGCTGACTGCTTATTCAATTGATCCTGATATGAATGGAGAAGAGTTAGAGAAAATTGTATCGGGGCATAGATTAAGTGTCAAGGGAAAATCCCCCATAGATTTGAATCAGGCTGCTAATAGGGTGAGATTTGTAAGAGAAGTTGGTAGATTTGAAGATCTTCAGATCCAGGCTAGTTTTGATAAATATGAAGTTCCAGAACAGTTGAAACCATATAGAGATAGGGTGGTACTAGGATTTAGCGATTCTGTTCTGATACCGATTAACGGAGATTTAGATATTCCAATAAAGGCTGTTAAAGGAGAGTATAGGGATTTTAGATCTACTCAAATGAGTAGGATTCCTTCTGAAGAAGTTCCTGATACTTATGAGGATGGAAAAACTATTGAAGAGCTATTGCCTGAATGGGGGCTTAGCTATAGAGACCTGGGCAGATGTTTTGGTGTTGCACATGTACTGAGAGTTAGCGGAGGAGATGCTATAAGCATGGTTTATTCAGGAGATGTGGATGTATATGCAAATAGCATCGGATTATCAGGATCTACTCCGGGATTTCCTGAGAAATTCAATCAAGAAGAATTTAGTTATGATGAATTTTTTAAAGAACACTTAGATGGAGAAATGCGTGAGGAGTTTAACCTAAGTCCTAATAATTATAGAGTTAATGGTGTGAAGTTATTTGATGCCATTGAAGACAAACCTATTTTTTGTGTTGACATGGTGACTGACTTAAGTATTGAAGAATTGGTCAGAGGAGCTTATGGAATGCCAGATCCACTTAAAGAACATTCCATTATCTTAAGTACAGATAGAAAAGGTATGGCTTCTGTAATGCGAGGATTTGACATTCCCGAGATTGATTCAGTTATTTTGAGTTTTTTTAGAGAACTTTGAGAGAATTATAAAGCCCTGTTTTTATTTGACAACATATTTCACAAATCGATTCAACTCTGTTGAATCAATATTTCTACGATTTGCGAATATTCTAGTTGATAATGCTCCCATGCAGTTTCCGAAAAAAGGTATGAGTTCTGGTTCAATGCCCTTGCAGACTAGAAGAGATGTTAAACAGAATACGGCATCTCCAGATCCTATTGTGTCTAAGGGTTCTAAGGTGAAGGAAGGGAACCTGTGAAAATTATTTGTGTCATAATAAACCATGCCTTTCTTTCCTAATGTTGTGTTGATTCTTGAACCTTGTAATCTTTTACTTAGTTCTACTATGGCTGACTCTGTTTTTGTTGGATCTTTTATTTGTAATGGCAATCTGATCTCTTTATCGTTTAAGGAAACAAAATCTGCTCTATTATATTTTGTTATAAAATTGTATCCCATGTTCCCCCCATTAAGTTGGCAGTTTATTGATAGACAACCAGTGAATTTGGAAAGCTGATCTATTATCCCTTGAGTAATCATTCCATGACCAAAGTCTGCTACTATTATTAAATCGAACTCTGATGAGGCTTGATCTATGGTCTTTTTAATTTTCTCTTCATTTTCACTAGAGGTTTGTAATTCTTCTGTGTTATATATTTCAAACATTTTCTTACCAGTGTATTTGTCTACGTATCTTTTCTTGACTATGGTTTTTTCGCCATATTGTATGAACGAGGAATTATCTACCCTTTTATCTACGCCTTCAAAGATTCTCCCTAGATCGTTGGAACCAACAACTGTTATTAGTTTAACATTATTCACAAAATCTGCTAGATGATTGGCTATTGCAAAAATTCCTCCTAGCTGAGTTTCTGATTGTTTATATTTAGTAGTGATTAAATCTGTTTTGCCTGACTTTTCCATTATCTCACAAAAAGTAAACTCATCCAATATTGCATCCCCTATTATCAAAACCTTTAAATCTTTTAAAGAGTCTATTTTACTTGCCAATTGTTCATCAGTGTAATTTATTCTTATTCCTTCAACCATTGATTTTGTTTCCTCTGGAATTGAACTTGAGATTCTATTGGCTATGCTTGAAGAAGAGGAAGTAGGCATATCTGTTAGATATAGCTTCCCCCCATATGAATTAACTATCTGCTCCTCTAGTTTAAGATTAGAAGTCTTACCGTTATCTGAATTTTGAGCATCTACTCCAGAATTATTCAAAACCTCTTTTCCCTTTACATAAACGTCTGGTTTAATCCTTCCTAGAACTTCCATGGCGGTTTTTTCATTATTCAAAGCTACATAGTCTATGCATTCTAACTCTGATAAGAATTTTACCCTACTATCTTGATTGTGAAAGGGCCTTCCGGGACCTTTATCTACAAATTCATCTTTTGTTACAGTGACTATTAGGACATCTCCTTGATTCCTTGCATCCTTAAAATGTTCTAGATGTCCTGGATGAACAATGTCAAAACAGCCATGACATTGAACTATCTTCTTACCTATTTTTCTAAGTTCTTCAACAGTTTTTTCCAGCTCATCAACCTTTTTTATCTTTTCTACCGCCATTTTTTATAAGTATCAAGAATTAGTTTATAAAATTAATTATACTTGAGGCTTGGGAAAGAAATCTTGAAATGTATAAATTATATTTTTACCTAATTCTACGCTTGAATAGTTATCGGCTCTCAAATTGGACTTCGTCACAATTCTCCGCAATTATTTTTTATTATCTCCCAACTTATTATTACTCGAGATCTTAGTCATCTAATATGGATTATATGCTACCAATAAAACTAGCGAAGAGCCCTAATGAAGTTGGGCTAGAGAGCTACTAACTGAAAAGTTAAGAGAACTTTGAAAAACTCCGTTTTTCTCATTCTCTAAGAAGAATTTTGCTGCGATTTCCTTCGGAAATGTCAATTATGCAAAGTTCTCTTAAACTTATAGATTTATATGATGCTTTCTAGAAAAAACCTGATTTGAGATATCTTATATTTTCTATTTTGGTTTTGGCCTTATTTAATCTGGTTCTCAGCAATTCTTCTTGATTGAGAGTTTCTTTTGTGAAAGGAGTTAGATAGATTAAAGTCCAGTTTAGCCCTATTAGAGGGTCGATTAGATGAATTCTTTTGGAGAACTCTTCTCTTTTATTTGTTTTATCTAGATAGTTCTGTAAAAATAAATTTCTTAGTTTGGTAGAAATGGCCTTATGTCTGTCGTGATGTAAAAAGTCTAGGATTTGTTTCAATGGATCGTCTCTTCCGAAATATTCAAAATCTAAAAAGGAGTAAATTTTCTTAGATTTAGTTTTCTCAACTAATATGTTATGGAATCCAAAATCTCCAGGGGTTAAGACTTGTTTGTTTAAGGGCAATACAGGTTCTCTTAATGAATTCAATTCCTGCACTAGGGTATCTTTCAAAGGAGTAAATTTTTCCTCTAGAAATCTCTTCAGTTCTTCTGCTAATGGAAACGAATCATTATAAGTTGCTAGATTTGTTAATCTGTTTTTTAAAAGATTAAAATAGTCTTGAATTGAGAAGCACGATGTACGTTCTTCAGGTATGGAAGATGTGGGAGGGATGTTATGCAATTTTGCTAGAAAATCTGATGCTGCTAGTATGTCCCCTGTATCGACTTCTTCAGGCCTTAATAAAGATCCTTCCATAAAAGAATAAATAGCTATGTTGTCTTCCTTGAAAAATCTTATTGGAGTCGGCAATCCTTTAATTCCTAGATCTCTTAAATACCTTAAAGTTTTGAACTCTCTTAATCCCCTATTCCAATTGTCTTTTTGAAATGTTGAATATTCCTTTATGATAAATTGAGCATTGGAAGTTTTTGCCTTATAATTCTTATTATTTCCAGGATGATTTAACAGTTCAACACTCAACAATTTATCTGGAAAATATTTCTGAAATCTTAATATAAAGTTATTTTCTTGCATTATCGCTGGAATGTAAAAATGTTTATAAATATTATTATCTAAAATGGTAAATGAAGATACTTGCTGAGGAGATTGCTCAAACCTTGGAGGATGATTTAGACGATATTGTTAGAGAGATTGCTAAGGATAAAAATGTTGGGATTTTCGTGGATAATCCAGACTTATTAGAGGATCGATTAAAGAAATGGCATCAGTTTGGACTAGTTACACACACTAAAAAAGTTAGGGGGGCTTTTAATAGAGAAATCAAGGAATTTTTGGTTAAATGGAGTGTTTTTGAGGAGATTGAAAGAGAGCTTTCCGAGGAGATTGATGGAGTAAGAAAGAAGATTTTGTTGGAAATAAGTGTCTCATTACATGATTTGGGAAAAATTGTTTGTTATGGGAGCACTGCTAAAAATCGAGGACATGAATTTGAATCAACAGTGTTATTGAAGGAAGATTATTTGAAGAATAAATTAATCGGATATGGACTTAGTGTTAAACAGATAGAGTATGTAACTAGGTGTGTTGAGACACATTTTTCTCTAGGTCAAGAGATGAGAGATGCTTTGAAAGATAATGGGTTATTGAATATGGAATATTTGAGTGATTATAAGAGTAAAGAGGGTATCGATAAGTTGTGTGAAAGGATAGGTGAAAAATATGCTGATGTTAAAATTGAGATTGGAGTTTTCTTTTTAGCCGATTGTCTTGGTAAGACAGATGTTAGGAGTGCCTTGAATAATTTAGATAGAGAAAGTATTGAAGGAGAGATTAAAGATAGGGGCTTGCCAGAGGAATTGATAAATGCGGCTATGCAACTTCCATTAAGTGTTATGCTGGCTGAGAGATATTTGAGATGGGTTTGTGAGTGAAGAAATGATTGAGAAGTTCTTGCAATCGAAATTATTGGAGATTTCGGAAAGTGCACTTTTTTGGTGAAATTGGAAAATTCTCGAAGGAGCGATAAATTTAAAAATAGTTTATTTTTAGTATCTTTAGCCCTTAGGGAAGGAGAATTCTGATATGGTAAGATGGTAAAACAAATGATGAATAGCTTTGGAGCTTTTGTTAAAAAAACAAGAAAAGATTTAGGTCTTACTGCCAATGAGTTCGGAGAGAGAATTGGACTAGGAAAATCTTCAGTATATCTTTATGAAGGTAATAAACTCCCAACAGAAAGAAATTACCGCAATATGCAGAAGCTCTTTGTCTCCCTCTTGAAGAAATCAAAAAAGCTTACGATGAAAACCATGCAATATATTTAGTTAATGGAGATTTGCAAGAATCACATGAACATATTATAGATGGTTATTTGGCTTTGGTTAGGCAGAAATATTTAGAAGAGGAAGATAGTAGAACAGAGATTAGAAGAGGTCTTGAGAATTTATTAGTGGTGTGAACCCCTCCAGACAAGCCGTAGGGTATTCAGTAGAATGAATTATTATTTTGCAACTTAATTCAATCAATTTCGACCATTTATTAGGAACCTCTAACTATGAAGACAACGCCTTATAGCTTGATGTTTCATTATAAAGTTGACAATTTTATCTAATTTTACATAGACATTAAACTCTTGCTTACTCGTTCTGTCGAGTATGTATGATTTACTTAAAGTTTCAACAAACCTTTTATACAATCTTTATCTCCTTATTACATGGACTATATTTTTGAGATAACTGACAAAACAGGAAGGGAGGTAAGGCTTACGAAGGAGCGATGGGAACATATCCTAGACCATAAGGGAATGGAGCAACGACTTGAAGACATCAAGAAAACCTTAGTTAATCCAACAACCATAACTCATCATAAACATGACGAAAATAGAAGGAACTATTATCTTTATTATAAAGAAAAGAAACGATACTTATTGGTTGCAGTAAGATATTTAAATGGAGAAGGTTATGTAAGCACAAGTTTTATTACAAGAAAAATAATTAAAAAATGAAACAACGAAAATTAAAAATTTTCGAGCCTCATTTTATTAGTGGTAAACTAAGAATAAAATGAAACAACAAGACTTGAAAATTTATTATGATTTAGAAGAAGATATATTAGAGATTCAGATAGGTGAACTTACTGAAACTTACTACGATGAAATAGATGATGATATATTTGAAGGACATGATGAAGAAACTGATGAACTAAAAGGATATAAAATATTTAATTTTAAGAAGCGGGGTGGAATGAGAAATATTAGTATTCCACTACCAGCACATGTGAATATTGTTGCTAATAGTTAAAATTTCTTTCCTTAATTAAATGTATTAAAATAAAAAATATTCTTGCGATCATTCAATCAATACCCCTCCTCTTTCATCTTTGCAACATTCTTATAAACAGGGTTGAGAGTATCTAAGAATTTTCCAACATCATAGGCTCTTTTTAGATCTAATACAGCATCTCTTATTGTTTTTTTAGGAGTAAAGCCTAATAGATTCTTTATCTTTTCTGATGAGATTGAATAGGATCTGGAATCTTTTGTTGAAGGTTTTCTTATTATTTCTATTGATGGATCTCCTAAAGAGTTTTTCACTATGTCTGCTAGCTCATTGACAGTATGGTTTATGGTTCCGTAGTTAAAGACTTGGGCTGAGATTAATTCTTTTGGTGCTGTTAATAAATCGACATAAAGATCTGTGATATCATCGATATGTATGTTGGGTCTTTTTTGATCTCCTCCGTTTACGATGATTTCTCTCAGTCTTATGGCCCGGTCTGTTAAGATGTTTATTATTACATCCAATCTCTGTCTGGGAGAATAACCACATACAGTTGCAGATCTTATGCTTACCGTCGTGAATTCCTGATCGTTTGCTTCCTTTAATAATTCTTCACTCTCGGCTTTTGTTTTTGAATAAATTGTTAAGGGTTCTAAAGGTAAGTCCTCGGTTACTAGCTCTTCTTCTTTTATTCCATATACGCTGCTACTTGATGCGTAGACAAATCTCTCTACATTGTGCTCTTTGGAGATTTTTATGAGATCTCTTGTTGCGTCAAGGTTTACTTGTGTTGTTAAACGATGGTCTAGTTCTGAGCAAGGGTCATTGGATATTGCTGCAAGATGGATTACATAATCAACTCCTTCTAGGGATTTCCTTAATGTTTCAATATTTCTGATATCTCCTTCAATTAAATCTATTTTCTCTTTAATAGAATCTAATCCTCCTGGAAACATCATCCAATCTAAAACTCTTACTTCATATCCCTTGCTTATTAATTTCGGGACTAGAACAGAACCAACGTATCCTGCACCCCCCGTTACTAATACTCTTTTTTGCATTATTTGATCTTATCTTAAATATTTATAAGGATTATTGTGGTTGAAATTACCAGGAAAAACTTTATAAATGTTATAATATATGTTATAACATGGAACTAATAAAACCAACTAGAAAATTGGGAAACGCTGCAGGAGTGTTATTGCCAAAAGAGTTGGCAAACTCATTAGTAAAAATAGAGATTATCGATTATTTATTAGATGAAATAGATTTAATGAAATTACTTAGAGAATACATTGATTTAAATGAGATAATTGGAGTTTACTTGGTTGGAGGATATGCAAGAGGGGATTATGATAATGATAGTGATGTAGATGTATTAGTTATATCCGGAAATGTTGATTTAGAAATAAACAAAGATAAATATCAGATAACCATTATTCCAAAAGAGGTCCTTGATCAACAAAAAGGTTATCCATTATATTATCATATGATAAATGAAGCTAAGCCCGTGTTAAATGAATATCTTTTAAATTCTTATAGGAAAGATCTCAAATTATCTATTAATGGAATTAAGGAATATATTAAAGCAACAAAAAAGATGATTAAAAAAGCTGAAAGTCATGTAAGATCAAAGAACTCCAAGAATGGGAGGACAGATGATGCGGTTGCATACTCTTTAATCTTGAGGTTAAGAGGATTATATTTGCTTGATTGTGTTGATGATAGGAAAAAATCTTCAAAAAATGGATTGTTGTCGTTAATTAAAAGTTTAACTAGTTCTTTGGATATGTATGATAGGTATAATGCTATCAAGAATAATAAAAAATTGAAAGAAGATAGCATTGAAATAGGAGATGCTCAAAAAGTGATTGATTATCTGAAGGAGGGATTAGAAAAATGGGAAGAGATAATAAAAGAAGAAGGAAGGTTTTGAAGAAAGGGGCTAAAAGTTTAATGGAGAGAAGAAATGAGCATTTAATTAAAGCTCCTAAAATGAGAACTCCTGAATCTAGAGGATATGCCCTTAAAGAAGCTGAAATATATGAAAAACAATCAATACTTAAATCTGAAAAAGCTAGGAAGTTAGAAAGAAGAAAAAATAGTGTGATAAAAAGAAGAGCCTCTTTTGTTATATTAGTTAATAAAAAGGGGGAGTATTTATTTTATCTGAGAGATAATAAGGATTCTATATCTGCTCCTAATACTTGGGCCTTGATTGGAGGGGCGGCTGAAAATGGAGAAAGTGCTGAAGAGGCAGTTATAAGGGAAACAAAAGAAGAGATAGGATTGGATCTCGATAAAATAGAATTTATCGAGAGTTATGAATTAAGAGAATGTCTTGTTAGTATCTTTAAGGGTAAAATTGATATGAGGATTGAAGAGATAGATTTAACTGAAGGACGGAGAGTAGAATATTTTGATTTTGATGAAGTTTTGAAGAAAGATATTGCTGATCCATTGAAAACATTTCTAATTGAGAATAGGAAGAAGATTGTTGGTTGAATTATTCAGTTAACTCTCTAAAGGAATCTAAATATTCTTGAGGTAAATTTGAATTCTTAATCATCTCTCCGATTTGCTCTCCGAAAGGAGGTAATCCGAATCCATTGGTTGGTAGAAGATATCTAGTCAAGCTATTTCTGAAATCCTCTAAATCTTTAAACTTATTAAGCTTAAAACTTATGCTGTATCTAGCTCCATTATCCTCATGAAATCTTCCTCCAATAAACATTCCATCTAAGAAATATGCACTTATAGGTATGCTATCATTTTCTCCACAATAAGACAATTCCAACATTGAGTCTGCATCTTCTATGTAAGATGGATATTCATCTGGATTAATATCTCTCGTTAAATCAATTCTATGGGGGGCAATATTCTCATGCTTAGGTCTCCCTAGGTATGGAAGAACTTCTCTTGGTTTACCAATAATTCTTCTAAAAATATTTTCAAGTGTGCCGGGTAAATAAATATTATTACGAAAAATAGTTAATGACGCACCATCTCCATCTACATCCCATTCATATTTGGTTTCTTGCATAGTTTGACCCATAGATCTGATTTAGAAATTTACTATAAAAGGATTTGTATTATTCACAATATAGAATGCAAGAATATACTATGGAGGTTTTCTACTACTCCATAATCTCTTGAATCTACCCAATAATTGAATTTGGAGGATTCTGCGAAATCCCTTTTTATTCTATTATTCTCATCAAATCCAGTAAGAATTATGAAATCTATGCCCTGATTTCTGCAGGTTTCACAAGCCCTATAGATATTTTCAGAATTTCCAGAAGAAGAGATTAAGATAACTAAGCTTTTGTTTGTTGCGAAATCTTTGGCGAATTGAGAGTATGCATTTTCCATTCCAAAATCATTGATATAGCAGGTTAGTCTTGAGGGATCTGAGAAAGATACTGATTTCTTTCCTAATGCTTTAGTATAATCTTGGGCTATGTGTGAGGCTACTGAATTGCTTCCGCCATTCCCCAATATTAAAATGAGATCTCTGTTTTCAACTAACTTTGATAACTGGTTTATATTTTCTTCTGAAAGATTATTGAGTTCTCTTTTTAGTTCTTCCATGTTCATTGTTTTGGTTAGAGATGGCTGGTTATTGTCTTTTTTTAAGCTGATAAATGTTGGTTTTTCAGATTCATATGATTCCATGACAGCTTTATGAGTTTCATCAGAATTTCTTGGAAAATATAATTTTAGATTTTTAAGTTGGCTTAAAGTAAATCTTGGATCTAATTCTGCGTGAGTGGGGCCTTGGCCGGGATAGTCTGCATATCCAACTAATTTAACATTTACATTTTGTTGATCTATATCTATTTTGATTTGTTCAAAAGGTCTTTCTATTAAGAAAGGAGTTATGGTGTATACGTATGGTTTTAGCCCTTGCAGTGCCATGCCTGATGCAAAGCTGATCATAGATTGCTCTTTTATTCCAAAGTTTATGAATCTTTCTGGGAATAATCTCCTGAAATCATCAAAAACCTGATATCCGATGTCTCCAGTTATTAGGTAAACGTCTTTGTCTCTTCTAGCTAATTCAACCATTACTTCTCCAAATTTCTTTCTCATGATAATTCTTTTAGAGCTTGCTCTACTCTTTCAAAATTTACTTTCCTACCGTGCCACATAGCCCTATCCTCCATATAACTAACTCCCTTGCCCTTCGTTGTATCTGCTAAAATTACATAAGGTTTATCTGGTGTTTCTCTCAATGCAGAGATTATTTCATTGAAGTTGTGGCCGTCTATTTCTTTTACATGCCAACCAAAGCTAGTAAATTTTTCTTTCAAATTTAGGGGAGATACATCCTCAATTCTATCAAGGGCTTGAATTTTATTTACATCTATTATTGCAGTTAGATTGTTTATATTGTGTTGTGCTAAAAAATCTGAAGTTTCCCAGGTGGTTCCTTCTTGACATTCTCCATCACTCATCAGTATATAAATTCTTCCAGAGAGTTGTTTTATCTTTCTTGCGAAAGCCATTCCCGCACCTATTGGAAGCCCGTGTCCTAAACTTCCTGTTGTGCAATAAATTCCATTTTTAGGATCTATTTCTGGATGTCCCATAATCTTTGGATCAAATCCCTTTTCTCTTAATAATAGGAAATAAGGATAACAGGCATGGCCCTTACTTAGAATGAATAAATCATCATGATTTAGAATCTTATAGAATAGTGAGATGAGTATTTCTATTTCTGAAAAGCTGCCACCTATATGGCTCCCATTGGTTTCTAATGCCAGCTGTAAGACTTCTTTTCTTAAAAGTTTTGATCTCTCTTTTAGTCTTTCTAGATCATACAATTGTCCAGAAATAATTTCCCTTGTATCCATTTTTATTAAGAAAATCTATCCATTCTCTATCACTTTTCATTGTTTCTGCAGTTAAAACCCAGTTTTCCATTCTAGTTTTTTCTTCCTCATTAGTATAAGCATCTACTTGGATGAACATTTTCTTAGGATCCCTAGAAACTCTAATCATTTCTTTTATGCAAATTGATGCATCTTCTTCGTTAAGATTATGTAAGGTGTTTATATTAATTACTAGATCAAAAGTGTTGTCTGGCCAAGGTAATGTTTTTGCATTTCCAATGATTATGTGGGGTAAGACTTTTTTTCTTGCTATTTCTAAGTTTTCTATTCCATCCATTGTGTTGTTCGCTGCGTATTCTGAAACATCAATGCCTGCAACTCTCACTCCAGGAATTTCTTCTTGTAAATCGTGTAATAAAAATCCTTTTGCACAGCCTATTTCAAGAACCGCATCTCCCGGATTAATGCCATATTCTTCTTTAATCTTTTTTGCTACTTTCTTCCATCTCCCATCATATTTATAACCACCATATCCATTAACCCTATCTCCATCAAAGAAATCTCTTCCATATTCTCTGGCTATCCTTCTGTTTTCTTCGTTTCTATAATCTGGAGTTACAATTCTTTTCTCTTTTTTTGGAGCTTCTAGAAGATCTAAATATTCCATTTATTAGAACTGATTGAGAAGTTTATAAGGATTTATGTTGAAATTTGCTATTAAATCTGCTTAGAGAGATAGAGATCATTAAGATAACCTAAATGTTTAAAAATAATATTTAACTTCAAGGGAAATGAATCAAGAAGAAGTGAATAATGGAGATTATCTTAATAGTCAATTACAGATTATTGCGGATAGATTAAATATTAGTAATATGGGTGAAGCAGGACACTTCCCAAGATTTTTTGAAATTGAGACTTTTAGAGGATGTAATGCAAGATGTGTATATTGTCCAGCAGATGAGTGGAAAGTTAAGAAGATGCCTAATGAACTTTTCTCTCAATTGGCGAAGGAAATTGGAGAACATTCTGACTGGGTTACCTGGGTTTGCCTTTCAAGAAATGGAGAGCCTTTATTGGATAGGGATTTAGAGAATAAGATTAAAGAATTGAAGGATAAAGGAGTTAAGTATGTTACGTTTTCTACTAATGCATCAATGCTGACTGAAGAAAGGGCTAGAAAGCTTATTGAATCAGGATTAGATGAAATAAGATTTTCGATAGATGGAGTGAGTAAAGAAACTTTTGAGGGAATAAGGTTAAGATTGAAGTTTGAAGAAGTTGTTGGGAATATTGAGAATTTTTTGAAGTTGAGAAAGGAATATGAGTTTAGAGATGATAAAGGAAATTTAAAACCTAAAGTTCATATTAGGGCGGTTATGATGGATTCTAATAAACATGAGGAAGAGGAATGGAATGACTATTGGACTGAAAGAGTTGGTGAAGGGGATATTGTATCTTCTAAGCCTCCGCATAGCTGGGGGAATCAGTTGAAAACTCAAGGGATCTTTGTTCCTGGGCAAGATTATGCTCTGACTCCTTGTGTTTCAATTTATGGGACTATGATTGTTCATGCAGATGGAAGCGTGCCTCTTTGTGGAATTGATTATGATACTAAACATCTCTTAGGTAATGTTAATGAAGCTAGTATAAAAGAAGTCTGGAATTCTGAAGAGTTTAAAAAAATTCGAGATATGCATAGCAATGGAAAAAGAAATGAGATTGAGGAATGTAGGGATTGTAATATTTGGGATACTGATGTAAAGGAAATATATCAGATCTAGTGTATTAATATTTAAATATAGTCGGGAGATGGAGTAATATGAATAACAAACTTCAAATTGTTTCTAAGGAAGAGGTTCATGTAGCTTATGGAGCTCAGAAAATACTAAGACATTTAGATAAGCTAAGAGCGTTAAAGGATGGTAGGATAACTGCTCCAATTGCAGTTAGATTGAAGCCAGAGAATCTTTGTAACCATAGTTGCCATTTTTGTTCTTATGCTGCAGGATTTGGAGATAATATGGAGCCTAATTTGTTGTCGGAGCTTGTTAATAAGAGAGATAGGATTCCAGAAGATAAAATGATGGAGATTCTTTCTGATTTTAATGAGATGGGAGTTAAAGGAGTTACTCTTTCTGGAGGTGGAGAACCACTTATTTATCCACATATTAGAGAAGTTTTGAAAAGGATATTAGATTATGGAATTGATCTGTCTATAATAACTAATGGTCAGAATATGACTGGCGATAAACTTGACTATCTTACAAAAGCAAAGTGGGTTAGGATTTCTTTAGATGGAATTAGTCCTGAGACTGTCCAAAAAAGTAGATTAGTTTCTGAGAAAGGATTTAGGAAGATAGAAGAGAATTTGAGAAAGTTTGGGCAAGAAAAAGATCCGGGTTGTGAATTTGGGATAAATTTTGTCATTCATCATATGAACTGTCATGAGATTTATGATGCTGTTAAATATTTTCAAGAACTTGGACTAGATCATGTGAAATTTACTCCTAAGTGGATAGACCATGATAAAGTTGATCAATCAACAGGGTTGGGATGGATTCCTTACCATGATCAATTTAAGGAATCTGTCATAGCTCAAATAGCAAGAGCTCGGAGGGATTTCAAGATTAAAATTTATGATACTTATGAGAATGACTTTAAGTTAACTGGAAAAGATAGTAGGCCTTATACTTTTTGTCCTACGATGCAAATTACTCCCGTAATTGCAGCAGATCAGAATGTTTACACTTGTCATGATAAGGCTTATACTCCCTTGGGATTGATGGGATCTCTAAAAGAGAGATCGTTTAAAGATCTGTGGTTTAGTGAGGAGACAAAGAAGTTTATGCAAAGTTTTAATCCTCAGGAAAAATGCAGACATCATTGTACATATGATATTAGGAATATATTGACTAATGATATCATTGATGGAAAGATTAAGGTGACTCAGAGCAGGGTGGATGAGGTTAGTGATAATTCTGTTAATTTTCCTTGAGTTGATAGACTTGATTAGATTCTGGCTGACCAATTTTCTCCCAAAACACTTCTCTTGGAAGACAGCCCCCATCAAAATTTTGTCTTATCTGTCTTGTTTTATTCCATATTGATTCTAGAGATTCATTCCTTACATTTCCTAAGGGTTCTAGCTCTCCAGGACAATCCCAAGCCTCTCCTTTTATCTTTACATAAAGACCCAATCCCCTAATTGAACAAGGAACTCCTCCAGCATATGGAAATCTTGATCTGTGCTCAACCCCATATTCCTCTCTGTCAATTTTTGCTAGTTCATCGAACATAGCAAATTGCTCCTGTTGTGTTACTGCGTTTTGAGCTGGCGTTGAAGTTCTTCCAGATGGTAAGTAATTAACAAACAAAACAAAAATATTATTATTTCTTGTAAAGCGATGTATTTCTGGGATTTCATTATAATTTTCCCTGCAGATAATAGTGTCAAAAGCTAATCTTGTTGGATCATTGTTATTAAAACCTGTATCCATCAGTACATCTAACGCTTTATTTCTTTCTTCAAAATAATCAAGGTTTAAGGGCCTAGTTCTTTCCTTCCCACCAACAACTATAGAATTTTGGTATGCGCGATCTTTTAGGCTATTTACCTTTAATACAACCGTTGCACCAGAATCATACAATCTTTTAGCAAAATCCCCATCTGTTAACTTTAAAGCCCCTTCAGTATAGACTATTGGCGTCATTCCTTTTTGATAAATATGCTCAACCACTTCCCAAAAATGCCTATCAATGGTGGGTTCTCCTGCTCCAATAATATTGATTGATCTGGCTCCAAGTTCTTCAGTTTGATCTATTAAACTAATCATTTCATCAAGGGTCATTTCTTCATTAAGTTTTTTCTTCAATCCCTTAGGATTATCAGGATCTTCAGTAAAACAGAAAAAACAATTCCAAGGACAAGTGTTACTAGCAAGCTCATATGCGGGATTTAACATTCTATTATTTTCTATAGCTTCAGCTATCTCTGCTCTGGTAAAGTCCCACCCCCTCATCGTGTAACCCTTACCTGTTCTAATTATATCAAATTCTTGTGGTACTTCTGTCATGTAAAATAAAAGTGAAGGCCCCATTTATAAATGTTCCTAGTTGGTATTTTTGTGTAGTGAATATTCTTCTTCAATTCTAAACTCTATTTAACTTTACAATTTACTACGCCACAAAATTTAAATATTAATTTCAATAATTTATCTTTAATATGGCGAAGTTGATTTTGGAAAATCCTGAAAAAGAAGTTGAAGTAGAGGATAACAGTAGTATAAAGGGTGTTTGTGAAAATGATTTTAATGTTCCTTTTGGATGTGAGGACGGTATTTGTGGGACTTGTATTGTGGAGGTTAAGGAAGGGATGGAGAATTTAAGTGAGAGAAATGAAAAAGAAGATGAACTTGGATTGAGAGATAATGAAAGGCTTGCTTGTCAGTGTAAGATCAAACAGGGAAGTGTTAAGATTAAGTATTGAATAAGAGCTTGAAAGATTCTCTATAAAAAATTCTCGTGCAATATTGGATTTGATTCTTGATCTGTAAATTCGTAAAGCTTGTCAGTTCCCTCTTTGTCAACTGCATTTTTTATTTGAAATAATGTAACAACGCTGCTATTATATTGACATGGATTTGGACAAGTATTAATGTCTAGAGATTTTAAAGCTTCGATTCTATGAGTGCTTTTTAGATATTCTAAGAAAGACTGGTTAGTTAGATCTCCTAGTTTGGGGTCTACATCATCTGTTGATTTGGCATTTCTGCTTGAGTTCTTAAAATGACAGCAAGGGTGGACCTTTAAATCTGCACTTATTGAAGCATAAACTTGTGGGAAGTGGCATTTATTAAAAAAAGGAAGGGAATCATGTCCTTCCATTCTTGATTCAACACGAGTTTGAGGATATGAGAAAGTGAAGCTTTCATCTGTTAGAGTCCGGCATTTTTCTAATTGTTCTTTTAATCTATTGGTTTGATCTTCATTTAATTCTGTTCCAGGCATGTATTCAAATGGACGTGCACGAAAATAATCTACTCCGGCGTCTTTTGCATTTTTTGCTGCATCATAGAGATCATTAATTGTGTGTGATCCTATCAGATAGCTCGTACCTATTTTGATGTCTGTTCCTAATTCATCCCTTTTATTAACCAGTCTTTTAAGATTATTTAGAACATTTTGGTAAGAATCTCCGCCCATACCATGAGTCATCCTGTAGACTCTTGAAGATCCGGCATCTAAGCTTATTCTTAC
>NZCQ01000018.1 GCA_002688335.1 Candidatus Pacearchaeota archaeon | reverse complement strand
TTAGTTTTTGCTTTCAATTCAAGCTCTGCTTCTTTCCTCTGTTGTTTTTCTTCCCAAGTAAGCGGTCTTCTTGGTATTCTTCCATAACCTTCTTTTCCAAATTCAAAAGTATATTCTAAAGGCTCAAATTCCGTTATACCAAAACCTTTATCCTGTTTTCTATTGTAGAATGCTTGAAACTCCTGATAATTACCTTCTGGTTCTGAGAATGCCTTCGATAACACTGTTTTTATTGCTTCAGGTGAAGCATAATCTTTTAACAGATTCTCTATAGAATCCAATACTCTATCCCTATCTGCGAAAATTCTATCTGGTGTGATGTTATTTAATCCTAAATCATAACTGAAAATTGATTGAGAATCTTGAACTTTAACTCCTTTAATAAATAAAGTAGTATCTCCATTACCAAGACGAATCATTCTTGAAGGGTATATTTTTGCGTCGGATAGAAAACCAAATCCCGTAAAATCCTTACTCATCACTTCATAAGAATCATTCAGAGCCAAAACTTTATCAGGTATCTGATACACTTCTCTCATCAAATCATCAGAGGGATTTCTAATAACTGTTCTTGAACCATCCAAATCGAATCCATTTTCTTGAATTGTAAAACATAATTTTTCAATATCATGCCCCCCAATTCTTTCGGGTTTTGCAAACGGATTTGCAACCCAATTTCTTGAATGATACTCTATTTCCACTCCATTTCTAAGAGCAGATGCTGCGACTAATTTTAATCCTTCTCCAAATTGACCTACACTTAATTCGTCTGCTCCTTTTGATGAGAATAAAATTGATAACATTCCAGCATCGTAACCAGAACCATCATCTTCAAATACAATTTCTTCGGTTTGCTTTTGAGGGTCTGCTTGTTTTAAAGGCACATACTGACCGTCTTGTTTAAGTTTTACTGCTACATTCGTTCCATTACTATCTTCAGGTAAATGGTTTGCTACGCCATCAAGAACTATTCTTTCCAACCCCCAAGCAGACTTTCTATAGTCTAATGTTATAGAGGTTTCAATTTTATAGTTTCTGGTTTCACCCATTTTTAACCTCCTTAAGATACTTCTTGGTAGCAGATTCAATAAAGTGACTTTGACTTCGGAATATACTTTCAGCTATGTGTTCTTGAACTTCCTTCAAGGTGGATTCTTCCATTGATATTGAAACCTTTATTTTCATAGTAAAAAGTAGTAATTTTTGCTACTTTATAAACCTTTCGGTATTGTAACTACTTAAGAGTTACTAATAATGTTCAAAATTACTTACTTACAATCTCAGCTACTTCTGAAGCTTTTCCCAATTTTTCTGCCATATCAGCAACTTCTTGAATTGTTTCTGCTGATTCAGCAGTTGCTCTAAATATTTGACAACTTTCTTCTGGTAGAGTTTTACAGCCCTCTTCTACAATCTGGTTAATTGATTCTTGGAAGGCTTCAGCAATTTCTTGTTCAGCACCAGTGATTGCAGAGTAAACATCAAGAGATGCTTGACCAAATGAACTTCCTCCAATTCCGTAGCCAATAAAATAAGTAATAAACAACCCTCCAATAGAGACAGCAAATGCAATTCCTACATACAGACTCCAATATGTGCCGTCCCATTGGTCATGGTAGAATATGTCCCTTACAGCACAAATCATCAAACCAATAAAGGTAATAATTGACAAAGCAATGAAAACTGGAAACAGCTCTCTCGCAATAATTATTGCTGCTGCTAATGCCATCATTATTCCAATAATAATTCCTGCGGCTTTTTGTTGCTCTGGTGATAATTGATTCCCAGCCATAGATTTAGAGAAGCAGTTGTTTTATATTAAAATTACTATAAATGAATATTTATTCAACTGAAGTTTTATTCGCCTACTACCGCCTTCTTTCTTGAATTATTATATTCGTATTGGGGATGCGTCTTGTATTTCTCAATTATTTTAGACTGAACATAATCAGAAATAATTGGATTGTGTTTTCCCTTATATCTTACTGGCTCAACTCTCACAACTTTTCCAAGAGAATCCTTAACTTTATTCAGATAAAAAATATCCCCAGTGTAAATTTCATTTAGTGCATTCTGAATAATTCTATAATAAAGAGCTTTAGCAATACTCAAATTAAATGTTGTCTCTTTGAATCTAACTCCATTGATATAATCCTCACAAACAATCTGAACCTTTTTTGCCTTTCTCCTATCCAACACCCATTGTTTATTTTTACATTCATATCCATATGGCGCTCTGAATGGCGGAAGCCCTTCCTCTTTCTTATTTTCATAAACTTGTTTTGTTTCCTTTCTACTTCTGATAATATATTGCGCATCTACAACCGCTTTAACCACATCTCCTAAGTCATCCTGAGAAAGATAGTCATTCTTCATAATAGAGAAAACTTTCTTACCATGGGCTTCTAAATCCTTTAGAGTATCAATAAAATAACCAGTATCACGGGCAAACCTATCTTGGTCTTTTACAACAATGAATATTACTTCAGTTGATTTTATGACACCTCTGACCATGTCTGTAAAACCTTTCCTAAATCTATCTCCACCACTTAAATTTCTATCTTCATATATTTGAACTAAGTTCCATTTCCTTTTCAAGCAAAAATCTTTAATCAAGGTCATCTGATTATCTATAGAAGTTTGCTTATTGACAATTCTATCTTCCTCACTAATCCTTACATATCCAACTACCTTGAAGACTTCTTCAGTTTCATTAGTGTGGTGCATCAGTGGATAATTAGCCATTTATGCACCACCCCTTAGCCACACTTGTAAAACTAATTTCGTTTCGTTTACCGTCGTTAAACAGTAGCTTTATTCCCCCACTGGTTAATATTTTTGCTCTGGTGAGTGTATCCAGTCTTACTTGTGGACACATATGAAACCAATAAACCATATATTTTAGTGCTTTAGAGCGTCTAAACCCTACATTAACTACAATAAACTCAAGACTTTTTTTCTCCAGCTGGCCATGTATCCACTTGCACAGGTGCATAAACCAGCTATATTCAAAAATATAACCTGTGTTATTGGCTAATATAAAATTATTAAGGGAATGTGGATATTGGCTATTCACCAATCCAGCAGGGTCCCTAAGGTTATAGAAATCAGTTGGCTCATTATGGAATATATTTGAGGGTTTCATTTTGAATGATTTAGGGCAATAACGGAGATGGTGCCTCCTGGGCGGTAGAGGCTTCCTCTCCGTTATTGCTTTTAACCGTATTCAATAACCACTTATAATCAAATCTTGGAATAGCAATTCTTACTCTTCCTCTTCGGTTTCCTGGAGATTTCCAATAAAAATCAAAAAGACCTAAAGTCTCAAGAGCCTTCAAATAATCCCTATATTGTCTATCACCTACCGCGCCAAACGGTTCGTTTTTCACATGTATTTTATAGGTATTGTAACTGTCTGGATATGTTATTGCATATTCTATATCTGGTTTTACATTTGCACAAAGAGAAACTATAACCCATTTCAAATGTCTTTGAAGTGTTGGAAAAATCTTTTCTATATCTGAAACTTGTATTTCTTTTATTGCTTCCTGGATTCTTTTCTCACTTATTTTACTCTCCTTTGCTACCTGGGTCTTTATTGCACTTTGCTCCAGCAAATTTAAAGCGAGTCTTATGTCTCCAGAAACATCTGCACCAAATTTTGAAATCTTCATTAAAGTTTGTGCATCATAACTATCCTTTATCAGACCATTTCTTGCTCTCTGGTCAAGAATCTGATATATCTCTCCAGCAGCATATGTTTCAAGTATCTTAAGCTGTGGCGACAATCTTCCAATAATTCTTGAATTAATTTTACCAAGTATATCTGTTTCATTAGATATTAGAATAAAATTTGCTGAGCCATGATTTAGTAAAACAAAAAGGATTTCCCAATGATTATCCTTTTTCTTTATCAGCTTATCAATCTCATCAAATACAAATACAAGTCTCTTACTCCTCTTTGTTGTAAGAAGTTTCTTTAAATCATCTGCCACATCATCTCGCCTTTTTCCTTTATCATTATATGGCTTATTTCTAACTCCTTCCATTATTCTTTTTCCAATTGATATGTAAGTATTTGTTTCAAAACAATTTACATAAACTGGTATGATTGAATTTTTCAACTTGTCTGTAGCTTTTCTCACAGAAACTGTTTTTCCATTTCCAGAAACGCCAGTGATAAGAAAATTTGTTTTTCCTCCAACCTCAATATTTGTTGCAATCTCATCAACTAAATCCTGTCTTACGGGCAACTTTTCTGGAACATAATTGCTATCAAACACACTAACATCTTTTATTATTTTCATTTTGTTTCCTTCTGATTTTTAATTTCTTCAAGAATCTTATTTAACTTAGCATGTAAATCGGGTTTGAATATACAATCTCTAATGTAAGCACTAATTGTCGTGTAACCATTCTGCTCCGCTAACGCTTCCAACCTCTGACGTTGGGTTTTCGTCAATATTACTCTTGTTAAAAGAAAATAAGTATCTCTTAAGAAAATCTTTTTTAACCCCAGTTTTTTCAAAAAAAGAATAATAAATAATCTGGGAGATTAATAGTTTATGGGTTTGGAATACAAGATTATCTTCTCCATTATTTAATAACATAAAATTTAGATTTTCATCATCAAGTTTTTCACTTGGAGGATTAAAGTAGGAAAGAGATTTATTATTTTTAGTTAATTCACTTAAAATACCAATCTGAAGGTTTTCTAAACCCCGAATAATATCATTAATACTCAGATTTTGAACCATATTTACCTCTTCTTTAACCATGATTTCTATCTTCGGATAGTTTCCAAATAAAACAAGTTGTTCCTCTCTTTTTTCCATATTCTTTAGAATATTCAGACCTATAAATTCTTTTCTCATTTTTTCTCCTCCTCTTTTTTCATTTTCTCCTCCATAAAAACCTCTATACTTCTTGAAAGAGCAATAGCATTTTTTTTACAAAATTCTTTATAGTCCTCATATATGTTTTCATTAACACTTAAGGTCACATTCTTTTGTCCCATTTTCACCTCACATGAATACAAATGTAAGCAAATGTAAATATATAAACCTTTCTGAATGGGTCAAAAAATTCAAAACCTACAGTTTACCCAATTTTAATTTCCGTATCCTTTTCGTATTTCCCATTTTATATAAATATTTTTGCACTCTTGGATATGGAAAGAATACAGGAACTATATGGGTTTTTAGTCTCAAGTACAAGGCGTTTGAATGTTCTAAAGGCACTCAAAAATAAGCCTCTCAGGCCTTTTGAAATAGCAAAAAAGATTAAATATAAAGCCCCAAATGTATCAAAAACTCTTTTTCAGTTAGAGAAACACAATTTAGTTGAATGTATAACTCCTAATAAAAGTTCATGGAGAGTCTATGCTATTACAGATTTAGGAAAGCAAGTTTTAAAATTATTAAAAAAATATTAATTCTTCAAATTTTACGGCGACGTGCCTTCGGCACATACAATTACCCGACCGCCCGAGCCCGAATAAGCAAGATCCCTGCCCCTGGCGTACAAGACAAGATCCCTGACACGAAACAGCACACGCAAGCCTATGTTATCTCCACTTGGCATATAAAGAGTTCTATCACCATTGCCTATCTCACTAACAGCAGGAAATCCCCTATCTAAACCATATTCAAACTTATGATTCTCTCCAGTTTTATCTAAAATTTCATGAGCATAAACTTGGGTGATTCCAGGAACTATAATTGGTTTAACCCCATAAGACATATCTGAATCTACTTCGCCTCCAGCACTAACAACAACTAGTTTCTTTTCTAAATCATTCTGGCTTAAACCTAAATCAGTTCTATGTTGGATAATACTTTCTTTCAATGCCTGTGCTTCTTGAGGATTGTTTCCATTTGTATCATATAGCAATAAAGCTAGGTCTTCCCAGTATTTACTTGGATCAGGAAGCTTGCCTGCTTTAAGCAAAGATTCATCCTGCATTGGAGTTATTGGATAAAACCCTTGACCTTGCAAACTTGGATTATTTGCAATTGTAGAAACCAAAGCCATTCTCTTAATCGCATACATATTTTGAACTTCGCCAGATGTTCCAGTTGGAATTTCAGCTCTTGTCCCCGAATAAACTTCATTTACTTTAGCAATCAATTCTTGAAAATAAGCTCCATGAGTTCCATCATAGCTCATAAGAAAACTCTCCGAAGGCGAATCAGGGAAACTTGCATTCTGAACAGCAGTAGAATTTGGAGTTATTGGCTGAGTTGCAGTTTTCTCAACAGGTGCATCTTT
>NZCQ01000017.1 GCA_002688335.1 Candidatus Pacearchaeota archaeon | reverse complement strand
TTAACTGCTCTTATTAATTCTGCAGCTCTTGGGTGATAAGTTGGTTCTCCTCCTCCTCCGAAATTAATAGCTTTTATTCCTAAAGATCCAAATTCTTCAATGAGCTCTTTAGCTTTCTCAAAAGGAATTTCTTCTTGATCTTGCCTATTAAAAGCACTGAGGCAACCTGGACAATTGTGTTGGCATCTATTTGTTAGATCTATATCAATGCCTATCGGGATGCTATATCCTTCTTCAAGCCATGCTCTAATTTGGTTAGGGTGTCTTAATATTTTATTCTCACTAAAAGGGCTTTTTTCGACCATTCTTTTTTGATTGTTGTTTCTACAGATAATATTGATTTAAATACTTTCTCCTGCTCGCGAATATATTTAAATATTGTGCATATATAAAACTATGATGAAGGATATAGTTGTATTCGGAGCTTCTGGGTTTATTGGAGGAGAGATATATGAGTATTTTAAGAATCGAGATAGATTGTTATTTGGTACGTGTTTTAGTGCTGATGAAGGAGATTTGGTTAGATTTGATTTAAATGAGCCGGATTTAGGGACTTTGGATTTAAATGGAGTTAGATATGCTATAATTACTTCAAGTGTGACTAGCATTGATAAATGTCATAATGATTCTGAAAGAGCTTATGAGATAAATGTTAGTGGAACTAAATCCCTAATAGGACAATTGTGGAGGAGAGGGATAGTTCCAATATGGTTTTCTTCTGATTATGTTTTTGATGGGGAAAGGGGCAGGTATAATGAGATGGATGATAAGAATCCATGTAATGTTTATGGAGAACATAAAAAGAAAATCGAAGATTTTCTTTTAGAAAGTACAGGCAAAACCGATAATAGCGGTGTTGAATCGGTTTTCTCTGTCTGTCCAAAACCTAAAAAATATCGCCCAATCAAAGGTTTTGTCCATGATAAGGAATTTTTGATATTGAGATTGAGTAAAGTTTATAGTGTTGATCTTGAGAAAAATAGTATTCTTAGTGATACTGTTAGAAGATTAAGGAATGGAGAAAGTATTAATTGTTTTAGAGATCAAATATTATCATTTACAGATGTTAGAGATATCCCTGTTTGTGTTGAGTTAATGATTGATCGAGGATTAAGAGGATTGTATAATCTTGCTGCTCCAGAATCTTTTAGTAGATTTGAATTTGCTAGGATGGTTAAGGAAAAACTTAATATTGAAGAGGGGGAAGTTAAATCTTGTAATTTAAGTGATATTAAACTTCCTTTTAGATTACCTAAAGATATATCTCTTGACGTTGGAAAATTGCTGAGAGAGATTAATTTTAAGTTTAGGAGTGTTGAAGAGAATTTGGGGGAAGTTAGATCTTAAATCCTAGTGCCGCTCTCGAGCCCAACTTCGTTAGGGCTCTTCGCTAAAGGTATTGAAAGTATATAATTAATATTAATTCTAATCAGGATTTATTTCTAGAGGTTAATTTGATATTTTATAACGTATGGAAATCCCTAGTAAGTAGGATCGATCTTAGATTCAGAAAACGGAACGATAAATTTTCCCCCTTGTTTAGAATATTCATTGTGTTTTCTTGTTATGGGATCGGAATATCTCCATGCTAAGATTAAAGTTGCCTTTGGGGATTTCTTTAATAAATGCGATGAGGGTTTTACTGGAAGATGGAGGCCTGGACTTAATAGGTCATGCCTATCTTTATTATCATCTACTAAATAATTTAGATACTTTCCTAAATTCCATTGATAGATCATTGTTGTTGAACCCACTGCAGCACCAAATCCTGCAATTTCTCCTTTTTGTTTTAGATTATCTAAGATATTATTGATTCTGATTCCTTCTTCTTCTATTCTTTTTCTGAATTCCCCATAGGGTTTTATCTCTTTTATTTTGAAAGCTTGCTCTGATCTTAAGAAGGTTTCTACATTAGGGGAGATCTTTCTTAATCCATTTTTAGGTTGAAGAGAACTTTGCTGTGATTTCCTTCGGAAATTGTATTTGTGCAAAGTTCTCTGAAAGAATAAACGGATTGAGCCTCCTTTTATCGGAGAATGGAAGATATCGAATAATTCCATGCCATTTCCTTTCATGAAAGAGTTTAATGAAGTTACTGAGAAATAGGATAGATGCTCATGGTAGATATTATCGAAGATGTTGTTTTTTATTAGATCTAGTAAGTAAGCTGTTTCAATGATGAAAGTTCCGTCGGGAGATAATAAGATTTTCATTCCTTCGATTATTTCATCCAGATTGTCGATATTGGCAAAGGCGTGATTTATTGTTATAACTTTTGCGCTCCCGTGTTTTTGTTTTATTTTATTTGCAGTTTCTAAATTGAAAAACTCATTTAATGTTTCTATCCCATTCTCATTAGCTTTTTCAGCAATTTGTTTAGCGGGTTCTACTCCTAAAACCTTCATGCCTTTTTCTTTTAAGGAGTTTAATAAAAGCCCTTCGTTGCTTCCTATGTCTATTGCTAAGCTATTTCCAGGGCTAGTTATTTTATGTATTATGGAAAAGGCATACTGGTCAAAATGTTGAATAAGACCTAAAGAATGAGAGGTATTATAAATATAATCTCCATATAATATTTTTGGGTCTACTATGTGTTTTAATTGTAAGAATCCGCAATTTTTGCAAAGCATTAAGTCTAGAGGATATAGTTCTTTTTTTTGACTTGCTTTTTCAACTGGAAGATAAGAATCCCCATGAGGAGTTGGATTTAATTGAAATGCTAACTCTAGTTTTTTATTGCATAATCGACAATTAGTTTTTGTTATATAATCTGATGATTTATCCAAGGTCTTTATAGATAAAAATTCTAAGTTATAAGTATTGTTAGACTGGATTTATGTTTTTTAAGACAATAATATTTAAAAGATATGAAAATGGTGGTAATTGTATGACGGACGATGCTGATACTGGAGGACTGAGTGTGAGATGGCATTCCCATTGCCATGGAAATGAATTTGGTACTGAGATATTTGGAGCGGGGTTTCCATCGTTACATGGAACAAGTATTGCTATTTCAACTTTCAGCCCTAGAAAAATTTTAGATACAGGGCCTATTTTTAGTAAAGATATTAGAAGTAAGGGAGGGGGTTATTTGTCATTGTTAGATCATCTAAATGATAGAAGAATTTATGCAGTCCCTGATTCAGAAGCGAATGCAAGTTTGTCTCTCCAATGTTGTTTTGAGGGAGATTCATTTGATTGGGAAGCAAATAGTGCTTATTTTAACAATGGAAAATTGGTTGCTATTGTTTCATATTTTAATAAGAGTGTGAATATGCCTGAGCAGCATAGATTATCTCAAATAAAAAGAGGGGATTTAGGATATACAACATTAATGGATATATATAAGGATGAAATATCTAGAGTTGCTGAGAATCTTATTGGATACAAAGGAAATGAGGATTTATTCAGTGAAATGGTTAGGATAGTTCAGGCTGAAAGTCCTCAAGGAGAGGGACTTCATAATTCTTATAGGAATGCTATTAAAGAGGTTTTGCCTGAATAGATTCATTAGTTACTTATCATAATACCAAAACAAGAGTTTGAAGAAATGAAGGAAGAACTTGAAAGATTAAGATCAGAAAAGGAAGAACTACCAAGTGTAGAAGAGCAATTGGATATGGGCCTCAAGGATATGAGGGAAGGCAAGATCATGCGACTAGCCTAATTAATGTGGAGCCATTGCAATTTTCATTTAGAATAAAATTCAGCAACTTGCTCTAACTCTTTTGAGAAATCTTTTCTAAGAAGATCTGTTCTATCTGGGAATAAATCATACATAGTATTTGCTAGTTCGATTCTTGCGATTTGATATGATTCTGGAAGGAAGAACCTACATAATTTTCCTTGTTTATCTGTTTTTCCTAGTTCTTCATTCTGCATGTAATCTAGAATGGATTCTGGAGAGTCTAATAATTGTTTGATTGGATTGCCAGTTTGATGGTTGATGTATTTAGGAGTTTGAGGCCATAAGCCATTTCTTTTAATCTCATCAGAGGTTCTAGGATATTTAGAGCATAAGATGTTAGTCATGGTGAATCTCCATAAGATGTCTGCGTCCATCATTACTCTTCCACTTGGTGTTGCAGGATTATATCTTGTATCATGATCTCTAATTATTGCTTCGGCTTCATCCCTATACTTTTGAGCTGGATAGTTGATTGCCTTACAAGCTTCTATTAAATTATCCCCTCCTTTTTCTTGGTGGGCTCTTCTCAATTCTTCTTTTTGAGCTTCTTGTTCTTCTGCCGTCATTCCATACATTAAATCACTCCATGCGGTTGGGCTTTTCAGTTCCCATCCAGTATCATGGACAATTGCTGCAGGAATGGATATTTCTCTAAGACTTCCAGGACTGTAAGGAAGAAGTTTTATTGCAAAGTAAGTTACGTATTCTGCTTGTCCCGGATCATTTCTTAGATCTTGTCTGATTAGTTCGCCTTTAGTGGTGAATTGATTCCATAATTCTTGCTCTTTTGGAGTTAGAACTTTTAATCTTTTTATATTAACACCCTCTCTTGCATTCTTTCCTAGTTCCCAAGTTCGGTAGTCTATTGGAATGTAGTTGAGTTTTTTCATGGTTGTTTGAGTGTTGTTGATTTTTTAAAATTATTTATTGCGATGTTTTGTATGTTCTGGAAGATAAATGTTTAAATATCAATATCATTAGGATGTTTGATGGTAGAAGTTCCAACTTATCAACATAAATTAGATGATAATCATGTGTTGAATGCTTATTCAATTGATCCTAGTATTGGTTCTCAGGAATTAGAATCTTTAGTTAGAGATAATGATGGTATTGGAAATGATCCGGATAAGGCAAAGGAGATTTCGTTGGTTAGGAAATTTGATTCTTTTGACGATTTTGATTTTGTGGTTGTTGAAGGGAGGTATGAAGTTCCAGAGCAATTAAGGGCATTTAGAGAAGCTATAGGCAAGGAATACGATAATAAAGGGAGATATAATGGTCCTGTTGCAATCGTTGATGGAAGTGTTGAGTTGCCTTTAAAATTAAAGCAAGGAGGATTTTATGACTATGCTGCAACTAAACTGGGTGCTATTCCTGCTGAATTATTGCCTGATTCATATCCTGCTGATAAGGCTAATGGGGAATTGTTTGAAGAATGGGGGATTCCAAATGACGAAAGGGCTAAATATCTAGGTCATGCTTATTTAATGTTAACTAATAATGGAAAGGAATTAACATTAGTTCAAAGGGCAAAAGGAATGGCTGTTGCTGGAGATTGTATGGGTGTAGCGGGTTCAACCCCTAATCCTAATTTTTCTGAACATGGATTTGATTATGTTAATTATGTAAAAGGCCATGTTAATGATGAAATGATGGAAGAATTTAAACTAGGTCCTGATGATTTCTCGGTTAGCGGGATATATCTTTTTAATGATAAAAGAAATATGCCGTTTTGTGCTCTTGAAATAAATACTTCATTATCTGGCGAAGATTTGGCCTCAAGAATTCATGGAGACCCTGGTGCGATTAAAGAACATCCAGTGATATACTCTATAGATTCTAGTTATGCTAGAGAGTTTGTTAATAGGTTTCCGGTATTTGAGTCTATAGTAAGTATGCTTCAAAGTCTTGGTAAGAATTAATAAGTGATTATTTTCTTTTCAGCAACTTCCTTGAAAAACTTCTCGATTTCTGGAAAGTGTTTCTCCATAAGATAATCTTCTCTAGCTGCTGATACTCTTTCGATTAACTTGTTATAATCTAGGTCTTTTATTTTCTCTCCTATTTTCTCTGCATCTTTTAGGTCTTTTATCGGAAGATCTAGATTATATTTTTTCATGGTTTCATGAAGGAAATCAAATGCTGTTGAGTAGAATAATGGAAGTCCTGCTTCAAAATAAGAGGCTATCTTATTTCCAGTTGTGAACTTTGCGTTTAAGTCGGAGTAACCTTGATCATCTCCAACATGATTGTAGAAAGTTAATCCATAGTCATATTTAGAGATTTCTTGAACTATCTCATCAGGCTCTAGAGGATGATGGAGATGAAAATAACCTGTATCGAATAGATCTCCTGCTGCATTTTTATATAGCCTTACTATTTCATCTTTTGTTAGAGTGTTTGGTTTGATGTAAAAGTGTACATGTATTTTTTTGTTGACTAATGGCCAAGAATAATCAAAGAGTTCGTCGCAAGTTCCCTTGGGATCTGTTCCCCCTGATGCTCCGATATAGACCGTATGAATCTCATTGTCTTTTTTTGATAGCTTATTATTGTTGATAGGAACTATGAATTCTTCAGAACAATAAGGGAGAATATTTATTATCTTGTTGCAAATTTTTACGTCCTTGTATATTCCATTTTTTAAATGCTCTATTTCCTCTGGGCTTCCCTTATGTATGATTCCATCCGCATTTTTGAAACAGTATTTTTCTGCATCTAATTCAAATTGCTTTAAATCGCTTAGTCTTTTGGTCTCGTTTTTAGATTCTTTTGTTTGACTTACCTGAGTTATTGATCTTATGTCGTAGGGAAAATAAATTAACGGACCTTTGTATAAGTATCTAGCCATTGCAATTGGCCAACTTGGATAAGCTCTGCCTACGACTAGGTAAGGTTTTAGTTTTCTAATTTGATTGTATGCTTTAAGAAAATCTTTCATCCCCATTATTGAAGATTTTAGAATTGAAGGAATGTTCTTAATATTTATCTTATGGTAAGCTAGATTGAAGTGAATTATCTTATCGTATGCTTTTTTGTAGAAGTCTTCTGACAGGCCTTTGCTTTTTAATAACCTAATGGATATGGTTTCGTAACCTTTTTTTCTTAAAATTCTTGCTATTTTGTAAGTCATAATCTCTGGATATGACTCTATGAAAACAATTTGTTTTTTCATTTTAAAAATATTGATAGTTGATTTAAAAGAATATAGATGATTAGTTATTTGCTTCTTAAATCTTTAATTATTTTCTTCAATAAATGGAGATCTTTTTTTTCTAATCCCTTAAAGAGGAGCATTGCTGAGAAATAGATGAATGCTCCAAATAAGACCTCTAATGTTCCTGTAAATGGGTTTAGCCCTATTTGGGTGTTTATTGAAAACAAAACTAAGGCCATGATTGATGAAGCCAATATCGGCTTTATTAGATGTGTTGGATTTAGAGTGATCTTTAGTTCTTTCTTTGTATAGATTAATAATCCTATTAGATAAACTGCTTGACTGATTACTGTTGCGATGGCAACCCCGATTAAGGCCATGTTACTTGAGATTTTTAAAAATAGAGTTATGAATAAGTAATTTAATAAAATTCCTAGGAATGTGGATAGAATTATAACTTTTACTATATATTTTGGTTTTTCTTTAGCAGAGAATAAAGATTCTATTATGCTTGCTAAAGGGGTTATCAATATTAGTACTGATAAAATGTAAAAAGGAAAAACTGCTGGAAGGTATTCATTGCCATAGATTAATTTTATGAGATATCTTCCTAGAACGAAAATTCCGAATATTGCTGGAACTGCTAGAATGTATAGGTATTTGAAAACGTAGTTTAATGATTCTTGTAAATCATGTTTGTTCATTTTAGTGAATATGGGAAGAAGAATGTTGTAAATATTTAGGAAACTCCATATACCTGCAACTAGGGCAAAGGCAGCACTGTAAAAACCAACATAGGAAGATTCAAGAAATATTCCCACCATGATTATATCTATATATCCGAATATTACTAAGAAAGATCCTATCATTCCGAGATAGATAAAGAAGTGAAATATTCTTTTCTTATCAACGTGCTCTTCTGTTTTTTCAAAGAGAAATGGTGCTAATCTTTTCAAATGATATATTAGAAAGATAGTTGTTAAGAACATTGAAGAGGCTAAAACCCCCATGGTCCCTATTATATGATATTTCTTTGCTATAAATAGGAAGACTAAAATAACTCCAAGGATTCTAATAATCTCAAATAAGAATTGTTTTATTGTTAGATATTCTACTTTCTCGATTATGTAAAAATAAGAGTTGTAAAATGATCCTAATGAATAAGATATTAAATAGAGACTTACAAACATCAACGGAATGAATAAGTCTGGTTTATTGAATAGATAATAAGATAGAGGGTATGAAAGTAATATTAATACTATGGCTAGGAACAGGGTGAAGAATACCTTTAGCCTTAGTAGGTATTTGGATTCAGCAGAGGCTAGTTTTTTATTTTTGTTTCCAATTGATTCTGCAACATATCTTAATAGGGATTGATTTATTCCGTTGTCTATGGTAACTAATAGGATTAATGCTATTGAGATTGCTAAGTTGTAAATTCCAAAACCTTCTGGAAGAAGAAACCTTGCAACGATAATTACGAAAATCAAACCACCGAGTCGTGCAAATAAAACCATGAAGAAATTCCAGAAAGAACTTATAGCGATATTCTCATAGACTTTTTCTTCCATTATAGATAGTTGATTAATAGTTATATAAAGGTTTCAAGTTATCAGCTATAAACACACAAAACTTCATAGCATTTATCAAGATTATAATTTTCTAGTTCTGGAAAATCTTCTTTAGATAACTGAGTTACTAAGATTATGTTTTCATATGTTTTGTTGTTAAATCTGTTAAAATAGGCTGAGATTTTTAATTTATTTTTTAATGGAATTTTAGAGTTAAATTCTATGTTGTATTCACGTATAGTTGATTCGTTGTTAATGCTTGCTTGATAATCCTGAAACCAAATGAAGTAAGGCTTTTCTTGCCAAAGAAATTGAGCGAACTTAGGTGCTTCAAAAGGTCCTGAGATAATGTGCTGATTATTGTAATCATTGGTTATTTTTTCTAAGTCTGCTTGTATTTGATTGCCGTTTGCATTAGTTGTGATGAAGTAATTGCTTGTCAGAAATGCTATTAGAATTATGGAGAGAAAGATGTGGATTTTTAGATCTCTAGTGCAGCAAACCTTTACTAGAAGTAGGATTATTATTGGAGAAATGATTATGAAATATTTTAATAATGCAACCCTGAACAAGATGATTAGGAACATTATAGTTAGGAAGATGATTTCTTTTTTGTATTTTTTATAATCTATAGCGTATAGTTTGAATAGGAGTGGAGAGATTACTACTAATATTAATATGGAGTGTAGGTTTGAGAGAATTTGGAGGGGGGTTGTTTGTACATGTTGGCCTAAGAGTATTACTATGTTGGTTCCGAAGAATCTAATTAGAGAGTAAAAAGGCATGTTGAAATAATGATAATCTATGATCATCCTAGGTAGGAATCCTATAGAGAAAGCTATTAGATAAATAATGAATTCCTTGAAATTCTTATTCCAAAAGTATATTAGTATGAAGAAGAAACTAACTAAAATCATTGGGGTGTATAGCGCAAAAGAGAATCCTAAGAATAATCCTGAAAGAATCAATGAATATTTGAATTGCTTCTTGAAGAATATGAATGATAGAAAGAAGAAGAAACTTGCTGGAAGGATAGGAGTTGTTTGAATGCTTGTAATCCAAGTTAAAGGAGAGAATATGAAAAATAAGAGAGCGTTTTTATTTTTTATGAAAAAGAACGTTAGAGCAATTAAGAACAGCCATAAGGTGTTGATTAGTTTGATTGTTAATAGGGATGGCCAGATTTTTAAGAATAATGAGATAATGAAAGGGTAGATAAGTGAATGACTTGTGAATATGTCTACATTATTGGTTCCTGACAGGTATTTTGATAGTGTAATGTATTCTGAAGTATCATGGAAGGCTATTTTTGTTGAGAATATTGCGAATAGAACTAGGAATATTGCGAATATTACTAACCATTTCTTCATGTTAGTACTTTTCTTGGAAATTTATAAAGATTGTTGTGGAATGGGTGAAAGACTATAACGTATTTAAAATAACTTTAAAAACATAGTATTGCATGTTAGGTGATGGAAGAAAAAGATGATGAGTTCATTAATATAAGGAAAGATAAGGTGGTTAAATTCTTTAAGAATTCTCAGAAGTGGGTTGTTGTCCTTTTGATTATTGCATTGATCTTTGGAGGATATATTAGGAGCTTGCCAATGACAGATCACGGAGGAAGACCGGGATTATGGGACATTACAAGGAATACGTGGACGCTTGGGCCTGATTTAGATCCTTGGTTATTTTTGAGAAATGCTAAAACCATTGTGGAAGATGGCAGGTTGCCGGAGATTGATATGATGAGAAATGTTCCGTTAGGATTTGATAATTCTAAGGAAAGTCAACTGCTCCCATATATGATTGTTTATACCCATAAATTCTTTAATATTTTTAGTGATGTTAATATAGAATTTTCTGGAGCCGCGTTTCCAGTTGTCATGTTCATCCTTACTATTATAAGTTTTTTCTTATTTGTTAGAGAAGTATTTATCAGAAAATCTAAGGAAGGGATATTTAAAGCTAATGTAATTGCATTAATAGCAAGCTTTTTTATGATAGTTGTTCCGGTTTTTCTTTCTAGAACGGTTGCAGGGATTCCTGAGAAGGAGAGTGCTGCTTTTTTCTTTATGTTTCTTGCTCTTTATCTATTTTTAAAAGCTTGGAAATCAGACGGATTGAAAATGGCTATGTTGTTTGGAGTTCTTGCAGGAATTTCAACAGCATTTATGGGGTTAATTTGGGGGGGCGTTATTTATTTGTTTATACCAATTGGACTAGCCAGTTTGATAGCTTTTATTTTAAATAGGGTTGGTAAAAAAGAGTTTATAGTCTATACCTTATGGGTGGTTATATCCTTTGGCATTATGGATTTGTTGTCTAGTAAGTATAGTCTTTTTGGACTTGTTACTTCACTTTCATCAGGAATGGTTACTTTAACCTTATTTGTTATGATTATACACCAGTTAGTTTTTAAAAGTAAATTTATTAAAAAAGATCTTTTTAGGAAAACTAGAATTCCAGAAACTATCTGGTCTGTTATTATATCTCTTGTTGTTTTAACTGTTCTTAGTGTGATCATTCTTGGGCCTTCTTTTATAATTGAGAAATTGCAAGCGATTCATCAGACAATTTTTAAACCTGTTTTGGGGAGATGGAATATTACTGTTGCTGAAAATAGGCAGCCCAATTTTCAAGAATGGAGTGGTAATTTTGGTCCGTTTTTTAAGGGAATCCCCTTAATGTTCTGGTTATTTTTTATTGGAAGTGTTGTTTTATTTAAGAAAATGTTAATCAAAGTGAGAAGAAAAGATTCTTGGATTCTTGCTTTCTTATATGTATTTTTCTTTTTGGGTTTAGTTTTCTCGAGATATTCTGGAGATAGCGTGTTTAGTGGAGATAACTTCATTAGTAAGGCGTTTTATTATCTATCTTCTATATTGTTTATTGCGGGTTTGATTTATTTCTATGCTAAATATGATAGAGAAGGATATGATGGTTTTAAAAAGATAAGGTATGAGTTTTTACTTTTATTTTCTCTTTTTGTTTTAACCGTATTCACAGCAAGGGGAGCGGTTAGATTGATTATGGTTCTGGGGCCAATTGCTCCCATAATGGTTAGTTATCTTATTGTTGAAGGCAGTGATAGATTCTTGAAAGCTAAGGATAAAACCTGGAAGATGCTTCTTGGAGTTTGTATGATAATTATCTTAATCGCGAGTATGTATACCTTTTTCATTTACTATAAAAGTGTAAAGGCTCAGGCATATTCTTTTGTTCCCTCTGCTTATAATCTTCAATGGCAAAGGGGCATGGAATGGGTTCGAGAGAATACGGAAGAGAATGCTGTTTTCAATCATTGGTGGGATTATGGATATTGGGTGCAGAGCATTGGGGAAAGAGCTACAAGTGTTGATGGGGGGAATGCTATAACTTATTGGAATTATTTGATGGGCAGGCACGTTTTAACCGGAGATAATCAAGATGATGCACTTGAGTTCTTGTATAATCATAATACCACACATTTCCTGATAGATAGTAGTGACGTTGGAAAATATACAGCTTTCTCAAGTATAGGGAGTGATGAGAATTATGATAGATATTCTTGGATGGCAACTTTCTTGATGGATGAAAAACAGACTCAGGAGACGAAAGATCAGACCCTGTTAGTATATTCTGGAGGGATTGGAGTTGACGAAGATATTGTTGTTGATGAGGATGGGGAAGATATTTTGATTCCAAGTAATGGGGGAATTGTTGGAGCTATTGTATTGCCGGTTGTAGGGGATAATAGTTATCATCAGCCCTATGCAATTATGCTTTATCAAGGGAAACAATATAATGTAAATATGAGGTATTTGTATTTAGATGGCAGGTTAGTAGATTATAAAAGTGGGATTGAAGGAGTTGCGTTTGTATATCCTAGAATAGAACATCAAAATGGGGGAATTGGGTTGAATCCAGTGGGAGCTGCTATTTATGTATCTCCTAGATTATTTAGGGGAATGTTGTCTCAAGTTTATTTGATGGATGATCCATTGAATAATTTTCCGGGGTTTGAACTAGTTCATAATGAGCCCTCCCTTGTTGTTGGCGATCTAAGGAGTCAGGGAATGCAATTACCTGATTTTGTTTATTTTAATGGTTTGCAGGGGCCGATAAAAATATGGGAGATGGAATATACTGGAAAGGAAAAATACAGAGAAGAGTATGTTGATACTGATGCTGATAAGTATTTAAGTTGGAAGCTGTGATTGATATCAAAAAAACAATGGGCCACCACATCTTAAAAGGCGTGGTTTCCTGATTACTCAGATGAAAACATTATCAAAGTTTATGGTTTTTTGCATTGTTGGGGGTTTGTCCTTTTTCATAGATTTGGGATTTGTTAATTTATTCTTTTTTCTAGGACTTCCTTTTGTTATTGCTAGAACCTTCTCCATAACTATTGCATTAATATTTAACTTTTTTGTTAATCGGGGATTGACTTTTGGAGCTAGGCATAAGCATCCTGCAAGGCAAGTTTTGCCTTATGTGTTTGTTTATGCAGTTGCTAACTTAGTTAACTTAGGGGTTAGTGTGTTGATTGTTCAATTAGCTGGAGAGAATGTGATAAACATAAGTATTGCTTCTTTGATAGGGACTCTTGCTAGCATTCCATTTAGTTTTTTCGGGTCATTGTTATGGACTTTTAGAAGATAATGCTTTTTAAACTTGAGTTGCTTCAGCTACCCATGAACACCTTTAATAAAGCAGTGAATAAGTTTTTTGAACATCTGACTATATTTGGAAGTATAACTTTTTTTTCGGTTATTACACTATTACTTATTGTTTTGAAAGATTATGACAAAGCATTGTTGCTGATTTATGGAATGATATTAATTTATCTGGTTGCTGTAAGCATTAGATTATTTTATTTTAAGGAAAGACCTAAGAAATTGAGATATGGGAATTTTATTGAGAAAATTGATGCAGGTTCGTTCCCAAGTATTCATGCGGCTAGAGCTGTTTTTTTGTTTTTGTTTTTAACTGGATTGGTATTTGCTGATAGGATGGTTATGATATTCTTGTTTTTAGTAATGTTGCTTATAATCTATTCTAGAGTCTATTTGAAGAAGCATTATTGGATTGATGTTATTTGTGGGGCAGGACTGGGTTATATAACCAGTTGGTTAGTAATATAAATAGTATACTTATTCTTTTAAATAGAAATTTTTTAAACAATTTATGAATGGAAAGAAGGTATTAGTGACAGGTTCAGGAGGTTTAATTGGGAGTGAAGCGTGCAGGTTCTTTTTGGCAAAAGGATTCAAGGTTTTTGGAATAGACAACAATATGAGGCGATATTTTTTTGGAGATAAAGGGGATACTTCTAAGAATATTGATAGTTTGAAGGGAAATAAAGATTTTAGAAACTTTAGTTTTGATTTGAGAAATAGAAGGGAAGTGTTGAGATTCAGTGAGAGGTTGGGGCCTTTTGATCTAATAATACACACTGCTGCGCAACCATCTCACGACTGGGCGGCAAAAGAACCCTTTACAGATTTTGATGTAAATGCGGGGGCTACCTTGAACTTGTTAGAGGGGTTTAGATTATATTCTCCTAAGGGTGTTTTCATATTTACTTCAACGAATAAGGTTTATGGAGATAATCCTAATAGGGTAAATTTGATAGAAAGTGAAACAAGATATGATTATGCTCTTGACCAAGAAATGATTGGAGTTGATGAAGATGGAATTAATGAGGAAATGAGTATTGATAATTGCATGCATAGTTTATTTGGAGCTAGTAAAATTGCTGCTGATGTAATAGCTCAAGAATATGGAAGGTATTTCAATCTGAATGTGGGGGTTTTTAGGGGTGGTTGTTTAACAGGGCCGCAACATTCTGCTGTTGAATTACATGGATTTTTAACTTATATCGTAGATTGTGCTGTCAACAATAAACCTTACACAATATTCGGATATAAGGGTAAGCAAGTTAGAGATCAAATACATAGTTTTGATGTTGTTAATGCGTTTTATCATTTTTATAGGAATCCTCGAAAAGGGGAGGTTTATAATATCGGAGGATGTAAGGAAAATGCTGCATCTGTTTTGGAGGTAATTGAAATATTAAAGAGAGATTATGATTTAGACCTGGAATATAGTTATGATGGCAAGAATAGAATGGGAGATCATATATGCTATTATAGTGATATGGGAAAATTTAAAAAGGATTATCCGGAATGGAAGATTACTCTAAATCTAAGGGATATAATTAGCGAAATTGTTGAAGGATTGAAGGAAAGTAGTTAATCATTTTCCCTTCTTTTCTTATAATCTCCTTGAGAAAGTAATTTTTCTATCAAACAATAGAATATTATGAAGAAATATCTGCTTCCCATTTCTTTAACTTTAAATTTTGCTATTCCTGTTGTCCTGTTCTTCCATTTATTTGGTAAAACTGAGTATGAATAGCCTCGAACTATTGCTTTCAATGGAAGTTCTACGGTTAAATTAAAATGTTTACTGAGAAATGGTTCTAATCCGGTTATGGTTTCTTTTCTATACATTTTACAAGCATTTGTAGTGTCATTATATTGCATTCCAAATAGGAGTCTTATTATTGAATTTCCTAATCGATTTAATACAAGTTTGTGTAATGGATAATCAATTGTTTTTCCGCCCTTGATAAATCTGGAACCAAAAACGCAATCATAACCTTTATTCATCTCATGATAAAATTTAACTATATCTTCTGGATGATCTGATAAATCTGCCATAACTATAGCAACATAATCTCCAGTAAAATTTCTCAATCCCTTTATGATTGTAGACCCGAATCCTCTCTGATAATCATTATTTATATAATCTAATTCTTTTATTTCTCCTTTTAATTGAAGAAGGATTTTCTCGGTATTATCTTGACTGTGATCGTTAACAACCAAAATCTCATGGGAAATTTCATTTAATCTTAAGGACTTATGAAAAACCTGAACAGTTTTCTTAATAATCGCTTCTTCATTATGGGCAGGGATTAGAATTGTTAATTTTTTTTCTTGCATTTTACATTAATCCTTTTTCTTTTAATTCTCTATCAGCTTTTTCAAAATCATCCCTTGCTTCTTGTTCTTGTGACCATTCTACTGTTTTTTTAAGTCCTTCTTCAAAAGAAACTGTTGGTTCCCAACCTAGCAATTCGTTTATCTTGGTATTATCTGCAATGCAATGCCTTATGTCCCCTTTTCTGAAATTTTCTGTGATTTGAATATTTGGTTGTTTATTGAAGATCCCATAAAGCTCATGGGCTATATGCTTTATAGCTATAGGTTTCCCAGATCCTACGTTAAATGTTTTGTAGTTTGCTTTTGGATTATCCATAGCTAACAAGTTTGCATTTATTACATCGTCTATATAAATGAAATCCCTTGTTTGATTTCCATCTTCATAGACAATTAAGGGACTGTTGTTTTTTATTCTTGAAGTAAATATGGCTGCAACTCCCGTATAGGGATTGGATAAAGATTGTCGGGGTCCGAAAACATTAAAATACTTTAGGATTACTATCGGGAATTTATATAATCTGCCTAAAAACATTATTAATTCCTCTTGATTTTTTTTTGTTAATGCATAAACTGAATTTGAATTTAATTCTGTTGACTCTGGTGTTGGAACTGGAATGGCTGGTTTCTGACAATTTGGACAAACTATTTCTAGACCATGATTAAATATATCTATTTCATCCCTTATCTGAGGATGGAAGGAACCATGTTTACTACAACTATAAAGGCCCTCCCCATAAGTTGTGTTTGAGGCGGCTAGGATTAGTTTTGGTTTTCTTTTTGCATCTATTATGGATTGTAATAGGGTGGAAGTTCCGAGAGAATTGTTTTTTACAAAATCTATTACTTCATAGTTCGATTGTGCTATGCCTACGCTTGAGGCCTTGTGGAAGATGAAATCAATATCTTTGATTAAATGATCTAGAAGCTCTTTGTTATTAATATCTCCTTTAATCAATCTTGCTTTTTTATTAAGATAATCAGGGATTTCTTTTGTGGAACTTAGATTATCTAAGATAATAACTTCATTATTTCTTTCGATTAGCTTGTCAGTTAAATGAGATCCTATGAATCCTAATCCTCCAGTCACTAATATCTTGGCCATATGGTAAGAGCTGAAAATAATTATTTAAGCATTTAGATTGTTTTATTCAGATTTTATATATCAAAAAAACAATGGGCCACAGGCCCTTATTTTTAGGATCTAGAGTAATCTCACACCCTAAAAGGGGTGGTTTCCTGATTACTCAGATGATACGTTTATTGATAGTTACATATAAATTTTTAAAAGATAGTTTAATTTGGCTAGTATGAAAATAGCTTTTTTTCTTATTGAAGAGGAATCTAGAGAAAGATTTCTGGAGAAGTTTGGAGATCATGAAGTTAAGATATTTGAAGAGGCCTTGAATGAAGATAATATTGAGAAGGTTAGGGATGTCGAGGTTTTGGTTAGTAGGCCTGTTGGAATGAAAACAGAGTTTAATAGAGAGACCTTAGAGAGGTTTCCTAATCTTAGGTTTATATTAACTATGAGCACTGGATTCGATCATGTTGATCTAGAATATTGTAAGGAAAGAGATATTGTTGTTTCAAATATTCCTAGTTATTCTGAGGAAAGTGTTGGCGAACATGTTTTTGCACTTTTATTAGCTATGAGTAAGAAGATCCCTGAATCGCTAATTAAAGCTGAAAATGTTGGTTTAGATCCTAAAAGAATAAGGGGTTTTGAATTGAAAGGGAGAACCTTAGGAGTTATTGGGGGAGGGCATATAGGATTGAAGGTTATAAGAATTGCTAAAGGTTTTGGAATGAAAGTTAAGGTTTATGATGTTGTTTTTAATGAAGAGGCTAGTAAGGAATTAGGGTTTGAGTATGTTGAATTGGGTGAGTTAATCGAGGAATCTGATGTGATTAGTTTGCATGCTCCTTATAATGATAATACCTATCATCTCTTGAAGGATAATTTGAGTAGAGTTAAGGAAGGTTGTGTTATAATAAACACTGCTAGAGGGGAGTTGATTGATCATGATGTTTTGATTGAGTTGTTGAAGAGTGGAAGAATAAGTGCGGGATTAGATGTTTTTGAAGAAGATAGGTTAGGGGAATTAATTAATTTAGATAATGTGATATTGACTCCGCATAATGCAGCTAACACCAAAGAAGCTAGAGAAATAATGATTGATGGAAGTATTAGGGTTGTTGAAGGTTTTGTTGAGGGAAGGATGGTTAATGTTGTTGGATGGTAAACATCACTATTGATATACCGGATAGTAATAATTATTAAAAGCTAGACATAAATTACTTATTTATGGCTGTTGATAAGGACTTGATTAATGATCTAGATGATATATCAATGATTGATAAAAAAGTTGTTTTGTGGTGGCAGTTAGGTTATGAGGGAAGGAGAATTTATCAAGAAGGAGAATTTAATAACTCCCTTAAGGAAGTGAACTATGATTGTATTAGTTCTATGACTGAAAGAGCATATAAGGGGGAGGAACCAATTAATAGAAAATTCGATATTTGGCCAGAGGATAATGTTCCGATATTAATCAGGGAGGCAATATTAGATGAATGCAAGGTTCCTTGTTTTGTATCCGTTAAACCAATGTCTCATGGTAATGGTGATGGTTGGAGAGAATTGAATGCGCGTAAATCGAGCAAATTCCCACTGTCGATATATTATAGTCCGCATATAAGGGGGGTTGTTTTGGATAAAACTGACGAATTTCTTTTTTGGACTCCATTATTATTTGGGAGAGAAAATGTATATTATCAAAGCATCGCTTATAAATCTAAGGATGAAGATATGACTTGTCTTGTAAATCCAATTAGTCCCGATAAATTTTATAAAAACTTGATTACTGGGGGGTGGAGTGGTGGAATGAGATCTCAAAAAAAAGCTATCGAATTTGATTATAAAAAAGAAGGATTTGAAGTGGTACCTTATTATGATTTTGATTTTAGAAAAAATCAGATTATGATATATCCATCGCAAATTTTTGAGGGTAAATTAGATCTTCCAATTGTTATTAGGGGAGATGAAAAAGGTCCGGAAATTCTAGGGGTGGGATATTGTAATCCTCTTAACAAAATCGATGCTATCTGTTATTGGGAGTTAGATCTGGGAGTAAAAAGAAGAGTTAAAAAAACATTGATTGAAAGACTTGGAAGGATCTAGAGAAAATAATAGATTATTAGCTTTTCTTACCTAAATTTTCCACGTAAACATATATCTGAGAGAATTTATCAATTAATGGATCTCCTATGATTATGAAGTCTATCCAATCTAAGATCATATGAATTAGAAATCCTAATAGAACAAACCAGAAAGAATAGGTTAATTGAGTTAGGATGAGTATTATTAACCAAAATTCTATTCCATGAAAGATAAATATTGGTTTTTTGTGTTTTTTCTTTTCTTTAGGAGATAGTGTAAGCCAATGGTTTCTCCCATCCACAAAATATTTCATAGACTTCTTGACGGAAAAATCTTTTTTCTCATAAATGTAAAAAAGATAATGGTCTATGTCCATTAAGAATGAAGCTAGGAAAATTATTAACGTTTCTAAGGGGGTGGTTTGGAAGAAATAGTGTATTGACAAAGAGGCTATAAATCCTACGATTATGTGATATCTTGGAAGCATATAGGGTTTAGAAGATAATTCTTTAAAAAGATTTATTTGTTAATTGTTAGATGAAGATTATTATGACTGGTCATCGAGGCCTGATTGGAAGTTTTTTGAAGAGGAGGTTAGAGGGAGAAGGCCATAAAATTGTGTTGGCCATAGACAAGATTGAGGATAATAAGGTTGATGAACTTGAAGATTTAAAGATTGATGATAAGGTTGATATATTTATTCATTGTGCTGCCCTATGTAAGATCAATAATATTGTTGATGATCCCTTGAAGGGATTTGGAAATGTTGAAGATATTCAAACGGTATTTGAATTTTGTAGGAAAAATAAAATAAGTAAGATTATTTATTTTTCTTCCTCTAGGGTTTTGAATAAGGAGAAAAATGCCTATACTGCTGGAAAGATTTATGGAGAAGAAATGTGTAAGGCTTACAAAGATTGTTATGGGATTGATTATTTGATCTTAAGGCCTTCGACTGTTTATGGGCCAATAAGAGACAGGACTAATAGGCTGATGAATATTTTTATTAATAACGCCCTTGATAACAAGGATTTAATTATTTTTGGAGATCCTGAAAGTAAAACCTTAGATTTTACTTATGTGGAGGACTTTGTTGATGGAGTGATGTTGGCTATAAATGGAGAGTGGAATAAAGAATATAACATTAGTGGAAATGAGGAAGTTAGGGTCATTGATTTAGCTAGATTTATTATTAGGGAGGCAGGTAGTGAGAGTGATATTGTTGTTAGGGATAGGGAGGTTGCTCAACCTCAGAGAGTTAAGGTGGATATTTCTGAGATAGAAAAACTAGGATATAAACCTAAGGTTAATTTATGGAGGGGTGTTCGGAGGAATGTTGAGTTTTTGAGGGGGGTGAGATAGTTCTTCCCAATAGTTGGATTTGAATTTTAGAACCGAAAATATTTTTCAGGCATGAATTTATGGGGCTTTCAAATCTTCTTGATAATTTTTGAGAAACCTAATTATTAAAAGATTTTAAAATTTTCTTCCTTTTTTTCTTTAATTTTTCAGGAATATCTAGAAAATTATCTTCTGATAAAACACTCTCTCCTGTTTTTGATTCAAGTTCTTTTCTTGCATTGCCTGCAACTTCTCCTCCTTGTCTGGCTACAATTTTATTTTCTTCAAAACCTTGAGCATCTTCTGTTTTAGTGATTCTAGTTGTTGATGCTTCACCTAACATTGTAAAAATTAATTCCAAGTCATCCATATGGTCTCTTAGATTTTCCTTTTTTAATTTTTTTAAATTTTTATATTCTTCTACTGTTTTTCCAAAAGTAGCTTGGCTGATTTCATTAGTTAAAATTGCAAACTCCATTTCTTCTTTTATTCTTCTATCCTGCCATTCATCAGTTAATTCCTGCCTTATGGCTATTCCCCTTAATCTCTTTTCGATCCAACCTTTAGAATATCCTTTTTGTTCATAAATATCCTTCATTCTTTCTTGTGCTAATTCTGGATTTTCTATTTCCCGAATTCTTTCATAACCAACTCTTGCAAGCCATCTTTTGAATGGCTCTGCTTTCTTAGAAGGTATTGACTGTATTATCCTAAAAATTCCTTCTGTATCTGCACAATCAGTTATATACTCTTTATTATCTTCTGATTTTAATTTCAGTTGTCCGCAAAAATCGGACAACTGAAAACCTTCCTCAGCTAATCTTGTTTTTAGATCAAACCAGTATTTCCTTGGACGAGGGCTATCAGTTAAAACTCCAACAACATCTATAACAGAAAAAAACCATTTATCATTAACAAGTTTTCTTCTTATTGCTTTCCTATTAAAAACGGCGATATGAGTTTCATTTACATTTTTATCATCGACCATATTTTACATAATGTTAAATAGTATAAAATTGTTTGCGTCAAAAATATCAATAGAATTAGAGGTTATTTTTTGGTAATGTTAAATACAATTTTATTTATATGGGTTAACTATTTACAATGATCCCAGATAAACTGAAATTGTTTTCTATATCCGTCTGCAAGGCGTCTACTTTTCATAACAAACATTAAAGGGTCAGCATCAAGTTCTCCTGGTTTAACTCCTACAAAAGTTACAACATAGGGACCAAAAATATCTACTGCTGTAGGAGAGGAGTACTTTTTTGGCATGAATTTATAGGGTTTTCCTACGTGTTTTAATATTTCTGGTCTACTCTCTTTTACCTCATAATCAAAAAGATGTTTAAATTTTATTTTCCTTTTTTTTCTTTCACGTTCAAAATTAGGGAGGAAATGTTTTAGTCTTTTGTCTAGCCAAAATGCTTTTGCTCCAATAAAGTAAACCGTTTCTTTTGTATCAAGAATGTTTTGTAAATAATTTTTGAAACCATGAATTCCCTTGTAAAAATATGCTTCTTCTTTTTCATCTACTTTGACCACTTCCTGCATGGCTGGCAAGAATTTGTTTAGTTTTTCTTCCTTCTCTTTAAGTAGCTCAAGAAGCATGTTTGGATTTATTACTTTAAAATGTTTTCCAGCTGTTTCAAAGTATTCTGAAACTAGTCCTTTTTCCATTAACTTGTTTAATGAATCATATACATTTCTTCTATGGACTTTAGATTTGTTTGAAATCTCTTGAACTGAGGCCTCTTTTAGAGCTAAGAGCGCATCGTATACTTTTGACTCATTGAGACTAAGACCAATTTCCTGGAGTAATTCTTCATACATATTAATCTTAGTGATAGGGGGTTTAAATAATATCATATTTGGGTAGCAATCACCACCACAACTACTTATATAGTAGTTTTTGTAAGATATATTATAAATAGTTACTAAATAATGGTAACAAATTAAACTAAAAACAAGATAAAAAACAAATAAGGAAATAAAAAATAAAATGAATGAAGAAAGAAAAAATGCAGAAATTCGAGCAGGAAAGGTAAATAGGTGGGAAGATTTAGGATTTCAAATGGGTAATGAGTTTGCTAATGTATATCAATTAATCTCGCCAGATGGTGAAGTAGCTTATGAATGTGAAAATGTATCATCAATTCATAGAGATATTGGAACAGATAGATATAGTGATAGAAATAGAGAAACTGATAGACTTTTTGGTTTTGGTTTAGCACGAGAATTAGGAAAATTAGCAAAGAGTGACAGAGCTATAAACACATATGATCTTGAATCTGAAACTGATTGCTTAAAAAGATCTAATTATTGTAGACAAGGTAAATGTGAACCTTTGAGTGAAGAAGCAATGGAAGTTTTTAGATCAGAATTTTTAGATAATATGAGAAGATATGAAGGCTATCTTGAATTTAGAGAAGTTAGATGATAAAAATTTTTAAAAATAAAAACATATATAAATCAGAAAAACTAAAGATGAGTAAGAGGAGAAGATGGAATCTATAATTAATTTATCTTTAGGCAAGACATATCTAATATTATTAATTTTTGGTCTTTTTATGTTAATAATAACTTATGTTTTTGCTCGGTGGAGAAAATATACTTCTGCGGAGGGTTTTTTAGTTGGTAAGCGAAATGTAAATTGGTTGATGGGTGGTTCAAGTATAGCTGCTTCTTGGATTTGGGCGCCTGCTCTTTTTGTATCTACATTGTTTGCTTATCAGACGGGGTTAGTTGGATTATTTTGGTTTGTTGTTCCAAATATTTTTGCATTAGGAATGTTCGCATTTCTTGCTCCAAGAATAAGGAAAAAAATGTCCTATGGATTTACATTACCTCAATGGATACAGCATAAATTGGGAGACAATAAGGTTCACAAGATGTATTTATTCCCATTTTTCTTTTATCAAATTATGGCGATTACAGTTCAATTATATGCTGGAGGAAATCTTCTTGCATTAATGATTGGTATTCCTGTTTACCAAGCAGTTGCAGTGCTTACCATTGCAGTTCTTGCAGCGATTCCATTAGTATATTCATTAATCTCTGGACTTGAAGCCTCTATAATTACAGATTTTGTTCAATTATTAATTTTGCTTTTAGCCCTTGTTGTTATTATTCCTTGGATAGTTATTGTGGTTGGCATTGAGACAATTATTTCAGGTCTTGGGGGAATTTCAAATTCAACATTGAATATTTTTGATCCTAAAATTGCTTTTTCATTAGGGATAGTCACCTCCATTGGTTTAATATCTGGTGCGCTTTCTGATCAACAATTTTGGCAAAGAGGTTTTGCAATTAGAAAAGGCCATTTAGCAAAGGCTTTTATCTTTGGGGCACTTGTATTTGGACTGGTGCCTATTGCATTAGGTCTTTTAGGATTTATTGGAGCTAGTCCTGGTGTGGAATTAATAATCCCTAAAGGAATTGATGCCTCCATGGTTGGTGTGTTGGTTGTTGGAAAATTACTCCCTGTTTGGGTATCTATTCTTTTTGTAGTAATGCTTCTAAGTGCGCTAAGTTCTACTCTTGACTCTGGCATGAATGCTGGAGCGAGTTTATATGCAAGAGATATTATGAAATATACAAAAAAAGAGGAAGAACTAATGTTAAATTTTGAAAAGAAAGTAAAATTATCTGATAAAGAAAAACTTGAGAAGCATATTTTAGATTCAAGAAGGCTTGCAGGTTCAAGAACAATGATGGTTTTGATTACGATTGTTGGATTTTTAATAGCAATGGCTGTAATTTATATTCCAGGATTTGAACTATTCCAGTTATGGTGGGTATTTAATACAATTGCTGCATGCGTAGTTGTTCCAACAATATTAAGTTTATATTGGGATAGACTTAGTCCGAAAGGGGTATTTTGGGGAGTATTATTTGCCTTTTTTGTAGGACTTCCAATATTTATTTATGCGAATGTGATCAACAATAACGTAATGACTGTTTTAAGTTCACTTGGAATAATTGGAGTCACTTTGTTATTTTGTTTGGCTTTTCCAAAGAAAAAGATAAGTTGAGCAAATAGTTTAGTAACAGGTTTTGAAGATTTACATTATTAAAAGCAGCTCCCAAAACTAACTTCGTTAAGTTTCTTCGCAAGAGATATTATTAAATCATACTGTTAGGTCGAGGATGTAATTCTGCCGTTTTATAGAAGTGCGAGTATCTGATTTTACTTCTAAAGAATCGATTATTAATATGGGTAATTATGAGATACCTAAATTACTTAAGTAAATTTAGTTTATGCGGATGCTTGCTAAATTTGCAAATGGTCACAATTTTTTGAGGAGATTTTTGGTAAGGATAGTCAAAAAATTGTAGCCAGATAATTCATTTTCAATTTTTATCGCTATCGACTTAGTCCTTCGTCACAAATCTTCGCTAAAAGACAATTAATCCATATTCTCGATAATGATATGAATATTATAATTAATAACGGTTTGGCGATGAGATCAGGCGAAGTAGATCTCAAAAGCAGGAAGAGAGATGGTTAAAAAAAGCTCTATAAATTTTATATGATACATAATATAAAATAAGCGGTTTTTATATGATAGAACATATAAATGGTTGCTAAAAAAATATTTTCAATCCCTCAAGATCCTTTTGACCATCTCTGAAAAAGCAGGTCTTGTTATGAAAACACCAACTGAGATTCCGATTATTGTTGTTATTGCGAATCCTTTTAATAATCCGGCTCCAGCCCACATTAGTGGAAGAAGGGCGAAGAGAGTTGTTATATATGTTCCAAGTATTATGTATAAGGCTCTTTTGATTCGCTCTTTTAGAGAGAGCTGAGAGGCTTGAGACTCGTCTAATATAATTATTTGAGAATCAACCCCCGTACCTATGGCTGCAATTATTCCTGCTATTGCTGGAAGATCTAGATTCCTATTAAATAAGGCAGAGAAACCTAAGATGATTAATACTTCTGATAAACTGGTTAGAAGAACTGCAAGAGACAATTTTATTCTTCTATATCTTATGAAAACTAAAAGTCCGACAGCTATTATTGCAGATATTCCTGCGATTATTATCATACTAATAAACTCTTTACCCAATAGGGGGCTTATTGTATCTAATTTTTCAATTTTTAATTTGTATGGAAGAGATCCTGAAATCAAAACTGTCTGTAATTGTTTCATTTGATTTTCTGCATCGGAGTATGCTTCATCCCTTGTTAACCCGGATCCGGATCCTGATATTTGAATTTGAGTTGTTTCACTACATCTCAGATCTCTTCCAATTAGTAGAGAGTCTACAAGCACTTCGTCCAGATATAAATCTAGTGGCTTTTCTAGATATTGAGGGAGGGTGAGATTGCTAGCTAAATCGCATGTTATGTCGGCATGTCTTTTAGCAGCTTCTTCACTTAGAGAGATTGCGAATCTAAAATTGCAAGTATTATCAGTTTGCGAACAAGAATATATTCCAGATTGTTCACCTGTCCTTGCAACATAAGTTATATCCTTCTTTCCGCCTTCGAAAACAGTATCATTTCCAATTTTAGCTTCAAACTTTCCTTGTTGACTTATTAAATCTTCTAATTCATCCGGAGTTGATCCTGCAATTTCTATTAGCATGAAATTATTTCCTGAGAGGTCATTTACGGGCCTTATTTGAACATCCCTTAAACCATAAACATTTAATCGTTCACTTGTTACTGAGATTAAATCGTTTAGCTCGCTATTTGTTAGTTCCTTCTCTTCTGCAGAGATTAGTGCACGAGCTCCTCCTGAAAGATCTAAGCCTGTTTTAATCCTAGTTTTCTCAATTTTTGAAATACCAATCTCTGGCTCTTTGTTCGTGAAAAGTATGAATGTATTTTCTTTTGTGGTTATTGAAACTTTCTGGTTCTCATCTAAGGGAAATCTTGAAATGTAAGATTGATAATCTTCTATGCTTGAAATTGTGTTTCCATCTATTTCTGTAATTATCTGTCCTTGTCTTAGCCCTTGTTCATGGGCTATAGAATCTTGTTCAACAGAGATTATCTTTACTCCAGACTGGAAGCTTAAAGGGAAAATAGCTAAAAGCGAGGCTAAGATGAAAAATATTAAAAGCCAGATTTTCCAGTTTAGTTTCATTTTCGTATGAAAACCTAGGTTTTCCTCACAAGTCACCTATCCTAAGATAGCTGCTTCGCAGTTGTTTCTCCTTTCATTTATGTCTTGTCTCCATGTACCATTTTAATATTGAAGCGTTTGTTGTCCAGGTATTTAAGATATCAAAACCTAAGCCAATCAATAGAATAGTGAATATCTGTGATAAGACTATTGAGAAAGATTGGGTTATGAATAAAGCTACTGAGAGGGCAATTATAGAGGTTAGCGTCATAGTCATTCCTGTTTTGAAAGCTGAAGATAGATTTTTGTTTAATTCTCCTTGTCTTTTTAGTAGTCTTGTTGTTAGCATTATGTCGGAGTCAACAGAATAACCTATAAGCATTAGGACTGCAGTTATTCCTGCACTAGAAACTTTCATGCCTAAAAAATTAACTAAAGCTAGAGTCATGATGATATCTGCGAATGCAGAGATTACAACTGCAAAGCTCGGAGTGAAAGATCTGAATAAGAAAAAAACAACAAGAGCCATGAAGATGAACGAGATAACTATGGCTAACCTTAATTGATTGTAGAAAGATTCTCCTAATGAAGATCCTGTTGATTCTATTGAAGAGTTTTCATTGTTTAATTTGTATCCAAGATATCCCTCTAAAATTGGTTTTAACTCCTCTACTGATTGAGGGCTTTCAATGATAACTGCTTTTTGTTTTCCAGATCTTAGGTCTGTTATTTCTTTTATTGCAAAGTTGGTTGTTTTTTCTGAAAGATAATTTTTGAGTTCTGTGATTAAGAAAGAGTTTTCTAGAGTGACTAAGGTTATAGAAGTTCCTCCTGTAAGAGTTATATCTTTTTCAATAAAATCCCCGGTTTGTTGATATGAATAACCTAAGTAGGCTAGTGAGATTAAGAGTAATGCTAATGGTATGATTAATAGTAATTTGTAATTCTTGTTGTACCATATCTCGAAATTGCTAGTTGATTGTGTTTCTGACATAGATAAATAGGATAAGAGTTGTTTAAAAAGATTTGGTTGAGTTAAAATTAGTTCGAACTCGGAGCAACTTATTTAAAGTCTTTTTCTTAGATAGATTATGAAAAGATTAACTAGTGTGGAGAAAGATAAGATTATCTCCTTAATGAGAGATGGAAAAAGTCTTAATTATATTAGCAGAGTTACTGGTAAGAGTAAGTCTACCTTGTATTATCATTATAAGAGATTATTGGGTAAAAAACTGAAAAAAGTAAAACTCCCTGAAGACAATTCGTTTATCGGAGAATTGGTTGGTTTATTTGTTGGAGATGGAAATTTATTTCATGATAAAGTTGGAGGCCATTATATTGTGAGATTCTTCTTTAATGTGAAGGAGAGAGACTATGTTGAGAATATTGTGAAATTATTTAATTCTTGCCTTTTAAAAAAACCACAACTACATCGCGAGAAAAATGTTCTTGTTGTGAAATATTATTCTAAGGATTTATTTTATTTTATAAAGAGATATGTTGGATGGGGAATCTCTTTAGACAAGCGAGGAGCCAATCAGAAATCGAGGACGGTGTTTCTAAGGGGTGAGGAACATTCAATTGATTTTAAAAAAGGGTTTTTACGTGGATTTATTGATAGTGATGGCTATTTATCGAAAAACAAGGTTCTCTTTGGATCTGCGTCTGAGAGGGTGATGAAACAAACATATAATTTTTTGATAGACCTAAAATTTGAAAAATTCAAACTATCTTACTATAAGAGAGATAAGGGAAGGGGGGTTGGAATCTGGCATTTGTATGTGCACAAAGTTGAGAGAGATAAATTCTTTTTATTAATTAAACCAAGAAATATCGTTAATTTAAGCTGAAAGTGGGAATGCGCCGTGGGAGAATCGAACTCCCGTTTGCTGGTTGGAAGCCAGCTGTTCTACCACTAAACTAACAGCGCATGAAATTAGTAGAGATAAAGTGTTTTTAAATGTTTCACCCGAGATTATGTGTAGCTCCTGGGAACATGGACCTCCTGCGAGATTAGCTTATTCATACATAAACTTTAATGTCACTAAAAGAACTAGTAAATATCCATCTGCAATAATCTTCTTCTAGGTCACATGCACACTTACGACATTTACAGAAATCCATTTTATGATGTTCATTACTATTTGATATAATAATATCTCCACATAAAAGACATTTCCATTTAATTTTCATTTTTATCTTTTTCCTTACATAACTTTTCATGATTATTTCTTGCCCAATCCATAGCATAAGATTTATTACAGATGATGCATTTAAATGATCTAGGCATTCCCTTATTGCTTTTTGAATTTGAGTTCCCCATTTTTATAACATGGCGATAATTGCTGATAGAAAAAAGAAAAGTATAGGTTCATGAGCTTTGAGATTTGATCTTTAATCCTTAAATTTAATCTTTAAGCTTAAAGCGTCACGTCAATGGATAATCAGTCCCAATCTGAGTTGTTGGAATAAACCAATCGCATAATATTCACTAAATACTAAATAAATTTAGCGCATAATGAACACTAAGCTCCTATGCTTACTTGTTAACTATCAGCAATCTTATCTAAAACTAGATAAGTATAATTAATCGATTAATTGGCTTGTCCAATTGGCAATTTGGATCTTGCTATCTAACTGTGATTTTTCATTTTCTAGTTCCTCTATCTCCTCTTCAACTTTTTGCTCATCGATCTGATCTATTTTCTTTTTTCCCTCTTTCTCTCTATAGATCCAAGAGTCTCTTTTTTTCTCAAATAAACTGCTTAAGCTAGATATTTTGCTTCTAATATCTCCAACCTTGATTATCGCTTCTGCTAGTGAAATATCTCCCCCATTAAGAGTTATATCCCTATTTGTTTTTTGTATTTTTATTTTGAGTTTTCTTATATTCTCTATTTTTTTGTCTATTTCTTTACCTAATTCATTTGGATCAAAAGTTGCTTTTTCATCCTCATAAATATATACATTTTCTTTTCTTAGGGAGATTATACGAGCTAATCTACTTTTTTCTTTTCTCAATAAACTTAATGCTTCTCCTAGTTTCATTTTAGTCTCTAAATGTAACGTTGATAGGATTCAATATTTTATATATGTATGACGGATGTTTTTGGGAGTGTATTAATGTGGGTAAATATCTTTAAGTGAATTGATTATTATAAAGTTAGATGGTTGGACAATTTTATTTTGATACTTCAATATGGCTGGACTTTTATGAAAAAAGAGGTAGCAATGGTGAGGTTGCATTAAGATTAATTGAGAATATAATTTTGGGAAATAAGATAATCTTATATTCTGATATTGTGGTTAGAGAGCTAAGGAAATTAGGATATAGTCAAGATGAAATATACGCAATATTTAGAGTAGCTAAACCAAAGAATATCAGGAAAGTTCACGTTTTCAAGGAACAGATTGATGAAGCTGAAAAAATTGCTTATCAAAAAAACATTCCAAAAGGGGATGCACTACATGCTATATTCGCAAGGGATAATAATGCTCAGTTAATTAGTAGAGATACAGATTTTGATGAAATAAGGAATATTGCTATTGCAAAATTACCAGAAGAATTTACTTAAGTTCTTGTCTTAGTTCTTTAAATGCTTCTTCTCTTGCTTTTCGCAATTGTGTATCAGTTGTTTTTCTTGTAGATGAACCATATAATTTTCTTACCCTAGCTAATGCATCTTCTTTTTCCAAATCTCTAACCTTCTCTCTTATAGCCTCTCTGATAAATTCAGATTTAGTTCCATATCTGTGCCTTTTCATTACATTCTCGATGTCTTGAAGAAAGTTAGGTTCAAACTTTACAGTTATTGGTTCCATAGTAGTATTAAGTAGGATTTAGTCTTATTTAAATATTTCTATTTTTCATTTTTTCTCTTGCTATCTAGATAAATAATCATTATAGGTCTCTTTTCAGAATCTTCGGCAAGATAACAGTACAGTTCTTCTCCCTTCTTTAGATTACAACCTACAGCCACTAACTTATTAATTGAAATACTAAATGTAGCCCTCTTCTGCATTATTTTGCTCTTCCATCCAATGTTTTGAAATTTTATTTTGAATTTTTCCACCCCAATTTTTATTATTGATCTATTGGTTACCAATGTAAGTAACAAATACTATATAAATGTTTTGGTACTTAG
>NZCQ01000016.1 GCA_002688335.1 Candidatus Pacearchaeota archaeon | reverse complement strand
TTTATCCATGTGGTTGATATTAGTGGGGAGACAGATAGCGAGGGAAAAGAGACTAAAGGATATGATCCTGTTAAGGATGTGGAGATGTTAGAGAAAGAGTTAGATTTATGGTATTTGGGAATTTTAAAGAAAGTATGGAAAGTATTTGCAAGAACAATTCAGAATACTAAAGGAGATTTTGCTAAAGCGATTGCCAATCAATTTTCTGGATTGAAGGTTAGTGAGGGTGATGTGAAGGAAGTAGTTTTAAGGAATAACTTGGATGCTGAGAATCCTAATAAGTGGGGGGAAGAAGAGTTGTTTAGTTTTGCACATTCCTTGAGGCATTTGACAAAGCCCATGATTATTGCTGCTAATAAATGTGATAAGGAGAGTAGTAAGGATAATCTTGAGAATCTTAAGAAAGCTTATCCTAAGATTAAGGTTATTGGAGTTAGTGCTGACTTTGAGTTAGCTTTGAGAGAGGCAAGCAATCATGGATTGATTAAGTATGTTCCTGGAGACAACGATTTTGAAGTTGTTAAGGATTTGAATGAAAAGCAGAAGTTGGCGTTGGATAGAGTTAAAGATTACCTTAAGGAAAAGGGGAGTACGGGGGTTCAGGAAGTTTTGAACGGAGTTGTTTTTGATTTGCTTAATTATATAGCGATTTTTCCAGCCTCGGCTAATAATCTGAAGGACAGTAAAGGGAATGTATTGCCTGATTGCTTTTTATTGAGGGAGGGGAGTAGTGCTTTGGATTTTGCATTTGCAGTTCATACAGATCTTGGTAAGAATTTTATTAAGGCTATTGATGCTAAGACTAGCAGGGCTGTTGGTAAGGAGCATAAATTGAAGAATAGAGATGCAATGGAGATTGTTACTAGATAAATTGTTGTTAGATAATTATATCTTCTTACAATCATCCTTTTAAACTCTTAATGTTTGATTTGTAAAAATGGGTGATAGATTACTTCATGTTACTGAATCTCAACAATTTTCTCGGGAGATATTGTATGATTTGTTTGAAAGAGCAGATAAAATGAGGGATTATTCTGGAGATAAGTTTAAGGGGAGGATTATGGCTAGTCTTTTTTATGAACCAAGTACTAGGACTAGATTGAGTTTTGAGTCGGCTATGAAGAGGCTTGGAGGAGAGGTTATTGGAACTGAGAATGCTGGAGAATTTTCATCAGCTAAGAAGGGAGAGTCTTTAGAAGATAGTATTAGGGTGATTGGGAGCTATTGTGATCTGATTGTGTTAAGACATAATGTTGAGGGAAGTGCTAAAAAAGCTTCGCAAGTTAGTAAGGTTCCGGTTATAAGTGCTGGAGATGGTAAAGGGCAACATCCGACTCAGGCTTTGCTTGATGTTTATACTCTATATCGAGAATTTGATAGATTAGATAATCTTAAAATTGCGATGGTGGGGGATTTGGCTAGTGGGAGGACTGCTAGATCTTTATGTTATCTTTGCAGTAAGTTTGATGATATTGAGTTGACTTTTGTTTCTCCAGATAATCTTAAAATGGGGGGTGATATTAAAGGGCATTTAAGTGAAAATAATGTTTGTTACTCTGAACATGATGATTTGAATAATGTTCTTCCTAGAGTTGATGTTGTTTACATGACTAGAATTCAAAAAGAGAGAATTGAGATAGAAGATTATGAGAATGCAAGAGGGAAATTTGTTATTAACCGTGAAAATCTTGGATTGGTCCGTGAGAAAAGTAGGATAATGCATCCATTGCCGCATGTTGAAGAAATTGACTTATCAATTGAGATTGAAGGAGCGGATGAGAGGGTCGCATATTTTAGGCAAGCCGAAAATGGATTGTATGCTAGAATGGCTTTGATGGATATGATTCTTAATGGGAGTTAAATTTAAAAATATAGAGATTATTAGATTACGAATAATATATCGGATTGAGAGATAAAATGAGTGAGGATTTAAGTGATAAAGTGATCGGGTATTACTTTTATAGTGGAGAGGGGGATGAAGAATTTATTTTATTTCCTAAAGTTGTTTATTCAATAGGTGATGAAGATGGATTCTCTCATAATTTAGATCCTTTATCTTTGGGAAGATTTTATGAGGGAAATATAATCTGTCCTGATGGTTATAAATGTGTTGAAGTAGAAGTTCCTAAAGATATGGTAAAAAGTCTTATTGAACTATGCTATCAAAGTGTGCAAAAACCTGGCGTTTTTGATTCTGAATATGAAGAGAAAGTTAGAGATAGTGCTGATAATCTTGTTGATTATGTTTTAGATCATTGGGATGATGATGAAGGAGATGATGAAGGAGGGGATAAGATTGATAGGAAGCCTAATCCTTATGGAGGAGGAAAAGGAAAGAGTTTTGTTCAAGCTTTGTGATATAAACTAAAATGCCAATAAAGTATGAGTTAGATGATGAGTTGCAGAAGATAGTTAATGAGATTGCTTTGTTGTTGTTCCCGCATGTTAAGATGGATTCTGTTGTTTGTATGAGGAGTTATGGGAGCAGTAGTCGAGGAACTATTGCGAGATGTCATGCACTTGGAAAAGCTATGCAACTTGCCTTAGGGAGAAGGGGATTTTATGTTATAGAGGTTATTTCAAAAAGGTTTGATAAATTATCCAATGAAGATAAGTTGAAGACTTTAATTCATGAGTTAATGCACATACCTAAGAGTTTTGGTGGGGGATTTAGGCATCATGATTATGTTTGTGATAGGAATGTTGAGATTGAGTATGAGAGATATGTTAATTTGAAGAGGAGAGATTTTGAAGATGATATTCAGAAGGATGAAAAAGAGAGAAAGAGAAGATGGTGGTAAGGGATCTTAGTTTTAAAATTAATGATAGGAAGTTTGAGTTAAAAGTAAGGGAATGTAAGAGTTTTCTCTCTAAGGCAAGTGGGTTGATGTTTAGGAAAAAGTCAATTCCTTTGTTGTTTATTTTTGATTCTAGAAATAGGAGTGCTATTCATTCTTTGTTTTGTGTTCCATTTATTGCTATTTGGTTTGATGGTGATGAAATTGTTGATGTTAAATTGATTGATTATATTGGTTTCTTTATTAAGCCTTCGAGAAGATTTGATAAGTTGTTGGAGGTTCCCTTGAATAATGGAGATTTTGATGAAATTGTCGACGAGATAAGAAAGCTTTAAATACTTTTGTTGATTTTACTTTTTATAATCTTGAAAAAAGGAGGTAAAATTTAGAATGGGAAAGATCATTGCGAAAGGTGTTGTTGAGAGGAAGTCTGGTTATCTTTACTACGTTGATGGAAAAGGAAATGTATGTGAAGCTAAGATGGCTCGAGGTGGTAAGAAGAAAAAAACTGCTAAGAAAAAAGTAGCTAAGAAGCCTGCAAAAAAGAAACCGGCTAAAAAGAAAAAAAGATAATATTAATTTCTTCTAGGGAAAAAGAGGTGTTTTTGTTTTTTTATTTTTATTTTGTTGTATTGTTTGTGCTTGCTTATCGGATTCTTATTTTCTACTTTTCATTAATTCTGAAACGTATTTCATTGCTATTGATCCACCCATAAGTGAGGTGTTTGTTCCAAGATTATGTTCTTGGAAGCTAGGCCATCCGGATTCATTTAAATCAAATCCTCCTGAAACTCCTATGCTAATGTTTGTTAAACCTCTTTTATCTTCCCATTGGAGTCTTATCTCTGGTGATTTAACAAGTATGCCTCCCATAGATGTTTCTTCTAACATTCTTGCATATTCTTCAATTTCTTTTCTTCTATCTTGATCGTAGAATCTTGGAACTAGTTCTTTATAGTTTCTAGGAAGCCTCACATTTGGAATTAATCCTCTTCCCTCTACTATTTCAAAAGTAGGGTATAACATGAAATCCATGTATTTTGGTGATGGATATGATTTATAAGGATATGTTTAGTCCCTTGTCATGTTCCATAAAAAGTTAAAATATGTTTTGAAACCCTCTGCTATGTTTTTATTTTTTATTTTGAAAACATAAGGATTTTCGTCCCACATTAATATGTATGTTGTATCTTGGAATATGTCTATTGATGCTGGACTTTTGAAACCTTTGCCCATGAATTTTATGTTAGACATCTTTTCTTCTTTTCTTTCTTGAAAGAACTTATTTTCTTTATTATCTAATATCATTTTAAATCTGTGCTTTTTGCTTGCTGATATTTTATTAATATTTCTTAATAGTGCGGCTAGTTTCTCATTTTTGTATGCTTGATTTGAGAATCCTATGATGTAAACAGTCTCTCCTATCGGACATTCTTCCACAAAATTATATAGTGCTGTTTTAAATCCGTTAAAGCCTTCATAAACTGCGGTTTCGGTTTTTGACTTTTCTTTTTGTTGAATCTCTTTTAATTCTGGAATTATTGATTCTATTTTTTCTTGCCTTTCTTTTATTAAGTCTTTAATAATCTCGGGATTGGGTGCGTCGTATATTTTTCCCTTGGGAGTTTTTTCATAAGTTATAACTCCTTTTTCTATTAGAGAATCTATTGCTGCGTAAACTCTTGAATTTGCAAGAGAGGTCTTTTTACGGATATAAGTTGCTCTTGATTTTCCCTCTCTTAGTATGAAAAGGTATATTTCTATTTCGTTATTTGTTAATCCTAACAGTTTGAGGTTTTCTTTATTCATATTCTCCTAAAGAGGAGAACTATTATTTAAATATTGTTATTTTTGCCTTAAACTTATGAATAAATTTAATGAATTGTTGGATCAGTATCCAAAAACCAATATTAAGCCAGATAAAAAACATAGCATTTTGCCTACGGTTCTAAAATTATTGGAGCCATTGGAAGGCAAGACAGTAGTGGATGTTGGCTGTGGAGAAGGTTTTTTTAGTCGTGCTGTTGCTGAAAGAAACTCAGATGTAGTATATGGTATCGATTCTTCTAATTCATTTATAGAGCGAGCTATAAAAAAAGATTGTACTAAAGTAGTCTATAAGGTTCTGGATATGTTTTCATCAGAACTGCCGATGTGTGATGTAATAAATGCTCCATTTGTGATTAATTACGCAAATTCATTAGATGATCTTAAAAAATTATTAGTTAACTTTTTTAATTCTTTGAATAATGGGGGGAAGCTTGTTTTAGTGGTAGATTTACCAAGGCTTGATTTAAGTGAAGATCAAATAAGGAAAAACAGAAAATTTGGGGCGGTAAAGAGAGTTGATGGGGGTCTAGTTGATGGAGCTAACATTAAAATAGAATTGTTTAATAATGAAAAATATATTTGCACATTAAATTCTAATTATTTTGCACTAGAATCTATTGAGAGATTGTTATCAGAAGTTGGATTTAAATCAATAGTGCGGCATAAACCAATAATAGATAAATACGGGAAAAAAGTGTATGGAGAAGAGTTTTGGAAAGATTATCTAGAACTTTATGAACTAGGCTATCTGACTGCAATAAAATGAAAGTTAATGAAGTGTTTGAAGGTATTCAAGGAGAGGGAAGATATGTGGGCCATCCCGTTCTATTTGTGAGGGTTAGTAATTGTAATTTGAATTGTTCATTTTGTGATACAGAATTTATTACTGGAAGGATTTACTCTGTTGAAGACTTGACTAAGGAGATTAACAGATCAAAAATGGATACTGTTGTATGGACTGGTGGGGAGCCAACTCTGCAGTTGGATGAAATAGTGGAGGTTGTTGATCGGACTCCTATGGAACATCATCACTTGGAGAGTAACGGATATCGCTTGGATTCTAAGCTTAATGCTTTTAGTTACCTCTGTTTTTCTCCAAAAAATCTTAAAGACGCTAGGCGAATAAAAGAATTTGGTGAAGGAGATATAAAAATAGTGACTGATTTAGAGTTAAATAAGGAATTAATCCCTTATGCGACTATGTTGATGCCTTTATCAACTTTTACTCAGAGAGATTTAGAAATAGAAAGAAATGTTTGGAATTATTGTATTAAAAATAATATTAGATATTCTCCAAGAATTCATGTTAATTTATGGGGAAATGATAGGGGGAAATGATTTCTTGAATCCTAAAGACTTTTAGATCGAAACATTTATATATGATAATATCTTATTATATAATATGAATAAGGGAGAGTTTATTAGAAAGCTAAGGAAGAGTGGAACAAGTTTAGCTATTAATCTACCACCCGAGATCATAGAGTTAATGAAGTTAAAAAAGGATGATATATTGAAAATTAGGATAGAAAAGATATAAAGAAAATAATATTTAATAAATTTGGGTAATGAAAATTCGCAGAAAAATATTATAATTTCAAAATTACTGATTTGCCAAAAGACGAGTTTGTGATTTTGTTAAAACCAGAAATTCAAAAAAGATTAATAGTTGATGCTTTAAAAGAGATTTCAAAGGGAAATAGAAGTTGGGGGAAATGTAAAAGGTTGGCAATATTTTTACATAAGAAGTGTAAAAGTTTCCATAATATAAAACCAAATTCTTTATGGGATAGTTATATTTTTGATTGGAAAAGTTCTAAAAGATACATACCTTTAGATTGTGTAATTGAGTTATATAAATTAGTAAATTATGACTTATGTAAGGATGATGTTTTGTTAGTTAAATATAAAATATCTCCGAACAAAAGCGGAGTTAAGTTTCCATTTTACTATAATGAGGATTTATCCTTTTTAGGTGAAGCAATAAAGGCAGATGGGCATATAAGAAAGAATTTGGTACAAGTTAATATATCTAATAAAAATCTTATTTTTTTAAATAAAATTGAAAGAATAATTAAGAATTATGTGCAAGAAAATTGTATTTATAAAAATTTGTCAATAGAAATAGATATCCCAAAGAATAAAAAAGTTATGGAAGTTATAGGTGAAAATGGAAAGTTTAAATTTAGAATACATAAAGCTTCTAGAAGTGATAAATTGAAGGTAAGTTTTTATGATAGTCCGGATAATTTATTTAAGAAATATATCATAAGACTATCGGATAATTCAGAAATTTTCGTTAAAGTTGGAGATTTAAATGGGGAAATTATATCTAAGTCAAGTTATAAAATTGCAAGTACTGTTTTGAATTTATCTATTTGTAATATGACATTTGCAAAATTACTTAATATTTTATTAGAAGTGCCTTTTGGGAAGAAATCAGATATCATAATTATGTCTGATTTTTTAAGAAAGTCGCCAATTAGTGTAAAACAAGAAGCTGTTAATGCAATTTTAGATACTGAGGCTTGGATACGAAATAATAGAATAAGAATTGGTCTGAATAGTAGAAAATACTTAGAAGGCCTTAAAGACATTTTGAAGGATTTTGATATTGATGCCAGTTTAGAGAAAGGAAGATCAACATTATCGATAAACAGTGTTATTGAATTAAAAAAAATGGCAAAGTATTTTAGATTTAGTTTAGACAGGAAAAATAATCTACTTAAAAATGCTTTAAATAAAAGATCTTCCTTGAAGAAGGGTGCTGGGATAATTTTGGTTTTAAAAATTTTGAAGGGAAATCGAGAGTTAAGTAATAGCCAGATTTCTGATAATAGAAATAAGCATTTTGATACCATTCATCAACAATTATTAAAATGTCTAGAAAAAGGATTTGTTGTTAGAAACACCAAGGTTTGGCCCTATAAGTATAATTTAACAAATAAAGGTTTAAAAATACTGAATTCGAAGGATAAAAATGAAATGTATCGCAATTGAAAGCACAGCACATACATTTGGTTGTAGTGTTGTTGACGGAGATGGAAATGTTCTTTCTGATGTTAGAGATGCTTATAAAACCGATAAAGGAGGCATGATTCCAATGGATGTCGCAAAACATCATGTAGAGGTAAAAGATAAGGTAATTGGGGGGGCAATTGAACAGAGTGGACAAAAGAAATTTGATCTTGTTAGTTTTTCTTGTTCTCCAGGTATTCCCCCATGTCTCAAAGTTGGTATAAAAACAGCAAAGGAATTGGCTAGAAAATTAAATGTTCCGTTAATTGGGGTGAATCATTGTGTTTCTCATTTAACCTCAGGTTTATTATTTACGGGAGCAGGTGACCCTGTTTTTTTATTTTGTTCTGGAGCTAATACGCAAATTGTTGGTTTGGAAGGAGGAAAATATAGAATTTTTGGAGAAGCAATTTCTATAGCAATTGGAAATATGTTGGATAAATTTGGAAGAGAGATTGGATTCGGATTTCCCGCAGGACCAAAAATAGAAGAATACGCTAAAAAAGGTAAAAATTTTATTGAATTACCTTATGTTGTTAAGGGGATGGATATAGAATTATCCGGAATATTAACAAAAGCAATCCAATTGTATCGAAATGGGGTTTCTAAAGAAGACCTATGTTATAGTCTACAAGAAACTGTTTTTGCAATGTTAGCAGAAACAAGTGAAAGAGCTTTAGCTCATACGGGCAAGAAAGAGTTATTATTAATAGGGGGGGTAGCAGCTAACAAAAGATTTGGTGAGATGTTAAATAATATGTGTGAAGAACGTGGCGCAAAGTTTTTTACTGTTTCATTAAAATATAGTGCTGATAATGCTGCGATGATAGCTTGGCAAGGTATTCTGGAAAGGGATTTTGCAGTTAAACCCAAGGATTTTGATAGTATTGATATTAACCCACGTCAAAGAACTGATCAAGTTGAAGTTAGTTGGAAATAGTAATTAAATTTAAATAATGTTCAAACGTTGTAAACTCGATAGGATGGAAAATAATGATATTGATATATATTATGATGATCAAGGAGATTTTTTAGAGCTTTCTTTTGGAATTCCTCCTAAAACAGAATATGCAGAGGATGTAGAAGATGATGTTTTTGTTACGAGAGATAGGGAAACAAACGAGATCAAAAGTTTAGGCATTCTAAACTTTAGAAAAAGGGCTAGGGAGGCGATACTTAAAAAAGTCTTAAAACGACTCGATATCTCAATTCCGTTGGATATTTCTGCGTCTAGTTAGTTCTTTTTAAATTGAGGAGGTTTTAAAATATTTTGATTGCTGTTCTTGTGAGTTAATTATCCTTGAATTAGAATTGGGAAGAAACAGATGGCTGGATTTGATTAAGATGAGCAGGATCTAAAGAAATGAATCATGATGAACAAAACTACAAACTATAATTAAGTGTCTTATAAAATTCGTAAAGATTTTTATAGCCATTTAACCAGATTTAAAAATGAGCTTTAAAGTTTTTAGGAATGGATTAATAACGGGGTTATTCCTCCAACTTGCTATAGGCCCTGTATTTTTCTATATTATAAATTTAGCATTGCAGAGAACAATCTTTGATGGACTCATAGCAGTTTTGGCAGTCACAATCGTGGATTATTTCTATATTTCTCTTTCAATATTCGGAATTGGTAAATTACTTGAAAAAAAGAAAGTCGAAAGGATATTTGGCATTATTAGTTCAATTGTTTTGATGGTTTTTGGAGGATTAATTCTTAAAGATCTGTGGAGTGTGGGTATTACGGCAGGTATTGAAATTAATTCAATGAATTTATTGGCAAGTTTCCTTTCTGTTTTTATTCTTACGATATCTAGTCCAATGACCATTGTTTTTTTTACTAGCATATTTGCTGCTAAAGCTATTGAATACAATTATACTAAAAAACAACTATATGTATTTGGATTAGCAGTTGGCTCGGCAACTCTTGTATTTATGGGGGCATCGGTTTTATTGTTCTTTCTTCTAAAGGCCGCAATTCCATTAATTATAATTCAGATATTGAACTTAATGGTGGGAATTGTATTGGTGGGATATGGAGGAACAAGACTAGTAAAAATATTAAAGAATTGAGAATAATATTATTCTTTTAGAAACTCAAAATTTGAATAACCTTGGTTTTATTTAAGACTAAGGTCCTTTTAATGCACAATGCAATGCATAAGAAAGTTTTATAAACCCTTTTTTTATCATACTGATATGCCAATGACTATGGGAGGCTTTCTTCTTTAGTTGTTAAATGTAAGATGGATAGTGTATATGAATTAATTGAGAAGGCAAGGAAAACTGGAAAGGTAGAGAAGGGTACGAATGAGGTCACTAAGGCAATTGAGAGGGGGACTGCTAAGTTAGTTGCTTATGGTGCTGATGTCGAACCTAAGGAGATAGTTCAGCATTTGAGTTTGCTTTGTAAGGAGAAAAATATTCCTTGTGTTGAGGTTGAGAAAAAGGAAAAGTTAGGTATTTCTGCAGGATTGAGTGTTGGATGTGCTAGTGTGGCTATTATTGAATTGGGAGAGGCAGATAAGGATTTTGAAGGTTGGAAAGCTAAACAAGGTAAGGGGGAATAAACTTGGTCTATGTTTTATAGGTTAACGGTGTTTTGTTATTAATAATTTTAAAATGGGAAGTAAAACGCAGAAGATTAAGGAAGGCAAGGGAAGTGGTGCTAAGGGCGCTGACGCTTTGTTAACAGAATCTGCAGTTCCAGCTGTTGTTGAGAGTATTGTTGGAAGGACAGGGGCTAAAGGAGAGGTTACTCAGGTTAAGTGTAGGATCTTGCAGGGATTTGATAAGGGGAAGGTTATGAGAAGGAATGTTAAGGGGCCTGTTAGGGCTAAGGATATTTTAATGCTTAGGGAAACCCAGATAGAGGCTAGGAGAATTAAAGGTAAATATTCTAGGAGTAGTGCTTAAGATGGCAACGTGTAGTTTTTGTAAGAAGAATTATTCTGAACATAAGGGAGTGGTTATTTTTACTAATGATGGAAGGACTTTAAGCTATTGTTCTAGTAAATGTAGGAATAATGCTAATCTTGGAAGAGATCCTAAGAAAGTTAATTGGATTAGGAAGAGAGAGGACATGAGGAAGATTAGAGAGGACAAAGAGAAAGCGAAGAGGGCTGTTTTGGCTGATAAGGAAAGGGAAAAAATTGAGGAAAAAAAGAGTGAGAAGAGGGCTGCTAAGAAGTAGTTATTGGCGTTTGAGTTTAATCCCTATCTGTTTTGATAAAGATTAGTTTTATCGACGGTAAAATGGAAAAAGGTGGGGGAAAGGTTTTTAAAGTGAAATGTATTAATTTTGGTATAAATTAGTCAATTTCTAGCTTGGAAATTACTTAAAAATAACTTAGAGGTTAGTTAAAACTGTCTAATTTTGTTTAATAGAAATGAATGAGAATTGAAGAATATGGCAGCAAAAAATGACTATAATGCTGAGAACATAAAGGTACTTGAGGGTTTGGAGGCGGTGCAAAAACGCCCTTCGATGTATATAGGTGGAACTGGTAAGGATGGTTTACATCATTTAGTTTATGAGGTTGTTGATAATAGTGTTGATGAGTCATTAGCGGGATTTTGTAAGAATGTTTTGGTTATTATAAACAAAGATGGTAGTTTGACTGTCAAGGACGATGGTAGGGGGATTCCTGTTGACATGCATGCTCAGTATAAAAAGCCTGCTTTAGAGATTGCTTTAACTAAATTGCATGCTGGGGGGAAGTTTGAGAAGAGTGCTTATGCGATTTCTGGAGGTTTACATGGGGTTGGTATAAGTGTTGTTAATGCTTTGTCTAGTCGTTTGAAGGCAGTTGTTAGAAGAGATGGTAAGATTTATCAGCAAGAGTATAGTGTTGGTAAGCCTAAATATGCGATGAAAGTTGTTGGAAAGGCAGGCAAAGAAACAGGTACAGAGATTAATTTTATCCCTGATCCAGATATTTTCTCCACTGTTGAATTTGATTTTGCTGTTTTGAGGAAGAGGTTGCAGGAGATAGCTTTTTTGAATCCCGTCAAGATAACTTTAGAGGATAAGAGAAATGATAAGAAAGAAATTTTTCATTATGAAGGAGGATTGGTTGATTTTGTTCAACATATAAATAAATCTAAAACTGTTTTGCATAAGCCAATTTATTTTAAGAGGCAGGAAGATGATACAATAGTTGAAGTTGTTGTTCAGTATAATGATGGATATAATGAGAGTATCTTTGGGTTTGTGAATATTATTAATACTACTGAGGGCGGGACTCATGTTTCTGGTTTTAAGACTGCTTTGACAAGAGCTGTTAATGACTATATTGCTAAAAAAGGTTTGCTTAAGGGTGGGAAGTTGAGCGGGGATGATACTCGGGAAGGACTTACTGCTATTATTAATATTAAGATGAGAGATCCTCAGTTTGAGGGACAGACTAAAACTAAGTTAGGAAATAGTGAGATGAAAGGGATTGTTGATAGTATGGCTCACCTTGCACTTACTGAGTTTTTAGAAGAGAATCCTACGATTGCAAATAAAATTGCTCAGAAAGTTGTGGCTAGTGCTAAGGCTCGTGAAGCTGCTAAGAAGGCTAGAGATTTAGTTAGGAGGAAGAATGTGATTGGGTTTGGAGGATTGCCTGGAAAACTTGCAGATTGTTCAAGTAAGAAAACTGATAATACGGAGTTGTACATAGTTGAAGGCGATTCCGCCGGCGGTTCGGCAAAAATGGGACGAGATAAAGAATTTCAGGCAATACTGCCCATGAAAGGAAAGACTATTAATGTTGAGAAAGCAAACCCAACAAAGGCACTTAGTCATGAGGGAATAACTAATTTAATCACTGCAATTGGAACTGGCGTTCGTGAAAATTTTGATATAAGTAAATTAAGGTATGGGCGAGTTGTCATATTAAGTGATGCAGATGTTGATGGACAACATATTACAACACTTCTTTTAACGTTTTTTTATAGATATTTGCCAGAACTCATTGAAAATGGGAACTTGTTTATTGCAGTACCTCCTCTGTATCGAATTAGGAAGAAGAAAGATTATTATGTGTATAATGAGGAAGAACTTAAAAAAACTATTGAAAAAGTTGGAAAGAGCGAGGTGACTCGATTTAAGGGATTGAGTGAGATGAATCCGCAACAGCTTTGGGATACTACTCTTGATCCGAAAAAAAGAATTTTAAAGAAAGTCAAAATTGAAGACGCAGTCCTGGCTGATGAAGTATTTACAATGCTTATGGGGGATGTTGTTGGTCCACGACGGAAATTTATTGAAGTAAATGCAGATATTGCTGAGGTGGATATGTGAGAATGGCAGAAGAAAAAGTCAATCCTGAAGAACAAGCAGAAATGGCTGCTGATGGCACAGGAGATGCTGATGAAGAGAATGGAAATGGTAAGATTGAAGTTGAAAGACTTGAGAAAGAAGAACTCAACTTAAAAGATATTGATGAGGATCGCGTAATTAATCGTGAGATAACTCGTGAAATGAAGCGAAGTTATATTGATTATGCAATGAGTGTCATTGTTACTCGTGCGTTACCATCTATTGAGGATGGGCTCAAACCAGTTCATCGTAGAATTCTTTACGCAATGAAACTAATGGGGCTTGAGAAAGGTTCGACTAAAAAATCGGCAAGAATTGTGGGAGATGTTATGGGTAAATTTCATCCTCATGGAGACATGGCAATATATGATTCAATGGTTCGAATGGCACAGGATTTCTCTCTTCGTTATCCTCTTGTAAAGGGTCAGGGAAATTTTGGATCAATTGATGGAGATAGTGCGGGTGCAAGCAGATATACTGAAGCAAAACTTGCAAAACTTTCAACCGAGCTTTTAACAGATATCGACAAAGAAACAATAAAATTCGTTCCAAACTTCGATAATTCGGTGAATGAGCCACTTGTATTACCTGGAAAAGTTCCAAACTTATTAATTAATGGAGCAACAGGAATTGCAGTTGGAATGACAACAAATATCCCCCCTCATAATTTAAATGAGGTATGTGATGGGATTATTTCTGTGATTAATAAACCAAAAATAGGACTTGATGAATTGATGGAGATAATCAAAGGTCCTGACTTGCCAACTGGTGGGCAGATAGTTGGTGAGAATCTTGAGGAGTTATATAAAACTGGACGGGCTGGATTTGTGGTGCGAGGAAAAGTTAAGACTGAGGAGAAAAAAGGGAAGGAGTCCATCATAATTACTGAAATTCCTTATCAAGTGAATAAGTCAAGTCTTGTTATGCAAATTGCTGAGCTTGTTCGTGATAAAAAACTAACCGAGGTTAGTGATATTCGTGATGAATCGGCTAAGGGAAATATTCGCGTGGTAATTGAACTTAAAAAAGGAGCGAATAGTCAGTTTACAATTAATCGTTTGTTTAAATCAACGAAACTTCAGAGTCGGTTTGATGCGGTTTTAGTTGCACTTGAAGGTGGAGTTCCAAAAACTTTTGGTTTGCGTGGAATGATTGATTCATATATTAAGTTTAGACAAAAAGTTATTCGTAAACGAACAGAGTTTGATTTGGACAAGGCTGAGAAGAGACTTCATATTGTCTTGGGATTGTTACTTGCACAAAAAAGTATTGATAAAATAATTGAGACTATTAAGAAGAGTAATGGTTCAGCGGAAGCGAAAGAAAATTTAATAAAGAAATTTAAATTAAGTGAGAAGCAGGCCGAAGCTATACTTGAGATAACCTTAAGACAATTAACAGCACTTGAACGCGAGAAATTACAAAAAGAAGAATGCGATCTTAAGGAATTAATTGTTAAACTTAAGAAAATACTTGGGGACGAGAAGGAAATTCTGAAGTTGATTAGACGCGACCTTGAAGAGCTTAAAAAAACATATGGTGATCCTCGACGTAGTAGAATAATACGATCTGTGAAAGATATTGATGAAAAAGATTTAGTTCAGAAAAAGGATGTGATTATTACTATAACTGAGAAAGGCTATATTAAGAGAATGCCATTTAAAGCATATAACGAACAAAAACGTGGGGGGCGAGGGGTTATTGGGGCTGAATTATCCACGGAAGATTTTGTTAAGGAACTTATTACTTGTTCAACTCATGATCATTTGTTGTTATTTACTGAACGTGGAAGATTATTTTGGCTTAAGGCATACAAAGTTCCTGAGACACAAAGATATGGGAAAGGGCAGGCTATAATTAATTTACTTAATATTAAAGATGATAGAGTAACGAGTGTTATAGCAGTTAAAGAGTTTGAAGATTATTTATTTATGGCTACTGAGAAAGGAATGGTTAAGAAGATTAAACTAGATTTGTTTTCTAAACCTAGAAATTCAGGAGTTAGGATTATTAATTTGCCTGCAGATAATTCGGATATGGTTGTTGGAGTTAAAAAGGTTAAGGATAAACAAGAAGTAATGCTTATGACTATGAAAGGTCAAGCAATAAGGTTTAATTCTGATGAAGTTAGAAATATGGGCAGGGCTAGTTATGGTGTGACTGGAATTAAGATGGATAGTAAGGATAAGGTTGTGAGTATGGAGATAGTTGAAGATAAGATGCTATCGATATTAACAATAACTGAGAGGGGATATGGGAAGAGAAGCAAGATTGATGATTATAGGTTGACTGGTCGGGCGGGGAAAGGGGTGATTAATTTGAAGGTTGGTGAGAAAACCGGAGAAGTTGTAAGTACAATTGAGGCGGCAGATAAAGATAAGTTTGTTGTTTCAACAAAGAAAGGGATTGTAATAAGAACGAGTGTGAAAGATATTCGAGTAATGGGGCGTGCGACAAGCGGTGTTAGGATAATAAAACTTGGAAGTGGAGATAGAGTTGTTGATATTGCTAGATTGGATGAAGGAAAAGAGAAAGAGATTAGTGAGAAGGGGAATGAGGAAAACGGGCAGAAAAGTTTGAAATAAGAATCCCATCGTTCGCTATACTCACTTCGCAGCAAACTGCGGGGGTATTTTAACCTTCAACTTAATGCGCCCCACACCCTCAGAGCAAGTTCCAGGGTATTGACCCAGTTGAAGGAATAAAAATCAGGTTTTTAATCTTTTTAGTTGTTTTTTAAGGTAATTAAGTAAGTTATTGGCTTCTTTTTTGCTAATAACCATTTTTTCCATTTTTTCCATTTTCACTTCTAGGTATCGATTGTAAGCATCTTTTGAAATATTGTTTATTATTTTTATTAATTCACTATTTTTGGTTGATTTATTTTCTTTTAATCTTCTTATAATTAAAAGGGTTCTTATTCTTAGAACAAGAGTATAAATAATCCTATCATGGATCTTATCTTGAGATTCGTTTATAGCTTTGTTTAGTAATTTAATTTTTTCATTTGTTGAATCAATATATGGTTTTAGATTCTTTTTTGTAATATTTGCATTTTTTATTCCACTTATTCCAATTTCATTGAGTAGG
>NZCQ01000015.1 GCA_002688335.1 Candidatus Pacearchaeota archaeon | reverse complement strand
TCTGGAACAATAGTTGGAACAACTAAGAGGAATGGGGAAGAATATTCGATAGTTCTTACTGCAGGGCATGTTGTTGAAGGAACCGGCGATCTTTTTGTTCATCTTAATACGCTTGAAGAAAAGTATAGATCGACTAAAAAATATGAGGGAGCTGGAATACATGCAGAAGTTGTTGCCGTATCTCCTCAAACAAAATATGATTTAGCACTTGTTGCAATTAAGACTACTCCTGAGATTAAAAAAAGAGGATTTGTTGAAATTGACCTTGAAAAAAGGATAGCTAAGGGAAACAGGATGTTAATAGGAGGTTGTCCTGGATTTGGCTCAACATTTTATGCATCAAGTTGCCAGGTTACTTGGGTGAAGGAATATAATCATTTAAGACCAAATGTTGTTCACCTTGATTTTAGAGGGGCTGGAGGGCAAAGTGGGGGTGGGGTGTTAAATAGTAATGGTAAGATTTCATCAGTAGTACAAGCTGCTGATGGGCGAAGAACGTATAGTTCATCTCAATTATCACTAAGAGAGTTTTTGGAGATTAATCCTGAATATTCATTTCTCATTGGGAAGCTTATTTTGATAATGCTTGGATAGAAAGGCTTAAAAATCTAAGAAACCCTCGAAAAATATGAGAACATTGGCAAATCTATTATTGGCTTGTAGTATGGTTATTTTACCTGGTTGTGGGGGTAGGGAAAATAAAAGCCCTGTTATGAGGGAAACTACTTTTTGTTCTTGGATGGAGGATATGGATTCTAATGGTACTTTAGATTATTGTAAAATGGTGATGGTTGAATATGGTGATGGTTCATCTTATTTTGAAAGAATGTTTTATGGTAGAGGGGATGGAAAAAAGTTTTATAGGTTAAATGTAACTCCTGTGGGAAATGATGGGATGGTTAGGAAATCTTATACAGCGGCAGAATTTCCAAGTGAGCCTTCTTTGATAAATGGAGAATGGTCTTGTGAACTGAAATAATTGGGGGGGGTTTGTTCCTGAACTTTTGCGTTTTCATTCTGGACTTTGGGAGTTTACAAGGGGATTCAACAAAAGTTCAGGCAGGAAACTTTTGCAGCAAATTAAGTGTAAAACGCAAAAGTTTACACTTAAAATTATTTAAAAATGCAATTCTTACTGAAGAAGACATTAATGACGAAAGTCTTTCAATGACTTTGCTTTTAATAATCTTTCAAATCACCTAATTGATCATGATTCTCCAACATTTGAAATCCAAGTAGTTTCTGATGTCTTACGACCATCTGCTGAAATTAGCATTAAAAAGTGGTAGATAGTATTGATTCAAATGTTATGATTCGTACTCTGTTTGACGAAATCTGCAGGAAATGCTACAAAAATCTATAATAATCTGCATATATTTTCATTTAAATAGGTTACCAGTATATCGATAACCTTTATAAAGGGACAATGCATAAGATATAGATGGCAAGTACAATTGAAATACTTAAAAAATGGAATATTTGGGATGGTGACATAGATAGTGGGAAAAAAAGAACTCTTTATATTGATAAAATATGGCCTGTAGTAGACAGAAAAGAAGTAATTGTTCTAAAAGGAATCAGAAGATCTGGAAAATCTACAATTATGAAGCAATTAATGAAAAAGTTAGTCAATAGTAATATTAATAAAAAGCAAATATTATATTTAAATCTTGAAGATTATGGTTTTGCTGACAGCCTTAATTTAGAATTATTTGACAATGTTCTCAGTTCATATCTAAACTATACTAAAAACAAAAAATTAATCTATTTTTTTATAGATGAAATTCAAAAAATTCCAGATTGGGCTAAATGGGTTAGAACCAAATATGAATTAAAAGATAAAATTAAGTTCATCGTATCAGGTTCATCTGCTTCTTTATTGACAAAAGAACTCTCCACTCTTCTAACTGGAAGAAATTTGTCATTTCTAATTAAACCCTTATCTTATCAAGAATACATGAAATTTGCAAGTAGCCCAAATATCAGAGATTACATAACATACGGTGGGTTTCCAGAGGTTGTACTTGAAAATAATGTAGAAAAGAAGATAATGCTTTTAACTCAATATTTTGAAGATATTATCCATAAAGATATTATAGACCGTTACTCGGTAAGAAATTCTAAACAATTACTAGATTTAACAAGAAATATAGTATTAAATGCAGGAACAAAAGTGAGTATAAATAAATTATCTAAAATCTATGGATTATCTACCGAAACAATTGCAACATATATAGGATATATGGTAAATGCTTTTTTATTAATAGAAGTAACGTATTTTTCTTTTTCAGAATTAATAAAATATGACAAATCAAAATTGCCTAAATACTACTCGATAGATAATGGATTTATTACCATAACAAATCAAACTTATTCTGAAAATAGGGGTAAAAAGTACGAAAATGCAGTTTTACTAAAGCTTTGGGATGGAAAAAATAATATTAGTTATTGGAATGAACTATCTTCGGAAGTAGACTTTATTATTGATGGTAAAGCAATAAATGTTACTTCAACAAATGATATTCCAGATAGAGAACAAAAAGGTCTAATTAATTTTAAATCCAAATATAAGAATTTTAATCTAATTTTAGTTTCAGATTCAATAAAAAAAGATAACATTATTGGCATGCATGAATTCTTAGTTACATAATTCTTCCGCAAAATAGCCATATCTTAATTCACTAACGGCGCAAAATCATCATATTTAACAAAATATACAGAATCCCTGTGTAAAACCTCTGCGCAAAATAGCCACACTTTAATTTACAAACTGCGCAGAATAAAGATTTAAATAGTACATTATACTAAGGGGGGTATGGAAACATCAAAATCTCAAATAGATAAGGCAGGAAAAATACTAAAAAGTAGTATACAAAATAAAGAAGAACTAGACGGAGCTTTGAATGTAGTTCATAAGTTTAGAGCATTTCATGAATACCCTCTTAAAATTTTTGATAGAAGACTTGAGAGAATATCAAAGAAGTTTGATAAAAATCCAGTTATTGCTAGAAGACTTAAAAGACTTTCATCGATAATTTATAAATTAAAAAGAAAATACAAGGGTAGTGAGCCTACTATAAAATTATCTCAAATGCAAGACATTGCCGGATGCAGATCTGTAGTATCAAGTACAGAGATAGCAAGGAAAGTAAGAGACCAGGGATTCCTTAAAAGTGACATTAAGCACAAACTTGTCAGCCAAAAGGATTATATCACTTATCCAAAAAAAGATGGATATAGGAGCATACACTTAGTTTATAGATATGAAAGTGATAAAGAAAAAAGTAAATATAATGGATTATTAATCGAAGTACAGATTAGATCAAAATTACAGCATATTTGGGCAACAGCAATAGAAATAGTTGATTTTTTCACAACCCAATCAATAAAATTAAATAGAGGCAAAAAAGAATGGAAAGATTTTTTTAGACTAGTTAGTAGTGCATTAGCTTTAATGGAAAAAACTGCACTAGTTCCCAATACCCCTTCTAATAAGAAAGAGATATATAGATTAATTAGAGATAGTGAGAGAGAACTAAAGGTTATTAAAAATCTGACAAAATGGAATAGTGCCATTAGGGAATTTACTGACACAAAAAGTAAAAAATCGAAAAAAGAATTTTTCTTACTCGAATTGGATTTAAATTCTGAAAGCATTAAAATTAGCGCCTATACAAAAGACGAAGGGGAAAAAGCATTAGAAGACTATGCAAGAGTTGAAAAAATAATTAGGAACAAAAAAGAGTACGATACAGTTCTTGTTGGAGCAGATTCTATTGATGAATTAGAAAAGGCATATCCGAATTATTTTGTTGATTCTCAGGAATTTATTAAGGTATTAACAAAAATAATAAAGGAAGTAGAAAAGAATTAATTTAAAAATAATCCTCTAAAAAGAGCTAAAGATCAAGAAGGTTTCGACAACTGGTCTGCTGATGTAGTTAGGAAGGGAAGACTAAACAAAAACTATTAACCCTCACCCCTTCAATCTTCAGTTTCAACTCTAGGAGCTAAAATAAACGCCAATTCAATTAAAGAGGTGTTAAACTCGAGCTTTAGGGGGTAATCTTTACCAAAATTAATTACAGTTTTATCTGTAAGCTTTGTTCCTTTAATCATCTTGCTTAAGTACTCTAGGGAATATCTACTACTCGCCTCTTCAGCAGAAATGTTAACCTCATCTGTAAACTCAGACTTAAAGCTATTTAACGAACCCTTAGCTTGAATGGTAAATTTATCAGCTTCTGAAATAAACGAGCAACTGTCAGCAACAACACTACAATCTTCAATCGCCTCTAAGAAATCAACACTTGACATCTCTATCTTACTTATAAAATCCAAGTTTGGAATAGGCTTCTCTTCTCCTTCCACATCGATCAAAGCCAAATTAAACTCCCTTCTTATTTTATCCTGAATTATTATCTTCAATTCATTCTCATGCTTAGACAAAGTTAATACACTCCCAGATTTTATCCTTCTTAACACTGCCTTCAAATTTTCTAGACTAACTCCTAGAACTTCTTCTTTTTCAATCTCCAACTGAGAAAACGCACTAGAAGGTAGTTTAAACAAAATCATAGCAACATTAGCAGGATCAATAGCAGTTATATTCAACCCTTCATTACTAACCTTAATTCTAACCTCAAGCACGAGATCCGAGATAATACTAATAATGTCTGAAAATATCTTCGGGTTCTCAAGTTTTAATTGCATTTTATTCACAATCCCCTTCCAATAGAGCACCCTCAAATTCGTTTAATCTTCCTATTAATGACTCTAAGCTAGTCTTTGCAACGCTAATATTGCTAATAGTTCCAGTTAGTGATACCGACCCCCTATATTGGTCAACAACTAAAGAAACACCTGCTTGATGATGTAAGTAAGAACTCCAGTTATTATTTTGAAAATAATGATGAGTATCTAGATGTGTAAAGCCCATCTCATTAATCCTCTCATCTATGCAATCTTCAAAGATATCAATGCCTTCTCCTTCAGAAACTCCATACTCTTTTGTTATGACCATCTCATTAAAAACCCTATTTCACTTTTAAACATTATTATGATATACGAGTATTAATAAAAACCTCAAATGCCTAAGACGATTAATAAATTGCAAATAACCAATAAGCAAAAAGATGGAATCAAAAGAAAAAAGCTATAAAGAGAAGAGAATCCGAGATCTAACTATGATTTATTATTCTAGGCAAGACATTAGGAAAGCTTTATTCAAGTTTTCTCAAAATAGAGAGACAATTCCTAGATATTATGAAGGATTCGGAAAACGCCCTGACAACTTCCAATACGAAGGAGATATAATGGAACAAGTTAAAAGAGGGGCAACCTCTCTCCACTGTTCAGAAGAATTATGGGCCGACCCTCTAGACTTATCAACAGACCTCAATAGACAAGAATTCAACAACTTAAGAGTCGGTTGGGACCTACTATTAGATATAGACTCTCCTTATTTAGAATATAGCAAGATTTACACAGAATTACTCATAGAAATTCTAAAATTCCATGGAATAGAAAACATGGGGGTGAAGTTTAGTGTTTCAGGTAACACTGATATACTAATTAAAACCAGAGATGAAATAAAGTTAATCCCCATAAAAGATGCAATAAAATTAATTAAAAGAGGAGAAAAAATTAAAGTTTTATCTCTTGATAAAAAGGGAAAACTTTCCTTTTCAAGAATTTATGATTATCTTGAGCATAAAGATATTATTTATAACATTAAACACACACAAAGTAAAATCCCGATTAAAGCAACAGGATACCATTCAGTTTTTATATGGGATAAGGGAGAAATAATCCAAAAAAAAGTAACCGAGATAAAAAAGGGAGATTTCTTAATATCATTTAATAGCAATAAAAATCCTTTTGTAGAGGATAATAATAGTATATTTTTTGAATACGAATTTGGTAAAAATCATTTTTCAAAGAAAAGAATCAGGGATAAAATTGATATTACTCCAGATTTAATGAGATTAATCGGTTATTTTTTAGCAGAGGGGCATACTACAAAAATCATAAACCAAACAGGATTTACATTCAGCAAAAATGAAGATGAATATATTAGGGATTGCAAAGATCTCCTATCCAGGATAACAAAAAGGAAGATTTCCATTAGACATCCAAATACTGGTTCTACACAAATTTTAATCCACTCAAAAAAATGGCACGATTTTTTTAAAGAATATTGTGGAGAGAAAAAGAGAAAACATATTCCCAATTTTTCTTGGAAACTTTCAAGAGAATTATTCTTAGAACTGCTTCGTGGTTATATCAGGGGGGATGGATATAAAATAGGAGAATATAGCATTGTTATTAAATCTGTATCAAAACAGCTAATTAAGGAGTTTATTTGGCTATGCAAACTAAACAACATCTCTTGTTCTTTATCGTCAGAAAAAAATAAACCCCATACCATGCCACAAGGTAATATGTTTAAAGGTAGTTTTGTCTACATTATAAAAATTCCAAAATCAGAATTAGATTCTTTAGAGTTCGATAGAGAAAGAAATAAATTTTCCCCTTATCTTGGAGATAAAGTTTTTCCAATAGATGGACTTAAATATGTTTACAATAAGATTAAGCCAGGAATGTTTAATCATCACCGGCCAGAGCAAATGACTCTAAATAAGAAAAAAGCAAATCTAAAAAGAATAAAAAAAGTGTTAGAATGGTTTAATAAACATAAGACAATCAATGAAGATAATGAATGTAAGAAAATATTACAAAATTATAATCAACTGTTTAATGCAGACATAAGTATTGTAGAAATTAGAGACATAATTAAAAAGGGAAAAGAAAAAGTTTATGATGTTTCAGTTAAAGAAACAGAATCCTTTTTTGGTAATGATTTTCCAGTTTTATTACATAATTCAGGAAGCAAGGGCTTCCACCTAATAATTCCTTGGAAAGCTTTTCCTGAGACAATCTATAATCAAAAAACAAAAGATATGTTTCCTGAATGGCCAAGAATAATCTGCCAATATCTTTCAGAATTGATCAAACCAAAATTATCCGAGAAACTTTTTGAAAAGGAATCAATTAAACAAGTTGCAGAAAAAACTGGAAAAGAAGAAGAGGATCTATTGATCGATGAATGTGCTTCCTGTCATAGAAAAACATCAAAGAAAACAAAAGTAACCTGGATCTGCGAGAACTGCAAAAACATCGGAGATGTAGTAAGAATAAGAACTAGTAAAAGAATACCTAAATGTCCAGAGTGTAGAAAACCCCTCCTAGAAAAATCACGAGAAGAAATTATGCATTGTGAATACTGCAATTTCTCATCAGACAGAAACCCTGAAATGTTTAATAAATCAGTTGAAAAAACAGAAAAACTAATTGATGCAGATCTTGTTCTAGTTGCCCCAAGACACTTATTCAGAATGCCATATTCATTACATGAAAAAACAGCCTTAGCATCAATAGTAATCGACCCCCCCAAGATAAAAGATTTTCAAATCACCGACGCAAATCCATTTAAAATAGAAGTAAAAGATTTCTATCCAATCCCGAATAAAGACGAAGCAAGAAACTTATTACTCCAAGCTTTAGACTGGCATGAACAAAAAGAAAAACAACAAACAACAATTGAAGAAAAAAAAGGATCAAACATAGACACAAGATTTGATAACAAAACAAAAAAGGATTTCAAGAAAATAGAAATACCAAATCCAAGTCCTGAAATCTTCCCTCCACAAATCTCACTTCTTCTAGAAGGGGTAGATCAAGATGGGAGAAAGAGAGCACTGATGGTATTAATAAGTTTTTTCAAATCTTTAGGAGTATCAGATATAGAAATAGAAAAAAGAATTAACGAATGGAACGAAAAAAATTACCTTCCGTTAAAGAAAGGATACATTCAATCTCAATTAATTTGGTATAAAAGAAATCCCAACAGACTCCCTCCAAACTTCAACAATCCCATATACAAAGATCTAAACGTAGACAAACCAGACAAACTAGCAATGCAAACTAAAAATCCAGTTAGCTATGCTGTTAAGAGATATTTCCAGCTTAGGAATGGTTAATTTTTGCTTCTATCAATTGAAATCTTAATTCTCTCTTCTCCGCAATATTTTTCTCTTCAGTTTTCTTGGAATCTTTATTGAGTCTTGTGTGCCATTACTAGCTGCAATAATTGTATCATGACTCAACCTTTCAATCTTTCCACTTTGATCTACTTCTATGTTCATATTATCAATTATAAAAATAAGTTTAAATAAGTTAATCAAAAACTTCCATCCAAACCAACAAATTTAAATACAATAAATTACTCTCACCCTTATGAAAGCAAAAAAGGGTGTACTTCTGTTCCTAACATTAATTGTCCTAACAATTATGCTAGCTTCACTAGCAATAGCTCAAGAACCAGAGACGGAAATAGACAAAGCCTATTCTTGTTTGGAAGAAAACTTAGCAGACAATTGCGGAAACACCAGAAGCACAAAACAAGCAGCATTCAACCTTTTAGCCTCTTCTTACAGTTCTAGCTTACAATCTGATTGTAAGGATTCACTAATAGATAAAATAAAAGATGATTGTTGGGGAGAAACAGATACTGGTTCTTGTAACATAAAATCCACAGCCTTAGCAACTTTAGCATTAGAAAATGTGCAAACCAGTGTTGACGATTACACAGACTACTTATTATCAAAAAGAATAAAAAACACTGGCCTTACCTGGTACTTACAAATAGACTCTAACAACAAAACAACATGTGATATTAATGGAAAGGAGATTATCCTAGAAGACAACAAAAAAATATCAGGATCTCCTCCTCCAGGATTAATAAAGAGTTATGATAATTATTGGTTTGAAGTTAAAGACTTAGAAAAAAATTACACCATTAGTTGTAATAACGATTTTATAACAGCCCTACTATACCAAAAACCTAATAGCAATACGTTCCACGTTTCTAGTAACACTAATTCTGCATCTGAATTTGATGAAATTGTTGAGAAAGTCGATTCTTACTGTTTCTCAACTTCAAATAAATGCGACTACGAGGGAAGTTTATGGGCTTCTCTTACATTAGCAAAGCTAGGAGAAGACACTTCTCAATACCTCCCTTACATAATCTCAATGTCTCAAGAAACCGAGAACAAACAATTCCTTCCTTCAGCCTTTCTATATATATTAACAAGCTCAGACGATTACTATAATGAACTAGTAAGCTTACAGAAAAGCAATAATTATTGGGATGAAAGCAGAAACAAGTTTTACGATACTGCTCTAGCCCTATTAGCTTTATCAGATGTTAGTTCAGATGAAGCAGAAAGAGCCAAGAGGTACTTATTATCCAATCAAAGAAGTGATGGGTGTTGGCAATCAGATACCTCTTTCTTACTGCATGCAGGATGGCCTAAAAACACAGCATCATCTCCCGGAGTTTCTATCTCTAATTGCGAAGACTTCGGCCATTATTGCGTCTCAATAGGTAATTGCGATTTAGAGGAAAGTTTAGATAATTTCTATTGCCCAAGTTCTTCAGAAGTCTGTTGCGAGGTAGAAAATATAGCTCCGACTTGTTCAGAGAAAAGTGGAATAATATGCAGTTTAGATCAATTTTGTAATGGGGATGAGGTTCCATCTTCAGATTCAAGCAGCTGTTGTATCGGCGATTGTTTAGATCTTGATGTAGAACCCGAATGTGAACAAGAGGGATACATATGTAAAAGCTCATGCACAGATAATGAAGAAGAAAAAACAACTTACTCTAACTCTTGTGAGTTTGGAGATGTCTGCTGCGCAAAACTTCCTCAAACCTCTGGAGGCTTTAACATATGGTTAATCATTCTTCTAATCATCTTAATAATCCTCATAATCTTGGCTATAGTTTTTAGAAATCAGCTAAAGGTCTGGTATTTTAAAAGAAAATCTGGATATAAATCTAAAAAGACTGGAAAGCCTCCAACAAATCCTTCTCAAGGATTAATGCCAATGCCAATAGGAAGACCCTTCCTTCAACCGAGTATCTCTCCAAACAGAAAACCAACAAGAAGAAGACCCTCAAGTATAGATAAAGAATTTGATGATACAATGAAGAAACTGAGAGATATGAGCAAGTAAACATTTATTAATCATAATTCTTATCACAACATATGAAAAAGGGTGCACTATCGATCTTTCTAATTTTACTAATTATCCCATCAATTATAGCAGTGGAAATAACCTTCTCAAAAGATTCTTATCAACCTCAAGAAACTCTGCAAGCCGAAATAACGGGAAATTTCATTTCCTTAACTCTAGAAGACATAGACATATTTAAAGAAGGCAAGCTACACTCTGAACCAACAATAAAAGACTTAACAAAACAGAACAATATTTATTATTTTTATGCAATCCTTCCAAATCAAGAAGGAAACTTCACATTTCAAATTAACACAGAATATCTTGAGCGAGGAAAGATTAAAGAGGAACCAATTAAGAGAAACTTAACCCTAGAATATAAAAACACTTCAGATCTTTCCATCAATCCTGGATTCATAATCCCTAATGAAGATTTCGAGATAAAAGTAAAGAGCCTTTACAAAGATACTAGCCTTAATGCAAAATTTGATCTTACTGGAGAATCTAAAGAACTATCATTGATAGAAGGTATAGAAGAAATTCTAAAATTCTCCCTCCCCGAATCACAACCAACAAAATCACAACTAACGATTAACAGTTATAAAATCCTTGTATTCTTAATAAAGAAGAATCAGGGAATAGAGGAAAAAAACGCATTGGAGTTCATTCCCCATAGGCTGGATGGAGTAATCACCGAGAACAAAGAATACTTTTTCACCATCCTTCTAAAAAACACTGGAAACAATTTAACAAACATATCTTTAACAACAAATCCCGAAATCTCAATCACCCCAAACAAAATATCTTCCTTACAAAAAGATGGATTAATTCCAATAAATATGACTATAAACATAGAAAAACTAGATCAACCAACTTTTGAAGGAAAGATAACGGCTAATACTGGCGATAATAAATACGGCCTTCCAATCTTATTCGAGATAACAAATAATGAAAGCGAAGTTAAAGTTGAAGATGCAACAAGCATCACTTCAAGAGATTCATTCAGCTGTACTCAACTAGGGAACTTATGCAATCCAAGTGATTCCTGTTCAGGAGAAACAATAAGCAGTTTAGAAGGGCCTTGCTGCATTGGAGAATGCATCCAACCAAAATCATCTTCGACAAGAACCATAATCGGAATAATCTTAGTCATCTTATTAATAGTAATAATCGTATTTGCAGTATGGAAGATAAGGAAAAGAAGAAAAGCTAAGTCAACAAAACAAATCTTAAATGACAAATCAAACAGATTCAACAAAAGAATGAGGGGCGAAGAAGTTAAAGGCGGAGTAGATAGGATTTAATCTCTTTCTTCATTCTTATCATCCTCTTCCCTTACCCCTTCCATATCCTCCAAACTAACTTCGTCATTCTTTTTAGATTTGCTTTCATCACTTTTATTTCCTCCATCACCAACCTCTTCCTTTTTATCCTCAACTTTTTTAGGATCCTCAAATCTAACCATGCTCTCTCCACCCAACTCAACGATCTTATTATTCATTTCTCTCATGATGTTAAGCATTTGACTTTTCTCCATGGCCATTCCCTTGGCAATCTCATCATACTTATGAAGTTTAACAGCCAGATCTGACAAAACTGCTGTTAAATCAAAGTTCTTCAGCCTTAACTCACTCGGCTCCAAGATCTCAATATTAGAAGGCAAGGTATTCAATATAATCGCAAATAGAAGAGAAAGATTATCCACCTCCATCTCAACCTCAGCGAACGTAGAAAAGATCTCCTTATCACTAGGGTTCTTATCTTTGTCTAACAGATGAGGCTCATGGACCTTCCCATTCACTATTTCAACACCTTTATTCTCACCAATCCTATCAATTAACTGTTCCAAACTAATCTTGATATGCTCTTTTGGCCTACCAAGTATCTCAAATATAAACAATGCTTTTATTTTATCCGACATACAGATCATAACTAAAAAGGGTTTTTAAAAATAATGATGGTTAGAAATCTGTTTCACTTATTCTCACTCCAGTTTTCTCCATCCAATCAATATTCCAATAACCACGCACAATAATGCAAAGAAATAAACTGAATATCTTTTAACTATTTCTGTACCCGATTCGTAATAATTGGATTGGCTAGTTTTTATATCTTCTCTTCCATCAAAACCCAACCTAATAGTTTCTCCAGTAATTCTAGTCACTTCGATATCCCTTGTACTTTCGACCACTTTCTCGCCCCCACTAATATTCCTTTCAACACCATCAAAATCTACCCGTTCCAAGATCTCGATATCTTCACTGTAAACAAAACCATTTCTCAACTTAAGAAGGATCTTAGCATCTCCAACAAAATCTCCATACTCCTCTCTTATTCTTAATCCAACTTCCCCTTCATTACCAAATTCACTAAGATAAAACTTACCAGATTTCCATCCTCCATCATACCTATCACTAATTACATTTCCCTTATCTTCGATCCATAATTTAATTTCATCTCCATCAAACTCAGATATCTCAACTCTAACATAAAAATCCTCCCCATTTATTATCTCGCTAACATTCCAATCTAAATCAATTCTTATTTCATCTTTTTCATCAACCCCCTCACCTTCATTAAACCCTTCATCCTCTCCAGATATATTAACAATAAAATCTCCAAATTTCCAAACAGATTTTTTAGAATCTCTAATTTTAATATTCAGGGAGTAAATGCCATTACCCTCATTAACTCTCAATTTAAACTGACTACTTCTATTTTCGGAACCATTAACAGCATCATTAATAAAGAAAAACCCGCTATTCCATCTTCCACCATAATGAATCTTAAGCAGATTATTACTTCCGTCTAATAATTCAAATTTAACATCATAAATCTCTTCATCAAACTCCAGCAAACTCAATCCAACCTCAAATTCTTCCCACACTTTAATTTCAGAAGGGTAATCAAAATCTATCTCACTTGCATACACCAAATTAACAAAAGACAAAATTAGAACAATCAATAGAATATTCCTCATGAAAGAAAGAATAAACAAAACTATTTAAGTTTTAATCAATTAAGTATAGGATGGCCTGGTACTCAGTTTGTTTCTATGATTCGTCGGATTCAAGAACTCTAAACGATTCAAGACCTGAGAATTACTTTGAGTCTAATGATGAAGAAAGAGTAATAGAAGAGATCGCAAGACTACTTGAAGTAAAAAGAAAGGTAACTGGATTACAGATA
>NZCQ01000014.1 GCA_002688335.1 Candidatus Pacearchaeota archaeon | reverse complement strand
CTATATTTTTTACTAAACTTAGCAATTCCTCCTTCTTCCTTGCTTCGATCTTCTTCCCCTTCAATTTTGATATTCTCAACCCCATCCCTTATATCAACAGATAATTTTGCTGAGTCAATCAAACCTTCATATGAAAAACTATCCGTTTCAACCTTAACTTTTCCAATTGCTTCTATTTTATCATCAGTTATTATAATCGTATTTTCCCCTTCTACAACCTCTTTTTCACCAAGATAAATACTAAATTTCTCACCACTAATCTCTTTCCCATTAATTTTAACAATCACTTTATCACTCTTAATTACTTTCTCTTTTGGATCAAATAGAACTTTTGACCCTTTCTCAGTCCTAAAACTATAAATCTTATCATTAAATTCAAATTCGTATTCTTCATTTCCAGTAGACTCAAATTCTGCAAAAATAATGTTATTATCTTTATCAAGTTTAAGTTTAGCATTTTTAATTTTGGGTAAATGATTCCATTCAGTAGTAATTTCTCCCCTTCCTCTAAGGTCTATTTCTTGACCATTACTAGTTGAGGTAACCTCAACTTCCGCTCCTTTTATTAACAGAATGTTATTTCCTAAAAATTCAAACTTTTTATCCTCTCCCTCATTTACAAAAACTATGCCTCCAACTCCTTCTTTAATATCAATACTTCTTGGAATAATGTAAGTTTTATCCTTAACCTTAATTATCTTATTTCCCTCATTATCTTCTTTAACTTCATAATTATTATTTTCTTGAGAATTAACACCAATCATTAAAAGACTAATCGAAATTAAGAAAACAAAAATTCCAATTAATTGAATAGTTTTTCTTAATTCTTTCATTTATTTACTCCAAATCTAAAGATTTCTTGTTTTTCATTATTTTCAGAACTTTTAACAAAGAAAATAAAATTCTCTTCATCAAATGGTACAACCTCAACCGGATGATCTTGTTCAGATAAAGAGATTAGGTCAATTGAATCAAGATCTTTTATTTGACTATCAATTATATTTTCACTTGTTTTTATAAGCCCATACATTTCTGATTTTATTTCAATAATCCCTCCTTCTTTAAATTCATATCCTTTCTCTTCCTTAATAATGCTAAATCCTTTAATAACTTCAACAATTATCTTCCCTTCTTCAATTTTAATTTTAAACTCGCTTTTTGAATCTTCAATTATTAAATCTAGAAAATCATCCGAATCAATACAAAATGTTGAAAACCTTTCCAGATAATCTTCAATCTCATCCTCAATTTTATCATTTGTTACAAGTACCTTCTTACCTTTAGAGATACCATATCCTATTTTTGATGAACCTGCATTTAGATATTCTTCAGGTAATTTTATATATCCACCACTAAGACCAATTATCTCAACCGCTTCATCCGTTAGGGTTTCAATACATGATAAATAATGATTATAAACGGGCAAGATAACCGGATCTATTTTCGATACATCAATCGCAGTCTGTTTAGAACTAGTGTTTAAAAAAAGGATAAATATTACTGCAGCTATTATAACTACTGCAACAACTAAAAGTATAGTGACTTGGCCTCTTTTCATATCTTTTTTAGTGAAATATTGTTTATAAAAATTGTTACTGGTCTTCAAATAGATCTCTTCAACCTCTCGATCTTATCCCAACATCTTTCTAGCTTTTCATTTGCTTCTTTGATTGTTATTTTCAGGAAGTTATCATCTATTATTTGTTTTTTGTTTCTTACTATTGGGAAGCTGATGGATTCTGTGCTTTGGAGTTCCACTACTATTTTTCCTTTTGATGATGATATAATTCCAGATCTTTTCCAACCTGCAAGCTTTGCTTTGTTAATTAATTCAAATGCATCTTCTATTGTTAGGCAGGCTACATGAAGAATGCAAGGTGTTTGTTGAAAATCAACGTCTTGATTTTCTTTTTCCTTGTCAATTGTTTCTTTTAATTCTTTTGGTTTGGTTTTGTTGTGGGTTCTAAAAATAAAAACATTTTCTACTTTCTTTTTTGTTGATTTAATTAAAACTATTCTTCCTGAACAAGAGCTTGTTGTGTAATAGTTTTTTGTTTTGTTTATCTCTTTGCAGAGAGGTTTAATTTTTGCGTCCCAGCTGCCTATGTTTGATTTGTCAGTTTTTGTTAGAGATCTTTTCTTTGATTGTTCGAATGTGTTCATAGAATTATATGTTAGGAGGAGTATTAAAATATATTGTGAGATGAGATTAAGCTGCAGGGTTACTAAGGTGTTCATCAACTTTATCCATTAGTGCTCCAATTCCTCCATCAAGACCTTTACTTATATAAGAAAAGCGGTTTAGTAATGAACAGCCTCCTTCTTGCATTGCAATCTGTTTAACTATTTCATATTCAGTTCCAGTATAGAGAATCATTGGGGCAGATTCAATTCCAGCATTTCCGTAGACCTCACCGATCATCTTTATTAGTTTTATGCCTGAACTGTTGAAGTGTTTTCCAGGATCCTTTCTGGTTAAAGGGGTTTGTAAATCAAAAACCCATAAGTCGGGAAGATTTGTAAATCCCGGAACTGTAAATTTCGAGAGGAGACCAACTTCTTCAATTAAGGGAGAGACATATGGAAAATGTTTTAGATGAGAGAATTCTCCAATTGTTGCCTTTCCAATTGCGGCTAATGGTTTGTTATCTTCTGTGAAATATGTAAGTTTATTTGGATATCTGAGGAATTGAGATAACCACACACTTTAGTGTGTGATGATTCCTCGGGATCCTAAAAACGAGGCGCCGTAACAAACCACACCTTAAAAGGTGTGGTACGCCATCGTTTTTTTGATTTTATATTTCTTTTTGTCATTTTATTTATTCTAAATTTACTAGAAGTGTGATAATTTTGGATTATTTTTACACTTTTAATGAACGATTGGAAACCTCTTTTTGTTTATAAAGATTTTGTTGACTGAACTTTTGCGTTTTCATCCTGGACTTTGGGAGTTTACAAAGGGATTCAACAAAAGTTCAGGCAGGAAACTTTTGCAGCAAATTAAGTGTAAAACGCAAAAGTTTACGTTGAATAAGCTTTAAATTAATGCATAAAAACATTTATTAACTTATAATTGGTAACTTTACCAATGGATTATCTAAAAAACAGTGGTGGTGTCTTGGATAAAAAATGGAAAAAAACGAATCAGCTCTTGAGATTACAGATAAAGAATTTGACGAGATTATTGCCAATGGACATAAACTTGTCTTAGTTGATTTCTTTGCTGAATGGTGTATGCCTTGTTTGATGTTGTCTCCGGTTATTGAGGAGTTGGCTGAGGAGATTAAAGAGGTTAAGTTTGTTAAGGTTAATGTTGATGATAATAAAATCTTGGCTGGAAAATATGGGATTTCTAGTATTCCTTGCATGATCTTGTTTAAGGATGGCAAGGAAGTTGATAGATTGATTGGGAATCAAACTGCTGAAGATATCGAGAGTAAGATTAGAGGGTATTTGGGATAATTCTATTCTTAGCTCAATAATATTTATATACTCGCTTAATTAATAAATAAAAAAGATGTTAGGTTCAAAAAGACTTTTGCAATTGGTTCACGAGAATAGGCTTGTTGAGGATTTGTCTGAAAGAGAGTTGGAGAATCCGGAGGGTTCTGGATTTGATTTGAGATTGGGGGAAATTTTTAAAATAAAGGATGGAGATTCTTTTTTGGGAGTTACTGAAAGGTTTACTCCAGAGGTGGAATCAATTGCCAGGATTGAAGATCATAAAGATATCATTATTAAACCCGGAGATTATTTTCTTGTAAAAACAATTGAGAAGGTTAACTTGCCAGATAATATAGCTGCTATATTTAGACCTCGATCAACCTTGCAAAGAAGTGGGATAGCCTTATTTACTGCAACAGCAAATCCTGGATATCGAGGAGAGTTGACTTTTGGTTTGAAAAACATGGGAAATAATGATTTTAAAATAGAGCTTGGAACAAGATTTGTTCATATAGTGTTCTTTGACACTTCAGAAAATGTTTCTGCTTATAGGGGGCAGTGGCAAGGGGGCAGAGTATCTACTCAAGGAGAGAGTGAGATACAAGTTTGATAAGATGGGTGAATGCGGTGTCGATGAAATAAGATGGGAAAGGGTCGATAGTGGGAGGTATTCTATTGGTTTAGAAGGATGGAGTTTTGTTGTCGGAAGGGTTGATGATCCTGATGATTCATGTTACAAGTTTGAATTGTATGAAAATATGGAAAGACCCCAGTCAGCCTCTTCGATGAATGTGAGGATTCATGGGCATAATCTAACGGCAAGAATCCAAAAGGCAAACAATCCGGGGGCCCTTCAGCACATAACAGGTTATGTTGAAGAAACGAGCGCATTTGGCTATGAAGGGATTCCAGAACCTTTGAAAGGAAATCTCATTAATGCTTTAGAGCTTGCTAGTGTTAATCTGAAATCCTAATAAATAGTTTTGATGATAATCATATTTATAAGATAAAGATATTTTTTTGTCTTAAGAGTTTGATAAAATGGTGAAACAATATCTGGAACATTCTAAGGAAATATTGACTTCTTCTAGTTCATTATTTAAAGGAGGGAGTAAGGGTGTGCCCATTATATCTTTGTTTGGATACAGAAACGAGTATGATCTTAGAGAGGGGTTTCCTTTTGTAACAACTAAGGAAGTTAAATTGGGTTCTGTGATTCATGAATTGTTATGGTTTATGAGGGGGGGGACGAATGTAAAATATTTGGTTGATAATGGAGTTTCTATTTGGAATACAGATGCCTTTAATCATAATTTAGATGGTATGATTAGAGAGGATATTTTCCCAAAAGATCTTGTAAAATATTCCTCTGATTGGAATAAGGTATTAAAAGAGTATGGACAAAGAATAAAGGAGGATGAAGATTTTGCTTCTAGGTGGGGGGGGTTAGGTCCGGTATATGGTGCTCAATGGAGGAATTGGAAATCTGTTGGTGAAAATGGGGAGATTGTTAGTGTTGATCAGCTTGATAGATTTATAGATACCTTAAGAAGAAAACCGACCAGTAAGAAGAATTTAATTACTGCTTGGAATCCTGGAGATTTACCAAAGATGGCTCTTGAACCTTGCCATATACTTTATCAATCGAATTCAGACGGAGAGGTTTTGGACATACAAATGTATCAGAGAAGTTGCGATCAGTTTCTAGGGGTTCCATTTAATATTGCAAGCTATGCTGCCCTTACCCATATAGTTGCTCATGAAACGGGATTGGAAGCGAGAAGATTCTCCCATGTTTTTGGCGACTCTCATTTTTATTGTGGTTCTGGAGAAAGAGGTAGTTGGTATGGTGATAATCTAGAAAGATTGCAAGAGCAAGTAAGGAGAGCTAAGGATCCCGAGAGTTATCTAGAGGTTCTTGATTGGATTAATGATGCAGCACCTCCCGAATTAGATAGTGATGGAAATGAATTAAAGGGGGGCCATAGTTATGATCATGTGACTGCCATAATAAAACAATTGTCAAGAGAACCTAGGGAACTTCCTAAATTGGAAATTGCTAAAAGGCCATATGATGAACTTACAATAGATGATTTTAAGCTTACGGGATATGATCCTGCTCCTGCGATAAGGAGGAAGATGGCAGTGTAATGAGTTTGATATTAATAGCTGCGATATCTGAGAATAATGTTATTGGTAATGACGGAGACCTTCCTTGGAAGATTCCAGAAGATTTGAAGAGATTTAAGAAGCTTACTCTTAATCATCCGGTGATAATGGGGAGGAGGACTTATGAATCTATTCCTAGGAGGTTTAGGCCCTTGGCTGATAGGAAGAATATAGTTTTGTCTAGTGATTTTAAGGAGGGTGGAGTTTATTCAGCTAGGACGATTGAGGAAGCCTTGGGATTTGCTGGAGAAGGGGACGCTTTTGTTGCGGGAGGTTTTAGAGTTTACGAATCATTTTTGCCTTATGTTGATAGGATGGAGATAACTCGAGTTCATGAAGAATTTGAAGGGAATGTCTTTTTTCCAGGTGTTAATTGGGATGAATGGGTGTTGCGTAGTAGGAAAGATGAAGTAACTGAAGATAGTTTGGAATATTCTTTTTTAAGTTATGCTCGTGCAGTTTAGAGAGTGTGGTTTATATTCCACAAAACTTTTTAAATTGAAAATTGTTAGTTGATTTGTCAGTTAACAACTCCATAATTAATTATGGTTATGGAGTATGGCTCCGTAGCTCAGTCTGGTTAGAGCACCGGCCTTTTAAGCCGGGTGTCGGGGGTTCAAATCCCCCT
>NZCQ01000013.1 GCA_002688335.1 Candidatus Pacearchaeota archaeon | reverse complement strand
TTTTAAAGATTCTTTACGACGACTTTCACGGCGTTCTAAACCTTCTGCATAAGTATCATTATCATCATACAAAAATTGCATTTCTTGATGCTCAAAAAACTCATACAATCTAACCGGTTGCGTACAAAAACCCATCCATGTCATAACATCAATTCCAAATCCAAGTTGAATAGTCGAAATACGAGATGCCAGACCTAAAAGATTTCCTGATTTACCACTAAAAACACCACCACCAGAATTACCAAATACTGATGGAGCATTATACATCATATAATCCTTTTCCTCAATATCTTCTTTTAAGTATGTTAGCGTTCCGGGGTTAGCAAAAGGATCATGTAACAAACTACATCCACTTGTCCATACCGGATCAAATAATCGCAAATTTGTAATATCATTCTTCGGAATAACTTGAGACACATATTCCATAGGCTTTGTATTGTGCAATTTGACAGCCGCCAAATCATGCCCTTTATCATAAGCAATAACATCTGCCCTAGTTGAATTAGCAGAAAGGAGTTCCGAACCTTCATATTCAAATACCTCCACAACTACTTCCTTCATTATATCTTTCTTTACTTCACGTTTAAGCAAAGAATCCCACTCATTTTTCACTGTAATTGCGTCTGCAATAACGTGTTCGCAAGTTAAAGCGATATTAATAAATTTCCCTTCATTATCTGGATCAGGTTCACTATAAATAACTACACCTGAACCTCCAGCTTTCTCACACCTAACACGAACCACAGGATATAAAATTTGTTCATGCAATTGCTCCTGCGTTAATAAACTCTGTGTTCCATTATTACTCATACTATAGCTCCTTTAATTCTTTAATAATTTGTTTAAGACGATCTACCTCATCTTGCAATTCACTCTTTACAAAATAGAATACACGATTAAATACCCACCCACGCAAAAATTTATTTTGAGAAGTCCTATCAGCATACTTTGATCCATTAAAACATAAATTAGCATAGAACATAGTACGTTCCAATAAAACATCTTCCCTAGAAACATTATTAGCGGCACGAATAGTATTAGGTCCAATTAAACCATCAACTGTTATTTCTGCATTTCTATTATTTGCGGCCTGTTGTAAAATTTTTACCGCATTTCGCTGGCCATGATTAACAACCATATCAAAATATACTTCTCTAAGATCCTCATTAAGCTGTTCGGCCCTAGAAGGATCCCAAAAATCTTGTCTATAACATCCCTTAGCATCATCCACAGTCATCTCTTTCACTTCATCTTTAGAAGCCTTTCGTCCTAGATATTGTGAATAAGATGCCTGAGTTACACCAAAATTAGTAGCACCTCCACGGTCATCCGGATCGTCTACATACCCACCTTCGTGTTTTAATACTACTTCTATTATTTCGTCGAATGTCGTGTTTGCCATTATTATTATCACCTCTTTCACTTTTATTTACACGTTCAATGGCCTTAAGTTTATAAGACCAGGTGTAAATTGAATCATAAATTAATCCACTAATTCTCATTACTATTTATTATCCACCCAACAACTGCAAAACAGAAGTTGAAAGTTGATTAGCTTGAGCCATTAATGCCAATGCCGTTTGCTGTTCTATTTGATATGATGTAAGATTTGCCATTTCAGCAGCCTCATCGAAATCATTGATAGTAGCAACAGCTTCCTCATTCATACGAATCATATTTCCCAAATGCGAAATAGTAAAATCAAATCTCTCAATTTTAGCAATCTGATTAGATCTTTCTGTTTCAAGAGTAGCCAAAGCAGCCTCTAAACGTATTACAGCATCTTCAGCATCAAGTACACTAGAAAGACTAGATGCGGCAACTGCCTGATTATTAGAATCTGTATATGCACCAATCTCCAATCCCTCTAATGTGAGATCTCCTAACGCTATAGAAACATCTTGATCAGATGATGGTCCATCAATTGTAATAGTTTTTGTTCCAAAACTACCATCAATTAATTCTGTTCCATCATATTCAGTATTTTCGGCAACAAAATCAATTTCAGCAGCCAAAGTATTATATTCATCAACCAATGCTTGTCTTTGTTCTGATGTCAATTGATCATCCTGGGCCTCGGCTGCCACCTCTTTCATTTTTACAACTACTGCATGAATGGCATCCGTTCCTGCCAAAGCTGTTTCCAATAAATCTTGATTTTGTTTAACAACTTTATTAGCTGTTTTTAGAGTATGGATAGTATTAGATATACGAGTAGATTTAACTTTATCAGCAGAACCTAAATCCGGTTTGCCTTCTGCCAATCTACGCATTGAGGCTTCAATTTTTTCTGTTGCTTCTTGATACCGATTCAAAGTTTTTTGTGTAATTCCTGATAACATACAACATTTCTCCGCTTTCATAATTTAAAAAATTATGTATTATGCTTTAACGTCTAAAGTGGCTCCAATCTTTGACACATCTTGTGAAATATTGGAAGCAACACTAACATCGTGTTTTTCTCTTTCATGAGTAGCCAACTCAGTTCTAACATGAGCCCTAGATGCCATATTAGACATGAGAACTTGTTGTTCTTTTGATCTATCAAACGTTCTAGCTATCTCTGGCGATGAAGAATGAATCTTCATAATATCCTCCTAATTAATTAAGTCATGTATTTTAGTTACCTTGTATAAATGTAATGTATTAATATTTCTAAAATTTTCTGGCAAACAATATTCTATTTTTGTATAAGGATCAACATAATGACCATTTTTACAATCTTTGTGTGGATCAGCAGGTATAATTATTTCTGAACCATCAACAGATGTTAAAACATTATCAACCCGAACTTCATGTGCCTTCCATTTAAGTTTTCCTATCCCTCTCTCCCCATCATCTTTTGTTATTCCCCAAGTCCATCCATATTCAAATCCTTCAGAACATCCAATCGTACATATTATAACATATATAGCCCCAATTGTCAAGGCTATTTTCAAAGGTATCATTCTGTGATATTATGACCATAGGTAGAATTACCTAATATATCGCCTCCCACTGGTTTCACATTTTCATGTATTTGTCTTAATCTATTTTGAAAACCTGCATCCGGTTTTCTAATTCCTAATGTTACAGGATCGCCTATAGCAGGCGANCCCATNACTAGAANAATATCTCCAGANGAACCACAATCAGGACAAGGATTATACCTAGGAACATTTCTAGCATCTATACTTTGTTGTTCCTCCCAACTATGATTACATTCTTTACATTTATAATCGTAATATGGCATTAGTTTTCCACCAAAAGTTGTCTTCCTGTTGAAATCGAAATTTCTTTTGGTTTCTTTTCCTCAGGAATTAACTTTTCCAATGATATACTTAGTATACCATCAGTCAAATCAGCACTATTAACTATAATACTATCAGCAACAGTCCATGTCCTATCGAACTGACGTTCAGCAATACCTCTATGTAAAAAAGAAACATCATCAGAACTTCCTGACTGATCTCCCTTAACAGTTAGCGTATTACGTTCTGGTTCATGTGATACTGTAATTTGCTCCGAACTAAACCCAGCTACGGCCAATTCAATAGTATAATTATAATCATCATGTTTAATAAGATTATAGGGCGGATAACTCTGTGGTCGAGTTTCAGTGATTTTATCCATTGTATCCCATAGTGTTTCAAAACCTACGAAAAATGGAAAATTATTTTGTCGAAATTGTTGTATTGTAGTTGTCATCGTTCTATCTCCTTAAATAAGCAAGATTAATTTTTATATGTGCGATCTTTCGACTCGCACTATTATTTATACTTGTGAATTACTTAAACTTTCAAAATGTTTGCAAATTACCGTACTTGTTACTTTCTTAATTAAATTCATCTTACTAATAGGATATAACAACATATCTCTACCATCAGCAGTACGAAACTCTCTAACTTCCCTATCAAGGGCTTGATATATATTAACTGTTTCATTTACACCATATTTGTTACTATAAGGTATCTCAACAAATATCAATATATCCACATTAGTACATTTTTCATACTGACTAGTCTTAATAGCCATACAATTTTGGGTAATGACAGGAATCTGTGTTTTTACTTCACAAGTTTTTCCATCAACTAACATATCCTTTTCCAAATCCCAAGAATCTTCTGACAATTCTACTATATATCCCATACGTTCATAAATCGCCTTTACTAGTTTCTCTCCTTCAAAACCTAACTGTAACATTTTCTTTTCATTTCTCAATCTCTGGTCAAACATTACTTAAACACTCCCACTATAATATGATTCTTATTCAATCTACCATTATTAGTATTCTCTTTACGTTTTAAATCTCTCCATGTTTTATTCATTGCTCTCTTACCTAAACCAGATAATCCGGGAATAAATTTTCTTTGAATTTTCTTATTGGTGGAAGTCTTTTCCTTAAAATTCTTAATAGAACTTCCTTCTAATTTCAGTCCATCATGATCGGCAGTCCTATATACAATTAATAAATTATACTTTTCATGAATGATCCAAGCCTCTTTAGCACCATTAATCTTTGTTGGATCCTGACTGACTAATTGCAATTCATCACAAGATTCCATATAATTAACCTTAGCTAGACGCTTCTTCTTACCAGGTTTAGCAATCTTTTTAAGAGTCCTAGTATTAGTGAGATAATTCCCACAACCATCCAATATAGAGTCAAGATACTTAATATAACTGTTTCGATTACGCTTTCCAAGATAGGCATATGCTTCCTTCAACTGTTCATCAGAATCAATCTGCTCCAATTCATCCCTCATTTCAGTAAAATGTTTTACCAATTTACGAACTTCACCTGGCGGAACCTTTTCCTTTTCCAGATATTCATAAGTATCAAAAGTAACATCTTTAAGTTTATATCCTCCATTAATAAACTGATCTATAGAATGTTCAATATCTCCACCATACGTTTTCTTGACAGGTACTTTAATAACTTCAGGTAACTTAGGAGTTATATCCCAAATAGCCTTCTTTATGCGATTATGCAATTCGTCTTCATTCTCATAACACTGTATATCAACACCATCCAAAACAAGTTTTGCAGCCCAAGCATATTCTCTAGGTATCATATCATCTGCAACACTATGAGTCAAATATCCTAAAACTTGTTTTTCGTCTGTAGACTCAAAATACTGTTTTAAATATTTTCGGGCTTCAATAGAAGTTCCATCAAATTTCTGAATTGCCCGCATTAACTGTCCGTGATCTTCAATAATTTCCATACAACATCCCATTCAATCATCATTGATAATACTAATATAGCAAAAAATGCTAAACCTATAAGATCAGCAATAACACCATCTTCTAATTTCATAGCTTAAATAACCATATAACTAATTTCATTATTCCCCACCAACAAAATAGTGAAAAAATAAGCATACTAGACCATACCAATAATCTATCCCACCTCATTCTATTTTATTCTGAATAAAATTCAGAATTTTATATTTCCGAAAAATACCTTCAACTATAGCAACTATGCTATTATATTCAAGTACCTCGTTCTTATCATAAAAATGTTTCTCTGCCTGACCCGACGGTTGTTTCCATTTCATAATTGCTCTGACCATATCATTAACTAAAATATTAGTTTTCTTATATGTAAGCCTATCGTTCATTTCAAATCTCCCCTCCCTACTCGTTCAGTAGGTGATTCACTTTGTTTGAATTCCGGAAATTGTTTTTCTAATTCTTCCAATCTCTTTAACTTCATATCAAAATCATAATCAGAAATCTCAGGATCATTATCCTCATAATACTTCTTCTCATGATATTCCAATTCATCAACTAGACTATTTATTTCAGCAAACGCTTGTGCGGCTGTTATACTATTATTATCGACAGCTTTCTTGGAAACTTTAACTTTTTTTACAGGTTTTGTAAAATTATTTTTCTCATTATCCTTCTTTACCTCTTCTAAAGAAGGAGGATCAATTATATTCCATCTCTTTCTAGCAAAATCTTCATCAAAATACTCCAATGCACTTTGACATAAAGTATTATTAGTAGTACGAAATTTCTCTGGAAGTTCTTGAAACATATAATCATGCCGAAGAACATCGGAAAGATTGGCGTACCAATCTCTCCAAAGATCCACATAATACATTGAACGAGCATAAGACGTATCAATACCAGAAATTAAAGGTTCATTCTCTAAAGTAGCCTTTTGACCTCGTTTATAAATTTCTTCAAGCTCCACTTGCTACCTCCAATATTGAAGTGGTAACAGTACATTTTGTCAATCTATCTTTACGAAAAGATCTCCAATCTTTCTTCTCTAAATCCCATACTGTAATACTTTCTTTAGTTGAATTATTATAATCATCTGCTAACACTTCCATCTCCTCTGTAAATGGATTCAATGTGCAAGTCATCTTTCTTTGACTTCCATCTGCCTTTATAAATTCTATATTACAAATACTATTTTCCAACAATCTAACCAATTCTGCATACGTAGCACTCAAAATATCTACCTCCTTATTCATCATAAGTATAAATTACCTCAGCACAACTCGGACATTCCATTACAATTTCTTCTACTTGCTCCAAATACGACACATCAAAACCAATATGAAAACCACAATCATCACACTTATGAATTTCCATCATTGTTCCTGTAACTTCTTCATATCCTTCACGTTCAGGAACCGCCTCCACATCACATACATATGACATTAAAAATTCTCCTTTGAAA
>NZCQ01000012.1 GCA_002688335.1 Candidatus Pacearchaeota archaeon | reverse complement strand
ACATAAATATCCCACCCACCCGCCCATAGGTATGTGTAAAAAAATCGATTCCGGACAAAGCCAAACCAAACAAAACTTTATAACTCTAAGCAATTAACTAACCATATGAACTTCAGTGAAATAAAAGAAAAGATAGAATCCTCAAAAATATTCAACGATTTCAAAAATCAACATCCAGGTGCAGAACTCTGTGCGGGATTTTTCATCTTAGATCTCATGAGTAATGATAACAAAAGAACTCTTGATTACATGTTAGAGAATAAGGTATTTACTTTCTCAATCAACGACAATAACGAAATAACCTTGCAAGAAGACAAAATTATAGATCTTCCAGATAGGCCTAGATTAACAAAACTACAAAACTTAGAAAAAATAAGATTAGAAACACATGAATTAAAAGAATTATCTGAGATAGAAGCAAAAAATCAGAATATTAATTCTCAATTCAATAAAATAATAGCAGTATTACAAAATCATGAAGAGAACAATGATAATAGGCTGGTATGGAATCTAACCTGTATGCTTGATGGTCTAACCATCCTTCACATACTAATAGATGCAGAAACAAAACAAATAATAAAGTTCGAAAAAAGAAATGTCATGGATTTGATAAAAAAGAAATAACAATAAACTATTAATCAACACAAACAGAACATTTTTTAAACATCCAAGCACTAATCTAATAAAATGGGTGAGGTAGAAAATATAATTAACGAGATTAGTCCTTATTACAAAAGGAATAAGGGGCCTAGCATAAAACACACCTTAGTTTATGATTCTCCTTCGGAGCAACTTGAACCCTTATACTTTTGGATTCTAAATTTCATGGGCAATGTCATGAAGAAAAGAGAAAAACTAGTAGATAATTTTGCCTCTTCTCCTGGAAGCGGACATTTCTCAGAATTAGGATTAAAGAAATCACAAATGCAACAACAAGCAAATCAATTAATGCAAACACTAAACACAGTCTTGAGAAGCGTCCTAAACTTGATCTACGATCTAAAGGAATTTAAAATAAGATTGGGACAGTACGATCTAGCAAAATCAAAAGACAAAGCAAAATCAGAAGCAGGTCTTTTAGCATTAAAACAAATATGGATAGATAAGGTAGATATACAAAGAGGTCAAGGAAGTATAAATGCTTTATCCTCAGGAAATCTACAATTCGTAACTCTAAGGGACGCATTCTTTACAGTAAAGGATGCAGCAGATGTGGATAAAATTGATTTAAATGAAAGAGTTAAGAAACTCCTTAAGCCCAGAATTGAAGAATTCTTAGATTGGAGAAAAAGAAGCGAAATGGAACTAAGAAAGAGATACGAAATAGAAAAAACATACTTAAAAAGTCAAGTTGATTCATTAAAATTGCAATCAAGATGGGCCAAACCCTACTTAAAAGCTGCAGAAAAACTAGCCCAAGATGAAAAACTAGCAGAAGATGAAGCTTTAGTAACTGCTTTCAACACAGTAATCTTACAACTAACTCTAATGGGGATGAGTCCAGTAGGAGTCGAAAGTGCAGCTTCTCATCAAAAACTATCTCAACCATTACTTCCAGAAGAATTTAAAAAAATCTCAAAAAAGATAAGGAAATTTTACTCTGTTGTTGTAATCGATTTTAAGTTTACAGGAATCCCTACAAAATCTGGACAGAACTTTGTTCATGGTGGCAGGGCAGAAATACAGTTCAAATCCTATGGACTAAACGAAGATGAATATAATTTACTAAAGAATGGGCTGGACGATTCAGATTTATACAGTGCATTAAAATTAGTCCAAGGAATGACTGAAGATTCTCTATCGAGCTTGGAATTAGATTTAGAAGAATTCCTAGAGGAGAAGAAAGAAGAAAAGAAAAAGCCTAGTGATAATCCTTTCGCAGCTCTTTTTAATTTATTTCCAAATAAGGATTCAAAAAAAGATAAAAAGAAGGAAGAAGAAAAACTAAAGAAGATGAAGACTAGAGGAATAAAAAGAGATTCATATTCCGAGTCATTTGTAAGAAACTTAGCAATAGCAGATGCAATGGATATAGGATTCAAAATCTATGATACTCTAAAAAAAGCTTATGGAATGGCCTCAGTTCCTTACGCAGGAGAAAAAGGAGAAGAAAGAAACATAGCAAAAGCCCCTCAAACAACAATTGAGAAAACTTTTGGATTCTGAATTTTGAGAGTTTGCAAGGAGATTCAACAAAATTCTCTGTAAAACGCAAAAGTTTACGGATTATGAATATCAAAACAATTATATATTTCTATAAACTAGATATTCTATGGAAGAAGAAGTGAAAGATAATGAAGATGGAGAATCTGAAGAAGATCTGGAAGAAGGCGAAGGAGTTATAGAGATTATAGGAGAATCTGAAGAAGACCCTTTAACTGATTTAATTTCTAAAATTAAAACCACAAATACTGGATTAGAATTTGATGAAAATTTTTCTAATCTAGAAGATTTAACATCCAACGTTCCAGAGAATCCAACCGAGAACCAAGAAGACAATTCAACTTTAACTTACGGACAAGATTCATCATCTCAAGGGTCCTATGATATTAATTCAAATAATTCTAACAACAATTATTCTGCAGGCCTCTCTGGCCCTGCCGGTTACGAAATGTTAAACAAACCAGATAAATTTACTGGAGAAACTGATTTTAATAGGGATCTCTCTCCAGAAGATGTTTATGAAACCAGTTCAGAAAAACAGTTAAGAGAAGACAGAGAAAAAAATAGGTTTGGATAACTATATAAATAATAAAAGATATAAATGAAAATGGCATCATATGAAGCACTCTATACTGGAAGTAGTACTCTTTCTCCTAGCTATTATTCTCCTCCAACTTCTTATCAGCCATCAACAGGAGACATTGGAATGGCATTAGATGCAAGAACTGCTAATCAATTAGGTGATCTGAACATAAAACTGAATCCCGGACAGAAAGTAGTCGAGATACAAGGCATCCAAGGCAGGACTATGGAATCTATTCCAGATCAACATCTAGATGAAATTCATAGATTAACAAAACTTGCTGGAGTAAAGCCAACATTACATGGTCCAATGGTAAATGCTTCCGGAGTAGAACAGCAAGGAGGATTTACAGAAGAGAATCGGGTGGGTGTTGAAAACCAGATAGAGTCGACCATTTTAAGAGCTCACAAATTAGATCCTAAGGGAAATGTTAACGTAACCTTTCATTCAACAGCAGGGCTTCCAGAATTCCAGCCCCATACTATTGAAGATGGTAAAAGGGTTGAAAAAGGGTTAATGATAATAGATGAATCAACAGGTCAAATCAGACCAATAGCTGATGAACAAAGATACCTCGGAGAAGAAGGAAAGTTCACCGGAGAAAGGATAGACTATGATCCAAAAGCAGAATTAGAAAAAATAAATAAAGATACTTGGTTGAGCCAATTATCTCGGCTTAATAACACTGCGAATTTTGGTGAAGGTGCTCTAAATAGGATAAATATCGGGGGCAAGATAGTGAATGATAAAGAAATACCGAAAATACAGCAATGGGACGTCGATTTAGTCAAAGATTCAGAAGATAAAAAAGAAATCCGAGATGCTCAAAGAGAAATAGATTATGGTCATGTTTATATGAAAGAGACTTATAGGGGAATGAGAGACCTATTTGACAAAGCTTGGTTGGCAAGTAAAAGAGAAGGTAATAAAGAAGACATGGAAACTTTGAAGAAATTTGCCAAATATGCGGAAGGGACTATTAAAAAAGATTTTGAGAACGATCCAAACCAAATTAACAAATTGAGAGAAGTAGTTAACAATGGGTTAAGAAGTTTAGCATTAGTTAAATCAGCTCCAGCCACATTTAGACCCTTAAATGATTTCGCAATAGAGAAATCTGCAGAAACTTTTGCTAATGTTGCTCAGAAAGCTTATAAGGAATATGGAAACACAGCACCAATAATTAGTATCGAAAATCCTCCTGGCGGAGAAGGGCTATCAACTGGAGAAGATCTTAAGAATTTGATTGAAGCATCTAGAAAAAAACTAACAGAAAACTTACATAAGAGTGGCATGTCTCAATCGCAAGCAAAGGGTGTAGCAGCCAATATGATCGGAGCCACATGGGATGTCGGCCATATAAATATGATGAGAAAGAAAGGTTATTCTGAGAAAGATGTTATAGCTGAAACAAAAAAAGTCGCCCCTTTTGTTAAACACGTTCACCTATCAGATAACTTCGGTTTAGACCATACAGAACTACCTATGGGAATGGGAAACGTTCCACTCAAGCCAATGATGGATGAGATTAAGAAAACTGGTTTTAAGGGAAGCCAGATCGTGGAGGCAGGAAATTGGTGGGAGTTCTTCTCAACCCAGGGGGGCGGAAATCCATTTAAGCCGAGTATTGAAGGAATGGACTCTCCGATTTATGCTATGGATCAAGCACCTGGTTGGGCGAATACGGGTGCTTACGGAAATTATTTTTCAGGTCAAGGCCCAATCAGTCCATCTGTCCACCATAATCTTTATGGAGCAGGATTCCAGAATCTACCAGTAGAGTTAGGCGGAGAAATCGCAGGCGATCGTGGAAGGTTCGCTGGCACACCGAACCAGTAGTTCGATCTAGCTATTTCACCGAACCAATGAAATTGATCTGGACTAACAAGTCTCCGATTCAATAAGTTTTATAGAATTACAGGAATTATCATTAAAAATGAAGCCATTAAAAAAGAAAAAACAGACCAGCATCCATTACTTATTTTTAGTTGGAATTGTAATTACATCTTTAGGATTACTTTTAGTTGTAATTCATTATTATGAAAGCTCATGGGTAAATATGATCCCCTCTGCCTCAGCACCAATCATTGCCTCATTCACTTTAATTTTAATGGGATTACTTTTAATTATCTCATGGATTAAACATGTCATAAATGGTAGAATAAAATTCCCTTTTTAGACATATAGAAGAACACCCCTCCGACAAGATTTTCTTGCCGGAACACAGGAATCGAACCTGTTTAGGGGACCAGCACATGGCTTTGGTTTGTTTCTCCCATTAGTAGTCTGTGGAGCACATGGCAATATATATTTTTTACAAACTATAATTATTGCGTAGTTGGAGAAGTTTTGCTTATCTCCTCTATCGAATTTAAAGCTTCATCAATTGCGCTAATCTGGTTATCATAAACAGATTCCTTATCGGTCAATTGATCTTGAGAGTTCTTATATTCTTGCTCGGCTCTTTTAATCATAAGCTCCTGCCTTCTTTCTTCTCTTTTATTATCTTCCTCAACATCCTTCTTCCAATTCTCCAAATCTTTCTTCAATCTAGCAATATTCTGCTCTTTTTCTTTGACATCTTGTTTAAGCTTAGACTTACCGTTCATAATCTCAAGCTTACGTGTAGTAAGACGCTCTACAATACTATATCTTGACTGACTCTCTCCCATTTACTACTGAACCTAGATTACATTATAAATATTGTTGTCTTTCAAAATGATTATTAACATTGATATCCATCATCTATCTCCCTTTTTCAACAAACTACTCTTATATTTATCAGTCATATAACCTTCCAATCTAACAATCTTAATCCTCAAACCTCTCTTTTTTAATTCCTCTTCCAAGTTATCTGTAAAACTATCTTGATCATATCCCAACGCAATAACATCCGGCTTGATATCTTCGACAATCTTAAACTTGTCCCCCTTACTACCCAAAAAAGCCCTATCCACTTCCTTTATTTTCTTAACATCTTCTAATCTTTCATTTTCGTTATACCAAGGTTTCTCTCCTTTAACTCTCTCAACAGTAGAGTCTCTTCCAACTACAACTATCAATGTATCTCCAATTTTCTTAGCTTCTTTAAAGAAATATCTATGTCCTAGATGTATTAAATCAAAACTACCAAAAACTAAAACTTTTCCCATGATAAAACAAACAAGAAAAAGTATTTAAGAATTCTCATCTGAGTAATCAGGAAACCATCACCTTTAGGTGGGGGTGGCCCATTGTTTTTCTGATATTCAAACCTTATTAAAAACTTCCCAAGTCTGAGCTTCTATAACATCATCGTTAGGATGTGAGAATCTGGGATCAATTTCTTCATGGTGAACTTCAGCATTTATTCTAGAATGTTCATAACTACTTCCCCTCAAACCCCTGTCTATAAATGAAAATAAAAATCCTCCAATAAATCCAAGTGCAAGACTCCATCTTAGAGATACTCCCAAATAAGAAAACAAAACAAAACCCATCAAAATTCCTATAAGATAGGTCACCCATAATTCAGGCAATTTCATAATACAAACAAGCGAATGAACAATATAAAATTAACTATTCCAAAGTGCAAATATAAAATTACTTTAAATATCTATCTACAAATTCTAACCACTATTCAAAGACAGCTAAGCTTTATAAATAAGAATCATTAATACAACCTACCTTCAGAGGCAAAAAAATGAGTGATAACGATGAACCTCCCAATTGCAAGGTTCACAAAGACCAACCAGTCTTTGTGAGCTGGGGAAGATATTATTGCCCAAGATGCAAGAGATGGGAAGATCTAAAATAAATTCTTTTTTTATTTTTTTATTCCTCCAACTGGGTTTAATATCTCCGGAGCTTGCTCCGAGGGGTATGGGGCGCAATAAGTTGGAGGTTAAAAATACCTTGCAACTTATGGCAACTCATTAGAGTTGACATGCTCGAGAATCAAAGATTCTCGATGTGCTGCGAAGTGAGCGAAGCGAACGGTGGGATTTTTATTTTTAATTTATCAATAAGAACTTTATTGTTCCACGTCTCATTTCGTTGATACCATTAAATCCACTGATGATTGATAAAATTAATAATAGACCTATGCAATATTAATGCTCCAAACAACAAATTTAAAAACAACCTCTGCTTACTAGAATTAAAGATGGTGAAAAAGAAATCAACTAAAGATAGTTCTAAAAAACAAGATAAAGAACATCATAAAACTCTCAAACTTAAAACAAGTAGAGATATTGCGATGGATTTTGCTGAAAAAGTTTATGAGAAATATAGCAATCTAATAAAATCCGTCATATTATTTGGCTCAACTGCAAAAAATAAAAGAGTAGTTGGATCAGATATAGATTTAATTATTTTAGTTGATGATGCATCGGTTAGATTTGATGAAAAGTTCATACAATGGTATAGGGAAGAATTAGGAAAACTAATAGAATCGAATCCCTACAAGAAGGACCTTCACATTAACACAGTTAAGCTAACAACATGGTGGGAGGATTTACAGAAAGGAGATCCAACAATAATTAATATAATAAGATATGGGGAAGCCCTAATAGATATTGGCGGATTTTTCATGCCGTTGAAAATGCTTCTACAAGACGGAAAAATTAAACCCACTCCAGAATCAATTCATGCTATACTTAATAGGGTTCCAAACCACATACTAAGAAGCAAAGTTTCCAAACTCAGTTCTATAGAGGGTTGTTATTGGTCTTTTGTTGAATCTTCCCAAGCACTATTAATGGCCATAAAAATCCTCCCCCCAAGCCCAGAGAAAATACCTGAATTATTAAGAGAACATTTAGTAAGCAAAGGCCTATTAAACAAAAAGTTCATATCTTATTTCCAAGAAATAACTCAAGTTCATAAACAGATAGTTCACGGAGCAATTAAAGATATAAACGGAAAGATAATTGATGACTTTCAAAGCAAATCAGAAGAGTTCTTTAAAACAACTGTTAAAATCTTAGATGATATTCTAGAGTGATCCTAAAAATAAAAAATAAACTAAGCACCTAGTGCCAAATTTGAACCTTGAGCTTTCTGGGCTTTAATCAATTTATCGACCATATTTGAAGCATATGCAACCTTCTTATCTCCAGGAATTATCTTTGAGATATATCCTGCTAAAAAGCCTTCCTCATCTTTCTTTTCCAGAAAATATTTAACCTTCTCTTTGTTCATTATCTGATATCTTCGGTTTATCACCTCTGGATCTGAGTTTTTAGTGTACATATTCAAGAACAAATCTCCTATTTCGTTTAATCTTTTCGAGTTTGGATGATCTTTTCCTACCTTATATTTTGCAGTATAATGTTCACGAAGAGCCTTAATCTTGTCATCTTTCAAGACTGTTCTATGTGCATCTGCAAATTCTTCATAACCTGGACTAGCCAAGGGAGCATATTCTTCCAATGATTCTTCCAATAACTTGGAAGGGATATTTGATAAAAACTCATCAAACTTTTCATCCTTAACCAACTCTTCTAAACTTCCAGCAGCATCGGTGATCCCATCTTCTTCTAAGAAACCCAAATATTGTCCGGTATTGATCATGTCCTCTATTTCATCAGGTTCAATATTGTGTTTGTCCCTCATAATCTCTCTTGCTTTATTCTTGGCTGCTTCTATTTTGACTACCGCGCCATAAAGCTCTTTAGTATTCTCTAGTTCTCCATATTTGTCTGCAAACTTTTGCAATGCATTTCCTTCTACCATTTTCTTACTTTTCACAAGCAAAACTAGTATTTAAACCTATCGATCGGTATAAACTATGCAGTAGTAACATTAATCATATCCCTCGAAATTATAGTTATATTTATCCTCTTTTTTATCTTCTTTATCATCCTCTTCTGGTTTATACACTCCTATTTCTTCAAAATCTGAAGATTTAGAGTCATCTTCATCTTCGAACTTATCCCCTTGTTTATCCTCACTCTCAATTTCTCCAACCTCATTACCTCCAACCTTACCAACTCCTTCATTTTCGACTTTCTCAACATTAGTTTCTATTCTATCTTCAATTCTTTCCTTATCTTCAATCTCCTTTTCATGGTCTCTTTCAACTTCATCTTCAATATCCTCAGCATGTTCTTCAATGTCACCCAAATCATCTATAGGATTGATTTTGTCACCATCCTCTATTCTATTCTCTTCCCTGACACTCTCTTTCTCTACTTTATCTTCCTTAACATTGCTCATCTCCGCCTCAACTTCAATATTATCTCCTAGAAGCTTGCTATTGGATTCATCTTTATCCCCTTTATCTGCAGGACTATCTTTACTAATCTCCAAATCTACCGCCCCCTTCTTACCCCAACCATTACCATCCGCCCCATTCCTACCTTCATCCTCCATTTTCTCACCACCATTCTCTACATCACCCACTACTTTCTGCTTCCTTTTTTCTTCTCTCAATCTTCTCTTCTTCTCTTTCCACTTCTTAAACTTCTCCCATTTCTTCTTCTTTCTTAACCTCTTCCCCTCTTCTTCATCTTCATTTTCACCCCCATCTTTTTTATCCTCAACAACTTTTAAATTATGGTTTTCTCTAAGATCGACACTTTCAATTTCTACCTTACGATCATTATANTTATCTNGAGATTCTTCAATANCTTCACTGGATTNTCTTTCAACATTATTATTAATATNTTCCNTAGCAATCTTCTCTACACTAGGTTTATTATCTTCCAATTCCTTAATTAGACTAGAAACTTCATATGCAGCATCAGCATTAACAGAAACACTATCAATTCCATTCTCAAATAAGAACTCAACCATCTCTTTCTTACTTCCTGCCTGACCGCAAATACTTGTCTCAACATCATTCTTCTTACAAACTTCTATAACTTTCTTTATCTGAGAAAAAATAGCTGGATGAAGTTCATTATATAAATACTGAACATTATCCTCTCCCCTATCAACAGCCAGCGTGTATTGTGTTAAATCGTTAGTACCAAAGGATACAAAATCAACTTCCTTACATATATCCTCAATGATTTGAACACTTGCTGGAGTCTCAATCATCACTCCAAATTTCATATTATCTGCCTTAATCTCATCAAAATACTTCTTACATTCTTTAACCTCTTCTATACTTATTATCTGAGGGAACATAACTCCAAACTTTTTACCAGGATTCCCGTCCGCAACATTCTTAACAGCCAATAATTCAGACCTCAATATCTCAGGATGTTTCAAACTAAACCTAACTCCGTGGAACCCCAACATAGGATTAATCTCCCTCTCAAGAGAACCTTTTAACGAACTGTACTCATCAGTTCTNATATCACTAGCCCTAATCCANATTTTATCAAATTNTTTAGCAATCTTCNCAANNCCTTCAACTAANAATCNNGTATACTTGTCTAACTCTCCACTACTTTCATAANCTANNGGATGTCTATTTGAGCTAGCAATCACNCCTTCAAGCCTCATTAAACCAACACTTTTAACTCCAGAAAGAGCNGCNCTTTCNGCATAATCTGGNATGTCNACAATTACNTTAACATTTATACTTTGAGTTTCAACAGCNNCCTTAACTTCTGCAAGAGTTGTCTCACCTACTTGNCCTTCATAAACCNCNCCATTAAAACCATCAACAGTAATCTTCATTCCGTCCTTCAATATCTTTGTTGCTTCTTTAGTCCCCACAATTGCAGGTATCCCCATCTCCCTACTTACAATAGCTGCATGACTGGTCATTCCCCCCTCATCAGTCACAATAGCCACAGATTTTTGCATCCCCACAACCATATCTGGATTGGTCATTTCAGTAACTAAGACCTCTCCTTTCTTAATCTTAACAAGTTCTTCCATAGAATTTATAATTCTAACAACTCCGACTCCGACCCCCGGACTAGCTCCAAGGCCCTTAAGAATCACATTGCCTTCTAATTTCTTACCCCCTCCACTTATATTTTTTAAAGTGGTTATCGGTCTAGATTGAACAATGTAAACTTTACTCATCTCCACTGCAAATTCAATATCCTGAGGCTTCTTATAATGATCCTCTAGTTTAAGAGCGTAATTTGCAACCTCTAATATCTCTCCATTTGTTAAAACTTGCTGATTACTTCTCTCGGAATTCAATTTTGCAATTCCATTTTCTCCGCTAGCAGATCTAACAATAGCTATCTTCTTATCGGCCACATCAACACTCTCAATCTTCAAATCTTCAGAAACTATATAATGGTCTGGCTTAATCCTTCCACTAACTATTCCCTCTCCTAAACCAAAAACAGCCTCTATTGCAATCCCTCCATCATTTTTTAATGGATTCTTGGAAAATGCCACTCCTGATTTCTCACTATCAACCATTTTCTGCACAACAACAGCCAGCAACGCCTCCCCCTCACTGAAACCTTTCTTTTTTCTATAATAAATTGCTCTTGGCGTATATAGCGATGAAAAGCATCTCTTTACATGAAGAATCAAACTATCCCTCCCTTTAATATTAAGGAAGCTCTCTTGTTGACCTGCAAAACTTGCATCAGCTAAATCTTCAGTAGTAGCACTAGATCTAACAGAAACAAAAATCGGCTCAAAAGAATTCTTCAAAATAGTAAGAGCATCCTGATTAACTCCTTTCTCCTCAATTTTCTCACTACTCAAGATATTGTAAGAATCAATGATCTCATCACTAATCTCGCTTGGAATATCTTTACTCTCGATCAACTCTCTAATTTCCTTAGAAGTATTAGTCAATCCTTCAGTATCCTCTATATCAACATTACTCAAAATCTCACTTATCTTATCTTTTATTCCTGTTTTTTTCATAAAATAATCAAAAGCTTTGGCTGTAACCACAAAACCCGGAGGAACTGGAAATCCCGCATTATACATCTCACTCAAACTAGCACCCTTCCCACCCCCAATGCCCACATCATTGTTATTCAACTCAGAAAACCATTTAATTGACTCATCAGCATTAATGCTCCCACCATTTTTCCTATCAACATTTCCCTCATTAGATTTAGAAGCATTCATAACAACTTCATTCATATTTTCATCAGAATTAACAACATTATTAGTTGGTTTTTGCCCACCATCACTTAATCCGGACAAAGTATCTCCTATTAGTCCACTCAACGGCCCCTTTTTTCCATCCATACTATAATCTAAGTGATTCTTTATTTAAAGTTTGTGGGATTAAAAGCAATTTATTATTCGGTAATGCCAAACAATTTATTCATTAAATTTTGAATATCTATACCTTGAAGTTCTGAATCAGTAATCGGTAATCCTACCACTTCCATATTGATCCCCTCACCAGACATCGAACAATTTAAAGCTTTTTCATTAATTGCATATGTTACCGCAAACCCATTTTCATCATATTCTTTTTTAATGAATGGGGGAAGTTTATCTACTTGCTCTTTATCAGGATGAACACTAGCAATTGCTTTATACAATCCTTCCTCTGCCCGATCTGCAAGCAACATTACTTCAAATTTACTATAATTATCTAGTCGGTCTAATAATTCAAGCTCACTACTAACTTTTTCACAAGGTTTATCATTTATTTCCCTCATTAATTGATCGTATTTATCAATCAATGCAGGATCATAGTTATCATTTAATCTCACACCCGTAGTAAAACCTACTTCATCTAAGCTTCTTATTAATAGTCTTGGTTTTGTATAATCTTGATGGTCGCGCACAAATCTGTGAAGATTCAAACTCAAAGGTAAAACTAAAGAATATCTTACATCTTCATTCATCTTTCTATCTAAAAACTCCAGAGGGTCCATGAGGTTCATATAAATGAGCCACTTATAAACATTTCTCTCCTAGAAGAGATCTTGCAATCAGTACTAATTACAACAAAATTTATAAATCCAAGAGAACTTCGAACTTCGCTGAAAAGCAGGTGGGTGGATTGTTGTTTGGTTAGTGCCCCAAAACTTGATTCTTAATATCTCAGTAATCTGAGAAAACCACACTCTAAAGAGTGTGGTGATTACTGTAGATCCTAACCAATGAAAATCAAGTAGATCTTCGTGGCCCTCAAAATCATAGATTTTGTCGGAAACGAGGCGCCGTAACAAACCACATCTTTTAAGATGTGGCGCGCCATCGTTTTTTTGATACATTAAATAAAAAATGACAAACTCAACTACAATAAATGATAGAATACTTAAGGTATTAAGTAGGAAAACAAAGGAGTGGGACAACAAACCAATACCCCCAAAAACAAAATCAAGGGTCTCTCCAATACCTAGGGAGAAGCATGCCTTTGCAGGACTCTTTACCCTAACAACAGAGAAATATTCAAGTAGTAACGGATTTCTACAGCAAACCGAGATTGTTCCACCTTCAATAACCAATGTTCTTATCGTAGAATCTAGGATTGGAAATACCGATGGAACAGGATACGCAATTAATATAAAGAAGATAGAAGAAGGCAGCCCCTGGAAAATCTCTGCAGAATCTTTAGAACAAAGCCTACAAAGAATGTATAATGAAGCAAGGTTAGAAAGTTACGAAAGTTTCTTTACACATTTATCTCAGGCGAATACTTTTAATGAAGGAAGACATTTAGAGAGTCTCGTTGTCACTTCTCCATCTGGAAAAAAGAGAAAGATAACAAGAGATTCATTAGAAAAGTGCACCTTATTTTTCTCAATGGAAAAAAGAGATCCAATAGTCTACTTGAGAGAGACCAATCAGCCAGTTCTTCCGGGAAGTTCAGTCCAAAATCTGCTTTCTGAAATTGACCAATCTCTAATTGGAGACAACGAGGTAGGTAAAAATGGATTTGGAACATTAGCAGAAATAACTGCCATTAATGAGGTAGAAAGATATGCAAACTCTGAGGGAACCCTTGTAAGAGACTGTTTCTCAGGGTATCGGGCGAATCTAAGAATATTCTTCATGGACCCAAAAACAGGCAAATCCGATATACGCTGGGCAAAAAGTATTACAAGTCCGGATATCAGAAAACAGAGAGACATTCTATTGAGGGGTGCAGAACAGCTTAACAAAGATTATAATCTCTTTTTCAATAACCCTAATGCAATATCAGTTGATACAGGAAATTGGGAAACCTACTTAGAACCTGATGTCGCCTCAACACATCTCCACGAGGCGATAATTCATTCTTGCTCTTCAGATAGACTTACAGAACATTTCAGTTGTTTAAATAACGACGACCCTTCTGAAAACTCATTTACTATAGAAAATATCAATACTCCTGTTGCAAATAAAAATCTAACTATAACTTGTAATCCCAGAAAGAAGATAAACGGAGGAAGGTCTTGGGGGGGATATACTATTGATCACGAAGGGATAAAACCTGGGAGGATCCCAATCATAAATCAAGGAAAATTAGTTGGATTGATTGCAGATCGAAACGACAGCTATATTCTGAATAACATTCTCGGAGGCAATCAAATTAAACCAGGATCTTATAGGTTTGGAGTATCTGAAGAATCAGAAATAGGAGAACCAAGCCCGAGAACATCGGTTTTAGAAGCGACATGGCAAAAAGACTTAAGTCATGCACAATTATGGAGAAAATTCTTAAACAGAATAAAAAGTCATGGAAGAGAAGTGGAATACGAAGGAGAAAGAAAGAATGCCGGCCTCTGGTTGAAAGGGACGGCTCATGGAGAATACACAAGTGAAGGACTATCAAAAGTACTGGCTGCCTACGGCCATCTTGTTTTTGCTGATGGAACCTATGTTCCAATATGCGAGCTAGTAAATACCTCAAATTCCCCCAGAGCAATATTAGGAAGTATGCATGGGATGGGCTCAAAAAAAGCACGTACCGATGGGTTTTGTGGATTAGACGATTTTTATGTAAGAGAGAGTATATTTTGTGGCCCTTGCATCATAAGTGATCTAGAAACTAGAAGGGTTTACAAACTACCAAGAAGAACAGATTAATAACCCTTCATTGTATCTTCTTCCACCTTTCTTGAACTTTTGCGCTTTCATTACGGACTTTGGTGGTTTAGAAGGGGATTTAACAAAAGTTCAAGTAGGAAACTTTTGCAGTAAATTAAGTGTAAAATGCAAAAGTTTACCTTTCAAAAACATATTTAAATCCTTCAAACCTTATTATTAAAAAGAGATGAAAACATGTCCCGTAAAAAACACACGAGTAATGAACACTGGTCTAAGAAATATATAGTCCATGTTATTCTCCTGCTTCTATTCTTATTATTCCTTCAATCAGCTTTCTTAACCACATTATGGCTAAAAATAAATGACACGATTGAGAATATATCAAATTTAGAAAATCAGCTAAACATAAAGCTAGACAAGAACAACGCAGACTTACAAAACAAGATAAACCAACTAACTAATAGTTTATTAGAAATTAATGAGGGCTTGGAAACAGAAATAAATCAATTAAAAGCAAAGGCAAGTTCAGACTTCTCAGGAATAATAGGAACTGCTGTTGAATCAGTAGTGAGCATTAGAACAAACGTAGCACAAGGAACCGGATTCCTAATAACAAGTGATGGTTATGTAATTACAAATGCGCATGTTTTATCTGGAGCCAGCTTCGCAAGCGCACTAACTTCTGATAGATTAGTCAAAACTATGGAATTAATTGGCTATGATACAGAATTAGACTTAGCATTACTAAAGATAGAGGGAAATTTTGAACCATTAGAATTTGAGAAAATTGAAAATGTTGAGATAGGTGAAAAAGTAATCGCCATAGGAAATCCCCTAGGCTTATCGTTTTCAGTATCTGAAGGAATAGTCTCTGGAATCAACAGAATAGGGACAAACAACCTTCCTGCATATATACAAACAGATGCAGCACTAAACCCTGGAAACTCTGGGGGCCCTTTAATAAACTCTGATGGAAAAGTTATAGGGATTAATAATTTCAAAATTACTGGTGAAAGCTTAGGATTTGCACTAGAAAGCGATTATGTATTAGATTCTATAAACGAAATAGCTAGAAATAATTTAAATCAGACAATTATTTGATAATACATTTCAAATTATTTAAAAGAACCCCAGATAATTAACATTTTCAAGATCTCCAATTCTTTAACCCACAAAGATCTATCTGGTTTTTGTGGCCACAGGATCATACGGATCTTGATGGAAACGAGACCTGTATCAAACCGCAGTTTTTAAGGTGTGGCGGCCATCGTTTTTGATATCAATTTACAGCTCTCAAACCCAACTCCGTTAGGGTTATCCGTTAGCTCATATTGGTAATGTTTCATAGGGAGAGTAAATAATTTGGCGAGATGAATAGTGTGGACTAATAATATCTCTAGCAAAGAAATTGGATGAAATCAATTTCGAGAGCTAAATCTAGGTAAGATCACAAACAAAAAAATAAAAAATAAGAATTAGATAAATCACAATTTATGATTATTCTTTATCCTCAGAATCTCCTGATTCTGATCCTCCATCACTTTCTCCAGTATCTTCACCACCTTCCGCAGAATCTTCAGATGATTCACTAGCTCCTTCATCAGGACCAGCCTCATCGCTAGCTTCTTCAGCAGGTTCTTCTGCACTAGGCTCCTCAGCAGCATCTCCAGCACCTTCCGAACTCTCTTCAGCACCTGCTTCAGATTCAGCAGGTTCTTCTTCCGTGCTTCCCTCTTCAGCAGCAGGTTCGGCAGCAGCATCTCCAGCACCTTCCTCAGCACCAGCAGATTCCTCTTGACTTGTTTCTTCTTCCATATTAACCTCCTTCTTATCCCTACTGGAAACAACAAAAAAGTGTTTTTAAACATTTAGTTTTGTTTGAGAGTGGTAAAATAAATCATAAAACAGTATCTTTAAAAACTAACTTAAACAATAAACAATATGAAAAATAAGAAATTCAACAATAAATTCAAGAAGAAGGATTTCTCAAAAAGCAATAAGAAATTTAGTAAGGACAATTTCAAATCCTTCAAAGATCCGGAAGAGATCTCAATAACAGAAATAAACTCTGATTTAACAAAACAAAGGGTTAAAGTAGTTGGTACAGTAGGGAAAATTGTCCAAACAGGCGGGCCAACCATTTTCGTAGTGACAGATTCCTCTGGAACATTATCTCTGAAAGGATTTGACAAACCGGGAGACAGAGCATACCCAGAGATCAATGAAGGAGATAGCATTAAATCAATAATAGAAATTGGAGAGTATAATGGAGAAATTGAAGGGGAAATAAAAAAAATTGAGAAATTATCTGAAGCAGACCATAAAAAACTAGTGAAGAGAATAGAGGCTGAACAGTTAAAAAGAGCTAAAGTTGATGAGATCCCATTTTTAATAAAGAGTCCAATTTTGGATAAACTAAGGGACAAATTCATACAGGCAGCAACTCAGATAAGATTAGCAATAATTCAACAAAGACCTCTAATTGTCAGACATCATAATGATACTGATGGATATTCCTCTGGTTTTGCACTTGAGCGTGCAATCCTACCTTTAATCATCAAAGAACATGGTTCGGACAAGGCCGGATGGGAGTTTTTTCTTAGGGCTCCTTGCGCAGCACCGTTCTATGAAATAGATGACTCAATAAGAGACGCAGCTCAATCTTTAAGAAATGTTGCAAAATTCTCTAATAAGATGCCATTAGTAATCATAGCAGATAACGGTTCAAGCCCAGAAGATTTAATGGCAATAAAGCACGGAAAAGTTCACGGAATGGATTTTATAGTTGTAGACCACCATTTCTCAGAAGAGGATGTAATCTCTTCAGAAGTTTTAACACACATCAATCCATTCCTAGTAGGAGAAGATGGATCTCACTTTAGTGCAGGCATGCTTTGCACAGAATTCGCTAGATTAATTAATAAAGATGTAAAAAATGTTACTCAGATTGCAGGCATGGCAGGACTTGCAGATAGGATAGATTTAGCTAACAAAAAAGCAGTAGATGATTACATAAGTCTTGCAAAAAAGGAAGGATATAGCAATGATCTTCTAGGGGATATCTCCACAGTGATAGACTTTGTTTCAGCAAAGCTTAGATTCATGGAAGCAAGAGAATATATTGAGGTTATATTTGGTGAACCAAGGGAAAAACAAAAAGCGTTAGTGGGTTTAATGGCTCCCCATATTAGAAAACTTGAAGCAAAAGGACTCAAAATCGGAGTTAGTGCAGCAAAACAAGAAAAACTTGGAACCACTACATTACAAACCATTGACATTGAAAACACATTCCCAGGATTTGGCTTCTATCCTAAACCTGGAATGTGTGTGGGAATGGTTCATGATGACTTACAAAAAACAAAGAAAACTACAAATTTAGTTACAGCCGGAATCATGAACACCGCAATAACTCTTAGAGCAACAGAGGAATCCAATTTCAGTGTTCATGATCTCATATCAACAATAAACAAAAAACTCCCAGAAGCATTTGTTGACGGCGGTGGACATCAATTCGCAGGATCCATAACCTTCCTTCCAAGCAAGAAGGAAGATGTGATCAAAATTCTAAAAGAATTTATAGAAGGAAGAGGTAAGTGAGATTAGCATTTCTTAACACAGCATTTCATAGAAAATAGAAGAATATATAAATATCAATAGATATCTATTGATATTATGGAAGCAGAGCAAATAAATCTTAAACTATCAAAGAATCTTATTGAAGCAGCAAGAAAGTATGCAGAAATCTACGGTTATAAAAATATGCAAGAATTAGCTGCCGAAAGCATCAGAGAAAAAGTTTTCGAGAATAACGAATTTGATGAGACCCTAAGTGATAAGGAGATAGAGTTAATTGATTCTTTAATAGGATTATCTATAAAAAAAGATGATTTAGTTTCAGAGGAGGAACTTAAAAAAACTCTGTTAGAATGAATTATGAAATAAAAGCTCTAAGATTTTTCCAGGATCAAGTTTTAGATTTAGATAAAAAATCAAAAAGAATAATTAACGATAAGATTAGATTAATTAAGGAAAATCCTTATAGATACAAAAGAATTCGCTCAAAACAATACTCTAAAGTCTTCAGAATTAGATTCTCTATTTTTAGATCTGAAACAAGATTGATTTATGTTATCTTAGAACCTAATATTGTATTAGTCTGTTTATTAGATAGGAAAGATGATTACAAGAATCTAGAAAAATACCTGAATATGGTTAAAGAAGAAAATCCTTGATATTAAAAATCTTCCAAAAAAACAACAAACCTTAATAACTCTACATTCCTCATAAAATCATGCCTCACCAATGCACGAAGTGTTCTGAAGTATATCCAGATGCATCTGAGAATTTACTAAAGGGATGCCCTTGTGGCAGCAGATTCTTCTATTATATTAGACAGGAAAAATACGACGAACTTCAGGAAGATCTAAAAAGCGTTATGCAAGAACTAGATCATGCAGACAAAGATCAGATAGAAAAAGACATCAGAGAGTTAACAGGACTAACAGAAAAACCAGACGAACCGGTAATCTTAGATCTTGAATCTGTAAGAGTATTGCAGCCAGGAAAGTTTGAAATAGATATCGTAAATCTATTTGATAAAAACAGGCCTTTAATTTATAAGCTTGGAGAAGGAAAATATGTTATAGACATAAGTTCTTCTATGAAGGTGGATAAGGATAAAGAAAAAAACAAAAAAAGCCATTATAAATTGTTTGATCAAACTCTTCAAGAGAGTAGAGAAGAAAAGAAAGAGGATCATGAAGAAGAAACTGATAGAAGGGAAGATAATTCTATAGAGGGTTTTGAATAACCCCAATTTTCGAAGAAAATCGCATCAAAATCTTCAACTTCTCTGAAGTTGAATGAGTTAGAGAATCCAACTGATAACTAGTAACCACAATTCATTTAAACCTCAAATTTATTCCCTTAATATGTCTGAAATATATGAATTCTCATTGGAAGATGGAGAACTATTGCTTACAAACAATTCCTATTTGCCAGAACAAAGATTCAATTTAGGATTTGATCATATCGAAGAATTTCCTCTAGTTCCGTACTTACATAACTATTGGAGGGGTAAGAAATTTTCTCCACAAGACCTAGACTCAGAAAATCCACGACATCTTCTTCCCAGTCCATTGGAAGAAACTCTAGCTAACATATTAGAAATAAAAAACAAGATAGCTAGGGTGGAGATAGATCATGATCATCTAAACGAATTGATGATGAGAATGAATATCACCGATTTTTATGGAAGATCCACAGATAATGGAAAACATAGGGTACATTATTCATGGAGTATAGATGAAGAAAAGAAACTATTTCTAACACAAGAAGAGGTATCATCAATAGGACTATTTGACACCACCCCTTTATTAACCTCCTATCACTGCCTCATGACAAGTCTAGATCAAGATTCCCAATACAAAAGAAATTACCTAGAAATTCTAAGAAGATTAAGAGAAGACGAGTAAAACTTTAAAAACTTCTACCATTTAAATCTATTATAAAAATGGTTGATACCTATGATCTAATAATTATCGGAGCAGGTCCGGCAGGATACACTGCAGGAATTTATGCGTCAAGGGGAGGATTAAAAGTTCTTATATTATCTGGGAAACTTCCGGGAGGACAATTAGTTAATACGACGGATGTTGAAAATTATCCTGGTTTCGACAAAGGAATCTTAGGACCGGATTTAATGAAGATAATGAGAAAGCAAACAGAAAACATGGGCACGACAATCTTAGATAAAACAGTTATTGATGTAGATTTCACAAAAAGACCCTTCAAGGTATCTACTTCAAAAGAAACATTCATAGGGAAATCTGCAATCATCTGTACAGGAGCAGATCCAAGAAAATTAGGTTTGGAAGAAGAGAAAACTTTCTCAGGAAGGGGAGTTTCATATTGCGCTCTTTGTGATGGCCCTTTATTCAAGGATAAAGAGTTATTTGTTATAGGTGGTGGAGATGCTGCAATGGAAGAAGCAAATTTCCTAACAAAATTTGCAACAAAAGTCCACGTTGTACATAGAAGGGATAAATTGAAAGCTAGCAAGGCAATGCAAGATAAAGTATTTGCAAACAAAAAAATAGAATTTCATTGGGATTCAGAAGTTGCAGGCATTAAAGGAGATAAAATGGTAGATTCAATAATAATCAAAAACAGCAAAACAAACAAAGAAACAACCCTTCCAACAGGAGGCATATTTGTTTCTATAGGCCATGTTCCAAACACAGTCTTATTCAAGGACAAGGTAGAACTAGATAAAATGGGATATATCGCACTAAAAGAAAGCATGCAAACAAGTGTTCCAGGAGTATTTGCAGCAGGAGATGTCCATGATCATACCTATAGACAAGCAGTAACTGCTGCAGCATATGGCTGCATGGCAGCCTTAGAAGCTGAAAGATTTTTGGATAAAGACAATTAAATCTCTCCATTTTATTTGATGAAGTAAAAACATTCCAGCAGATGTAAAAAGATATTATCGATTGGGAAGATTTAATAATAATATGATTGTTAGGAATAAATGGAAGAAAGAATTGAAGGGAAAATTGTGGATATTACTCCCTTATTTGAAAGGGCTAAAATTAAGACAGGTAAATTGACTATAATTGAGACAGATGGAATGTACCCATACAAGCCGAAAATAGAGGATAATTGGGCCTATTTTACCGCGGTTGGAATGAAACATCTGAAAACTCTTTTTGACAAGGAGGGTAAGAAAATTGAGAGCGGAGGGATTGTCGGAATTTGTAGTGGAGTCGAAGCAATAGCATTAAAATTTATTTTTAAGGATGATCTTAAGCACATGATCGTAACAGATGTTGACGGAGATATTCTTAAGGGGACAATGCACAATCTGAATAATACAGTTAAAGATTCAAAAATGAAGATAACTCCCCTAGTTGGTTCTTTTTGTGAACCAATAGAAAAAAATGGCTCGTTTGTAGATTTTGTTCATGCCAATATTCCTAATCTTCCCTCAACAGGAGAAGAGGATTTAACTAAGGGAGCAGAAAAAGGAACATTTTTAGATTCCTCACTTTATAATAAATATAATCCTCCAGAAAAATTTATCAAGTGGGCTATGGGGGCACAATATGCATATATTAAAAGCGCGAGAAAAGTTCTTAAGAAAGGTGGATCAATTATCACAGAGTTAGGGGGGAGAGTACCGTTAGATCTTGTTAAAGAACTATTTACAGAATGTGGATTAAGAATGGAAGAGGTTATTGTAGGATTTAAAGAGCAAACTGAAGCATTGATAGACTTTAGGGGATATGGAAGATTTGAAGAAGAATACGGGGTTAGTTTTGAGTTTTATTTATACAATGAGAGCAAGGAGTTAATCGAAGAAAATAAAATTGAAAATCCTAGTCTTGTTATGAAGGGTGATGAATTAAAAAAATTGTTAGAACCCCATAAGGTTTCATCATTAAAAGCTTTGGAGTTACATAGGCGGGGCGTAGCAGTTGGGCACACAGTCCATTTATTTAGGGGAGTGAAGATATAGATACTGCTAATTTATTTGGTTCAAGACATTCTAATCACATAAAACCCGAGGCCCATAGCTCTAAAATTACCTCATCTCAATACATCAAGCAGAACAGGCGTGGCTTTCATTAACTTATATTAATGAACCTATCGTAAAAAGCCATCTGTGGAGCAAATACGTTCACCTGCACATGCCCCTATAAGAATCAAAGTAAGAGTATATCAAATAAAGATTCAAAACAAACACAACAAATCCCATCAAAGAATTATTAATCTCCAAGAAGATATGGAATAATGCAATATTAAATGTTAGAGGAAATATCAATATAGCCCCAAATGCAACACATCTATCAAATAAGAATAACAATCCAGTCAAGATAAATATAACATTCAATATAGGAAAGATATAGCCCACAGCAAACAACGAGTTAACAAAACCCAAGGCTTGTTGATTCATTTCAGGGAGAGCCATAAATCCAATAAATCCATTTAATCCAAAAAACAGCAACACCAAACCTAAAATAACTTGAACAGTTTTTACAAGACCCTTATTTCTCAAAGCCATAAACAAAGCAATAAAAAGCCATATTTAAGCATAATTGTAATAAAAGAACATTTTATATATCTGAAAGACATAGAAAAAAGATGCTAAATACTAAAGCATCATCTCAAATGGGGGAGGGTTTAGATGATTTAGATGAGAGGAATCTTAGAAATTTGGATGATTTTCTAGAAAAAGAATTTGGATTAATTAGACAGATTAGAGGTCCAAACAATATCACAAAATATTATCTTAGGGGAGATGATCTTTTATATGGATTATATTTAGAGAGAGAAAATGCATCTGACGGTTCTATTAATCTTGTCTTAGAGTTTAGATATTATGATAATTCTAGCAATCTCTGGGACCAGAAGACAAAGGATTTAATGGATAGTGATCTAATCAGGGACATTTTATGGAAAGATGCCTCCTTTAATTACTCCGATCCTACCTTTAGAGAAGGATCTTTTAGCATATTCAATAGAAGGACTAATAATCTAAATCTAAATTATAGGCCGGGCATACCAGAATCGAGCATAGTTGATGATTTAACTATAATTATAGGATTCCATGAATATGTTATGAAGGCCCCAAAATCAAATCAATGGCCCGATATAGTAATCCCTTCAACTACTTTTACAATTCTTACAACACTCAATAACACTTAAATAACTTGCTTTTTTAATTCTCGTATCAAAAAAACGACGGTGCACCTTCGTTTTTAGGATCTAGAGTAACCTCACACCTTAAAAGGCGTGGTTTCTTAGTTACTCAGATGAAAAAAGAGGTTAAGAAGATATTGTCAGATCAGTTAGAACTAGTGAAACCATCAGAAGACACAATAAAAAAAATTAACAATATATACAAAGATTTTTCAAAACAATTGAAAGAAAAAATAAAAAAGAAGAAAGTTAAAGCCAGCATATTTCTAGGAGGAAGTCTAGCTAAAGGCAGCTTAATAAAAAAAGATCTTTATGATATCGACATATTTGTTAGATTCGACAAAAAATATGGAGACAAGAAAATCTCCAACCTACTTGGGAAAACTCTCGGAAAAGATTTCAGAAAAATTCACGGATCTAGAGATTATTATCAAAAAACAATAGATGGGATATTAATAGAAATAATACCCGTACTAAAAATAGATAAACCTGAAGAATCTGAAAACGTAACCGATCTCAGCTATTTTCATGTCAAATACATTAAAGATCAAGTTTCAAAAAATAAAACCCTAATAAACGAAATAATGCTGTCAAAAATATTCACTCATGCACAAAATGTATATGGAGCAGAATCCTATATCCATGGATTCTCAGGATATGCTCTAGAATTACTTATCTGTCACTACAAGAATTTCACAACTTTCATCAAAGCAATCTCAAAACTAAACAAGGAAAAACTTATAATTGATGATGGAAAACATTACAAAAACAAAAAAGACCTATTAGAAAATATAAACCAATCAAAGAAACAGGGCCCAATAATAGTGATAGATCCTACTTACAAAGAAAGAAACGTCACATCAGGATTAAGCAAGGAAACCCTAACAAAATTCCAAGATGCCTGTAAGAAATTTATAAATAATCCAAGTAGCAACTTTTTCATAAAAAAAGACTTTTTAAAAGAATTCCAAGATAAAGATTCTAATATTCTAGTAATAGAAACAAATAAACAGGCAGGAGACATTGCTGGAACAAAAAGCAGAAAATTCTTCAACTTCCTAAATCAAAAGTTATCCAAGCAATTTATAATTAAGAGATCAGAGTTCATTTATAGTGAAGAAGAAAACAAATCATACTTCTACTTTACCTTAAACAAGAAGAAACCAACCATAGTCAAAGGACCTCCAATAACAAACACAAAAGACATTAAAGGATTCAAGAAATCACATAAAAAGGTATTCACAAAAAAAGGCTATGCTTATACAAGAATAATTCATAACCTTAGCTTCGAAACCTGGTTCAAGAACTTTATAAGGAAAGATAAAAAGATAATTAATGAAATGAGTATTAAGAAGATAGAGCTGATAAGTTAAACTGAAATAGCTGAGAAATTAATTTCAAATGGCAAATCAAGTTCCATCTGGTTTATATCATTCATCTTTTTCTTAAAATTTAGAATTCCAACCCCTATAGCCTCATCAGTTTCTTCATCTTTAAAAATAGTAACTCCTGATGCAATATCCTCTCCATAATTAGGCCTCTTTGTTTTAACAAATATCTCTATATAGTCTCCTTCCTCATCATAATAAATGCTTAATTTACCTTTCATCTTATATCTCTAACAAAGTGTGCCGATAAAACAAAACCATTAGTATTTAAAAATCTAACTACCACTTTCAAAAATCTTGATTTCTGATTTTTATGCTTAAAATATTTAAAGCAATTTTCAACACCTTCTCTCTCGTCCATGATAATCTTATCTGGATGCAAAAGAGTTTCCCTAACTTCTTCAGAATACTCAACATTTGGATGATGTTGTCTAATATGCGACCATCTCTCCATAGATAAATGAATCTTTCTATTAATCTTATCAATTACTTCAAAAATAATACCCATAATAATTAAAGAAAAACCAAGTCTATAAATCTTATTAATCAATCAATTTGACAACCAATTACTTATCAAGTTCCCAATATATAATCCAAGAAAACTTTGAAATAATGCAATTTCAAACCACTCTAAGAGAGAACCTTGCCGCGATTTCCTTCGGAAATGTCAATTATGCAAAGTTCTCCCAACATAAAGAGCAGCCAATCCAGAAATAACATAAACACCAGTCATTTTGCTAAAATCTCCTCCCCAAGATCATCAATCATATTAATTAAAGGGTTTATTTATCACGCCCAGAGTAATATATATCAAAAGCAGCAGAAATCGCAAAATTTACATCATCATATTTAACAATTCCTAACTTTCTGCAATTAGCCTCTGAAATCGCATCTTGAGCATTAGATTTATGAAGATCACTATCAAAACTGAAAATCTTATCGTTTTCAAACCAAACAGAAAAACCCTCCGAATCATCATCCAAACCACTTAGTGAAAATCTTCCATATGTCTTCACTTCACCAGCCTCATATTCTCTTTCAACTATACCAAATAAACCATCTCTAACATTCGGAACACTATCAATGCTTGGAAGATCTCTTACCACATTTTCATCAAATCTTCTCAATATATCTTCATACAGAATTCTTAATTCAATTGCATGATTTGCTTTTAGATCCTTAGGTCCAATAAAATATCCTGTTTCTAAACTATGGCCCTTAATTGAGGAATCATAAACCACAGAAAGTCCTAATGATTTAACTTTATAATTAAAAAAAAAGATTACATCATTAATATTTCCCAGATCCCACATAGAAGTTAATTGTGGCGTTTTTTTTGCCATCTCCTATCTAACCCTCCAACTTATTTATACTTTATCACCAACAGCAGCATCAAACATAAATTTCATTGTTGATGTGAAAAAAGGCGTATTAAGCCAAACAGCTATCTCTTCATCTGGAAGCTTACCGTTAGATATCAAGAACAATACCTGCTCACCATCTGCAATAAAAAACTTAGAATCAATATCTATAGACTTAGCTTTAATCTTAAACTTATTGTTTATCTTCTTAATATCCTTTTCATCCCCTGATAGGGCAATCTTCATCTTAATATCTGCTTTCTTCAATCTATCAATAATTAAAGAAAAAAATCTAGACTTAACCTGCATTTCACTTACAGTTGTGCAAATAACAACTTCTTTCTTAGCATTTTCTAAAAGCTCTTTAATATGATTATATATTGTAGACTTCCCCCTAACAGATCCAGAAATATCTTCCTGTCTAACTGGTTGAATTCCAGAAGTGTACAACTGCTCCAATTCTTTATACTCATTAGTATCCTTTAACTTTATAATATTCTTTATCTTCTCATCAGTTTCCTGAACAGTCTTTGTCTTCAACTTCTCAATCACAATATTTGGTTTAACAGCAATATACTTAACAGGCTTGCCAAGTTTCATAATAGCAAATCCTCTCTTCTCCAAACTCTCTAAAACATCATAAGTCCTACTTCTTGGCACTCCAGAAATCTCTGCAATCTCTCCAGCACTAGCAACTCCCTTTCCAAGTAAAGCCACCCAAACTTTAGTCTCATAAATATTAAGATTAAAATAATCTCTTATCTTATTCGCAACATCTTGTTTAATTATCATTTTACTACTCAAACTATACAAATTCCCTAGAACTAAGGGTATTTAAACCTTTTGATATTGTTCTAATTACATAGTAACAACAAATCTATCTAAATCGATAGTTTTTTAAATGAAGATCTTATCAATATTCCATGACAGAAAATGTAACTAGTGAAGCGTTAGAGCAAAGATTATCGGAATCTCCGATCCGTGATTTAAGTAAGGTTAGTGTAAAAGTTAAAGATGACACGGTTTATCTAACTGGTAGGTTGAAAAGTTTTTATCTAAAACAGGTGGCCCAAGAATGGGTAAGGCCATCTTCAAACGGATGTCCTATCGTAAATTCTATAAGTGTTGCGAAATATTAACTAGAAAACCAACCAATTAATCATCATTCCCAAATACATTCCAATTGTTAAGAAAGGCATTGCTGGATAAAACTTTCCCTTTCTTGCCATAACAAATAGATAAAGCAAAGCCAAAGTCGCACTAGCACTTATCACCAAAGCAGGAATTATTCCCATTACTTTATAAAAAACTCCTGCAGTTATTATCGGAAAGATAACATCCCCTCCACCAAGTATCGCAAGATTAACTTTTATCCTAGATTTCTTAAATTGCTTTTCTAATTCCTTCTCATTAACATACTTCTCCTTCAATAACTTAATCTTCTCCTTAGATTTTTTATCTGCATAAGGAATGAAAAAGCCAGTAAATAATTTCAGTCTCTCAATCTGGAACTTAGCCATCTTCTGCATAAACTCAGAATGCCAAACAGCCCATATATCATATAAAGATATAATCAACAAAATAATTGTAACCCAAAAAACATTCAACAAAGATACAAAAACAGCAGCTATTCCGGGATAGATCAAAAGCTCTGTAAAATTATGAACTCCTATGTTCCTTCTAAATATTTTCGTAAAAGCTAGTGGAATTGCAACAACAACTGCAACAAGAGAATAATTAACAACATTTATTTTAAACAGAATAGCATTTAATGCAAGGGCAATCGCTATAATTGTAACAAGGAAAAACCATATCCGAATAAACGTCTCAGCATTTATCTTCATTAAAAGAAAAAATAATCCAATAGCTAAAACAAACGCAATAATGATAGAGAGCCCTTGCTGGTCAGGTTTATCCTTAATTTCTTCTGGAGGTTCCATTCCATACGGCAGCTCCAGATTCCCATAAACAGAAATAACAAACAATCCGATTAATTGCGTAACTAAAAACATCGTGATGAGAATAACTGTTATCTTAGTATTGTGTTTCAACTTAATGACCTCTCTTAAATCTATAAACAAAATCAAAAAGAGTTTTTAAAATGTTGGATATCTCGGCTTTGTCCGAAGTTATAATCTTCTAGATTTTCTTACACATAAATATCCCACCCACCCGCCCATAGGTATGTGTAAAAAAATCGATTCCGGACAAAGCTGATATCTCAACTTCTGTGTTCTCTTTAGGGGCTTTAATGGTTTCACAGTAGGATTAACAAGGGGTGAGGTAGGGAACTCTTGCAGCAAATTAAATTTAAAATACAAAGATTCACGATATATATTTATAATGGTTAATATTATGGAGATACAAATGAGAAAATCTCCAATAAATAAAAAGACTTTGGAATTAAAATTAACCGGCGCAATAGAAGGTACTTTAATTGATATTGGATTAGCATATCCAGAAAGATATTTTGGCAGAGGCCTTAGATTATTTAGTGAAGACCTAGAAGTCACTAGAGATGAAATTGCTCAAAATACAGCACAAGATTTGCTCCAAAGATATAATGATGTAAGCACCTATAATGCAACACTATACCGTATCGGCTATTCTGATGATGAGGAGGTTGGATTCGTTACATTAAATGTAAGAGATACTGCAGTTGTATTCACCTACGAGGACAATTATAAACTAGACGCAAACATTTGTCTATCTTTCGCATTCGATGTCAAAAAGATGAAACCAGTTTACACAATTCATGCATACGGAAATCATAATTTTTCTGATCATCGTCCTGATATCATAAGAGATCTAAAAGAGGCCCTTGCTTAAAATAACTACTTCAACCTAACAGTCTCCAAATTCTTAGGAACATTTGTTTCAATATGATGCAATTTATAGATAGAGCTAGCTAGATCTAAACATCTACTCTGCTCACCATGATTTAAGATAATCTTATTTGCCCGTGGTTGAGTTCTATTAGAATAATCAATCAACTCATTTCTTCCTGCATGAGCAGACAAGCCATCTATGGTCACAACATCAAAATTAACATCTATTCTCTCTTCTTT
>NZCQ01000011.1 GCA_002688335.1 Candidatus Pacearchaeota archaeon | reverse complement strand
AAGTTTATTTTTTTTCATTTCTCAAAACCTCCATAACTTTTCGAATAAGAATTATTTCCTCAGAAATTGCCTCTCCCAATAGTTTTCTTCTACATAATTCACTTAGGGTAATACTATATCTTTGAGCTTCTCGCTTCAACTTATCAAGTAACTCAGTCTCTATAAGGAGGTGTATCTGCCCATTTTTGCATCCCATCTCGTCTCCTCTGCAATCTATCAAGAGCTTTATTTGTCTCTTTTAGATTTGCAATTATTTGTTCTATATCAAGCCCTTCATATTTTTTATCTTGTTTAATTGTTTCCATGCAATCAAAAGAGTTTTAAAGTTTAAAGTATATGGCTTAACTAGAGGTCAGCCATTTGGAGATGGAAAGCGTCGATAAACTAGTAATTCGTAATTTAAAACTCTTTGATAATCAGAGAGGCAACCAGATATATCTGTTCTTATTTAGAAATTGGAAAACAGTTACAGAAGTTTCTGAAGGAATATATCCTCACCTTTATGAGAAAGGAACTAAGAAGAAATATAAAAGAAGACCTCATTCAGCAGTTTCTAAATATGTAAAAGCATTCAATGAACTTGGTTGGCTTGAATCAATTGAGGATAAAACAGATGGTAGAAAAGTAAAATATCGTGCAACTCTCAAACCCTATTTTCAATATGTTAAAGAAAAGAAACTTACTAAACAAGAAATAAAGATAATTGAAAAGTATCTTGATAATTGGAGAGAGATAGTTGATGATTTTGATGAGAATTTCATTAGAGCAATTAATGCATTAGTCAAAAGACAAATTTACCAACAACTTTCAGGATTAGTGGGATATGAAACAATGAACTTGCGTAAAGACTCTAAATTTCCAGTAGCAGTTCGTATGGCTGCTAAATTTTATGATCCATTGAATTTACAATTATTAGTTGATAGCTTAAGGTCCAAAGCTCAAGGAGAAGGAAGACATCTTAAATCAGAAAAGAAAGCTGCAATTATAGTCGACTGGATTGAGTATTTGGATAGGAAAGCGAGAGGATTTTAAAAGGTCAGGAGGGCGGCTAAGCCCCGACCCTTGGAGATGGTCTGCAAATAGACCAATCTAATAAATCTCTTTTATCATTTAAGTCTCATGTATCATGTCATGTAGCATCTTCTAATAATCTTATCTTAACATTAACCATCTTAGTTAATTCTTGAACTTGGATCATCTGATTTTCCACGAACTCTATTCTTTCTCTAAGGATACTATTTTCTTGTTCTGATTTTGATAATCTTTGTTCGATCTCCGTTTTAGTAACGTCAATTAACATATCTTCTTCTGAGATTGTGTCTTTCATACCTAAGAACTCAGTGTAATAATGAATCATATCACTCTTCTTCCAGCCAAATCTATATTTGAGAACAGACTCACTTTTGTATCTAGGTAAATAATAGCAACAAGAGCAATGCCTTAAGTCATATAGTGTTATTTCTGAATACTTTTGTCCAGCTCTACTCTTAACATCTCCAAGAACTCTTTTCCCTAGATTCTTGAGATAACGATTAGCCATGAACGGTTTTATTGAAAATAAATAATCTTCAAAGGCCAATTGTTTGTCTACAATATATTCTTTTAACATTTCAGAACAAATCAGTAGTTTGATCTTTCTGCCAAACGTCTTGCTAGTCTCTTCTCTAATACTTAATTCAAAATATTTCTTATCGTTATTAGGATTTGTTCTTTCATGTAGGTCTGAGATCTTTACATTGAGTAATTCAGTCGGTGCCCTAATTCCCGAATCAAAGAGAAACAATATCAATATTTTGTATTCATATTTTGCTTTATCGATTAGCTTTCTTACTTGCTTTTCATCAAGATAAACCCATTTTGGTTTATCTTGCTTAGTATTGAGATCAACTGTAATGTCTAGAATGTCTAATCCATTTTTTCTATTTACTTTCATGTGCCAATGCCAAAAAGCTTTGAAGATTTTAGAATATGTATCAACTGATTTGTAAGTTCCACCGTTTTCTTTCTTTAGTCCCCCAATTGTCATGTCATAGAAGAATTTGAATAGTTGTTCTTCCTCAATATTAGTAATGTCATCAATTTTGAATAAATCCTCAAATTTGCGTGCAAAGAAAACCATCCTATTTCTTAAGGAATTGAGTCTAGCATAGCTTCTGCCACCTTTAGCTGATACAGAACTTATGTTTCTACCAATTTCCATGTCGGATAGATATTGTAGAATAAGATCAGAGTTTCTTTTGGAGATAGTAGGAATCTGAGTTTTAACCTCTTTCTTCCAATTTTTCCAAGTTTCTTCGTGTTTGTATGGATCTAGTTTCATAGCATGTCAAAAGATTCCACAGATTTAAACAACCTGTAGGTTCTCATGTATGCCCTAGAATATACCTTAAAGGTAAGATGCCCCTGCCGAGCGTGAGACCGCTTTAGTACATTTATTAGGGGAATAAAGAAGAATATTTGAAAAGACTTTCTCTTTTCATGTTTGATATAAGTAAGGCTTGTATTTATAGTTTTCGTGGCTTCGCTTCAAACAACTCAAACTCTACATCTCCCAATGTCTCTCCATAATCTACTACTTCTTTCTTGATTTCTTTGAAATCCATATCCGCTTCTTCAAAAAACTCTTTTATTTTATCATAATTTCCAAGCGTCTTTGAAAATTCTAATATTAGTCTTCCATTAGGTCTTAGGTAGTTTTTTGCTTCTACTATGAACTTCTTTATGGATTTATACGAGTCATCAAAACATGATTTCTCAAGTAAAGTTACATTCTCTCCTTCAACATACATAAATGGAACATTCCAGAAAATTAAATCAAATTTGGAACCTTTAGGAATATTCTCGTAAACATCGCTTTGTATAATTTGGATTTTGTCATTTAGGTTATATATTGTGACATTTTCTTTTGCATTTTCTACAGCATCGGGACTTATGTCGGTAGCTGTTACTTTTGAAGCCCCTTTAGAAATTGCAATTATTGGGAATATTCCTACGCCACACCCAATTTCTAATATGACCTCTCCCTTGTTGATTGGAATATTTTCTATTGAAAATTGTGGAGATTTGAAGTATTTTGGTGAAAAGACATGAGGATGAACAATAAATTTTTTATTCATAAAAGTAATTTCATATTTCTCTTTTTCCTTCTCAGATTCCTCAAATAATTCTAACGTTCCTTTAATATGTGGGTTTTCCTTATCCATTTTATTTAATAACCTCAATGATTTTCTGGTCAATCACAAATTTATTTCCCTTAATGTTTTCTTTGAAATACTCTATAATTTTGTCTTTTAGATGCTCATACTCTTTAGGGTAGGCATCAAATGAAATCTTTAGCGTTTCAAAAAGGTCTTCATATGATGAAAAATTTACTGCTGAAGGTAAGGTATATTCTCTAACATTATGTCCTTCCAATATATCTTTAAGTTCATCATAAGTGAATAAGTATTCTTCATTAATTAATTTTGAAAATGCTAATTTCAGAGGTCCATAATCTGATTCCTTACCATTTACCACAAAAAATATTCTTCCACCTTCTTTTAATTGAGATAGCATTTTCTCAAATGCCTTTTTCTTATCCTTGAAATAGTAAATAACATGTGAAGCAACTATTACATCAAATTTCTCATCAATATCTAATTTTTCCCAATCTTTGTTAATCAATTCTATGCCCGTTGGCAATTCTTCTTTCAATAATCTATTTTCTACAATTACATATTTCTTAAAATATTTTAATAAGTTTTGGGCAAAGTATGGAGAAATTCCAAGTCCAATTTCTAAACAAGACTCATGAGGTTTGCCTTCTAAAAACGATGCGATTTTTTGAACTAAAACTTCTTTCTCATTTGTGCCTTCAAGTAATTTCTTGTACCAATCAATGTTAAATTCTACCATGAGTCCAACAATGAAATGGGCTATAAAAAATCTCCGCCGATAAATTTTACACCAACTTTTTTCTTGTGAACAATTATTCACCCTGCCGAATAATAGTTTTAGTGTTTTGTCTACGGTAAAAAGCATATGGTTCTATAAACTCCAAGGTCTGAGATTTTTTATGGAAACAAAGATTATCAAACAGAATCCAAGTCTTTAGAGACAGAAAGACTTAAATAACATTAAATAATGTTATTTAATATGGTATTGAAAACCTTTAACTTAGAGGATGAAACTTATAGGAAGTTTTCTGAGTTCTGTAGGGAGAATGGACTAAGTATGAGCAAACAAGTGGATATTTTTATTAAAGCTCAAATTGAAGAAAGTCCCAAGGTTAGAGAAGATTATTTGAAGAAACTTGAAGCAATTCGAAAAGGAAGATTTATCAATGTTGGAACTTTTGAGGATTTTGAAAAATTAAAAAAGAAGATATAAATAACATGACTCAACACTATTTAGATATTGAAACTACAGGACTAGATCCCGAAATTGACCAGATAATAACAATTCAATATCAGGAACTAGACAGAAACACTGGAGAGGCAGTAGGAGAATTAACAATATTGAAAGCATGGGAGTCATCAGAAAAAGAAATATTGCAGAAATTTATCTTAGATACTAATATCTTAGATCCCTATCCTTTTAGTTTTATTCCTCTAGGATTTAATCTTAGTTTTGAACATAATTTCTTAAAAATAAGAACCAAAAAGAATGGATTACCTTCAACTGACATTCTTAATAACCCTTTTTTAGATTTAAAGGTGGTTGGAGTTATTATGAATAAGGGAAAGTTTAAGGGAGCTGGTTTGGACAAATTAACAGGAAAAGAAAGCAATGGTAGTAAAATCCCCGAATGGTATAAAAATAAAGAATTTGATCAAATAATTCAGTACATAGAAATGGAAACAAGAGAATTTATAAAATTCAATTCTTGGTTATATAAAAAACTCCCAAACTTGTTAGCGGAGTTTAAGGAAGTTAATGGGTTTTGAATCATCTTCATTACAACAATCTTTATTAGTTATTTTGACTTCTTCATTTCATGTTAAAAGTAGGTCAGATCTATCCAAAAAGTAAGGAAAGCTTTTTCAGAAATCCTTGGGATAGATTTCTTTTAGATAGAGACTATGGGCTTGTTGAGAAAAAGCGGATAGAAGATGTTAAATCCTGGTTTAAAGAATTTTATAGATCTAGTGTGGGAAGTACGTTAAATGATGTGACTTATTATGTAATTCCTGCTAAAGCTTCAAGTCAGCTAAAGGCTACTATTGCAGATAGATATAATTTTGCTCACCTCTCAGCATTGAAAAATGATAGTCAGCTCCCAATTTTATTACTAATGCCAAGAGACATGAATTATCCAGGGGATTACAATCTAATAAAAGTCATAAATCCTAAAAAAGAATTTCTACACGATCTATCTACAAATGAAGTTATTCATTGTATTTATGCAGAGGATTATGAAATATTACCCCAAGAAAATATCTACCTCGATGTACCTTTTGAAAAAAGAAGAGTTCAAAGTTTTTTTAGAGAATGTAATATCGCAGAAAAAAGCATACTCAAATCATTTCAAGCAATTGTTTCAGGTTCCCCCTACGTATTAAATGACAAGGGAGGGATATCTTCTTCAATGTACTCAATGAAAGGCACTTTTTCAGAAGAATTTCTTTTAACCTTAAAGCTAATGCAACCTCCTGAATTTACTGATATTCATAAAGACTATCCTCCTTCCCTAATTAAGGGAAAGGCCATATCAAGTCCAGCAATCTTCGGATCTAAGATGCTTTATTCAGAAAAACCAGCTTTTGGGCAAAATTATTTTTCTGCCATTAGTTCGCAAGGATATAAACCATTAAATAATGAATTAATGAGAAGAAACAAATTTCATGGAGAATATTCTATTTTTAGTTCGTTAAATTTAAGGGGAGAATCACAAAGAGATGTTCTAAATAATATATTTGCAAAATCTGTAGATACAGAAATTTCTAATTCATTAGAGTTGAGCGAACTTAAGGAATATGATGTAGATTTGACTATTGCAAAAAGAAATATAGATGAACATTTAAAGATACAAATTGCTAATCAAAAATTTATTTCTCCAAAATTGCCAGAAAAAAATGAATTAAAGGAATTAAGATCATCATTAACTGGGGATTGGGATGGTATATTCGAATCTATGAATGTAAAAAATCCAGAAACCTCAGAATTAAATGTTTTCGCTGGCAAGTCATTTGATAATGTACTAAGAATAGCACAAAGTTTGGCTAGAGATGTTGGAAGAAATTATGTAGATGAAGATACAATAAATGACGCCTATAAGCTTTTTATAACGAATATGGAAAGCATAACAGATAATGAAGAGATTAGAAGTAAGGCGTTTGTTGATGCATCTAAAGTGCATGAAACTAAAAAATTTAATGTTATCAGGGCAGTATTATCTACTAACAATTATACTATTACAGAATTATTTGAGGAATTAAAACATTATTTTAGAGATCTATTAGATTTACAAAAATATGTTGATAGATTAAAAGAAGAAGGAGAGATATTTGAACCAAGAAGAGGAGAATATTCTTGGATAAATTGAAGAGATCTCAAAATCTTAGATGAAGTAATAAATTATTTGAAGAAAAAACAAGTAATAATACTATGAAAAAACAAAATGAAAATAATAATAAATCTATCGAAAGCATCGTAGACATATTAAGAAGATTAAGAAAAGACCCTGAAGCAATGAAACAAGTAAAGATAGTTTCTAAATTGTAAATTAAAACAAATATTTAAATATATCATAATCTTATACAATCCATGGAAAAACAAATAATGAAACAAATAGAAAACAAGGATAAATTTACGGAAAGCATTGTAGACATATTAAGAAGATTAAGAAAAGATCCGGAGGCAATGAAACAAGCAAAAATAGTTTCCAATCTCTAAGAAACAAAAATGAAAAACACTTCACAAAAAAACTTTGAATACAATCCATCAATAGATAGTCTAACAATTTACCATAGTAAGGCAGATGTGGAAACTGTTGCAGGATCAATAGTATTAGATAATTTCATTTTTGATATTAGCACAAATGGAACATTTGTAAGCTTAGAAATTGATAACGCTTCAGAAGTATTTGAAATAGAACCAGAAATTTTATCTCAAATAAAAGAAGCAAGCATTAGGACTTCGGTTCAAGGAAACCTTATAACACTATTTTATAGAGTAACTATTGACCAAAAAGAATATGAAAGAGCTTTAATGATACCAAAAGATAAAATTGCCCTTACCGTTTAAATCCAAATTTTTTCAATAACCTTTGTTCTATATTTATATCACTACGATAAGCATTAAACAAGCAAGGCCTTTTCCTGTCAAGAAAAAACAACAGATAATAACTATTCTTCTTAGATATTTTATAGATGAAAGCATACTTCCTTCCAGCCCTACTATTTCTATAAGATACCAAAATTATTTTATCGGTTTGATTATAGATCTCCTTAGCATCGTTCAAACTTATCCCATGACGAGGACTGCCATTTTTCTTAAAATAATGCTCATCAACAACCAAGTTTTCAAAAGGAGTTTTCTTCAAAATAGCAATAGCATCTTCTCTCTTTTTCCCAGTCAGTTTGATATCTTTTTCTTTTTTCATTCTATCCTAGATAGTTAGAATTATTTATGCCTTCTTATTCTTAATCAAACTAAACAATCTCTCAACCCTTTTATTTTTATCATCTTCTCGTTCTTTAACCATCCTAATTCTTTTCAAAAACTCTAGCGATCTTAAAGCGATAGCCCTATGGGTTTTAATCCTTAAAGAAACCTGTCTAATTGAAAGTTCCTCTTCTTTAGAAAGTAAATCTATTATGTCTCTCGTTATTACCAGTATGTTCCTGTGCATACGTAAATAATTACGGATAAATTTTTATACTAAGTATGAATACCTATTCATAGATATAAAATGACAAAAGGAATTTGTGAAAATTGCGGAGAAAAAATAAAGCCATGGTTTAAACAATGTTTTGATTGCAACGAAAGAGAAAAACAAAAACCTACTTGCGAAGTATGTAATATCAAAGTTCCAGAAGGACATAATTTATGCAAGGAACACTGGAAAGAAAAACAAGACGAAAAAAAGAAACTTAGTCAAATAGACTATGTTAAAACCAAAAAAGAAACAGATTTCAGAGACAAGTTTGAAGGTAAATATTACTTCAATGGTCAAAAAGTAAAATCTAAATCTGAATTACTTTTACTATATTTCTTTGAAGCAAACGAGTTAAAATGTCAATATGAGACATGCATTTATCCTAATGGAAAAGAATACAGACCTGACTTTATCATCTGTGATGATAAGGACAATATGATTATTGTAGAACATTTTGGAATGGATAATGGTGAATACAACAAAAAGAAAGAAGAGAAAATCAAGGAATATGATAATCTTTGCAAAGATCAACATTGGTTCTTTATTTGGACGAATGAAGAAGATATGCATAACTTAAAGGATAAATTAGGGAAGAAGCTTAATGAGACTCCGTTGAATAGGGTTATGTGGAAATAGAAAATTTCTTTAAAAGATCTTTGACTAAAAATTTTATAGAAATGGGTAAGGTTTAAAAGTATATATTTCACTAGATATATAGCCAATTGGGAAGAAGAGTTCATATTCGACCTTTTGTTTTGACTTATGAAATTTTAGAAAAAGAGAATATTGTCAGGCTTCTTGATTATGATCACCATGAGCTTTGTCCGAAATTATAACTTTCTAGATTTTCTTACACATAAATATCCCACCCACCCACCCATAGGTATGTGTAAAAAAATCGATTCCGGACAAAGCTTCACCATGATAATATTTATAAATAGTTCCAAGAAGCTGTTTGTCCCTACTTTTGGACAAGAATTATAAATGCCCTTGCCAGGCAAGAATACCTTTTCTCTAATAATTAGAGTTTTTATTTTATTATAACTAAAAAAAGGTAAACAAGTATCTATATTTCTTGGAATTGTTGTTCATAAGTAATTATGTTTTGTTTCTGATCTGGATAAATATACCTACAATTATCAATACAAGCCCAATTAAAGATGCAATCCTGATAGGTTCAGCATTAAAGAAGTAAGTCCATATCAGAGCTAAAAATGGTACAACATAAATGAAATTAGCTGTTTTATGTGTGTGTCCTGCTTTAAGAGCCTTAAACCAAAATACAAATGCTAAGGAATTAAAAAGCCCTCCAAGTAACAATATTGAAATAATAGTCGTAATCGATTTAGGTATTATGAACTCTGAGTATATTAAAACAGTTGGAATAATTAAGATTGTAGCTACAACATAATAAACAAACATACTCACAAATTTTTCATAATGCAATTTCTTACCCAACACGGAAAAGAGACCATAGCATATTGCACCAAAACCCGCTAATAGATATCCAAAAGAATATTGATTGTTAAAGTTTGAGAAATCACCGTTTGTAAAAACAACTAATGCTCCTATGAAACTAATTAAGATAGCAAGGATCGTCTTATAGTTAAACTTTTCTTTAAGAATGGGTATTGAAAAGATAATAATGAATACTGGCCAAAGATAGTTTATTACGTTAGCTTGTCCAGCAGGAGCTAATGCAAAACTCCCAAACAAGAAGATGTAATAAATATAAACTCCTAAAAAACCCATTCCAAACATCTTGAGATAATCCTCTTTAGAGTATTCTAAAAGGATCTTTAATTTGCCCTGAAAAAGTACAATTAAAAATAAAGATATTACTCCAACAATACTGCTATAAAAAAGAAGTTGAAAATTATTTAACTCACTTAATGCTAATTTTGCTACAGCAGGGGTAGCAGACCAAAACAGAATTGTTAATATTAGATATATGTGTAAAATATTTTTCTTCATTCTTCGTTTCCTCTTTATATTTCTATATGTAAAAGCACCTACAAAAATCTAATCTTACACCAACCTTCTTCTATGAACAAATCACTCACCACTATTAAACAACATTCAGGAACTTAAACAAGAACCATCTATCTCTTCCCCTTCTTAGCAACAACCCATCCAATAACAATTACAACTATTACTACTATCAATACCCACAACCACATCAAACTACTCTCTTCTTCAACTTCTTCAGGAACTATCTCTCCAGTCGTGTCAACACTCTCTTCCTCTTTTTCTTCAGGTATTTCTTCATTAAGATATCTAATCAATAGATCTGCTTTACCATTAGTAATAGATTCTAATTTAACATAGACATCATAGAATCCATCATCATTAACATCTACCTTAGCATCTTCTCCTATGTCCAACTCTATTCTTACAGGGTCACTAGCTATTTCAACAACAGCACTTGTTAATGTCAGCTTCCTAACTCCTATGTAATGAACCTCGTCTTCTCCAACTTTCGCACTAGCTATCTTAACTTTTACCCTTTCTTTCTCTCCAACAGGTTGAGTAAGAGTACCTAAATTCTTCAAATCATCTGCTATAACTGGAATTGTTTTCCTATAACTAAAGCTACTACTGCTACTACCTCCTCCACCGCCGCCCCCACCACTTCCTCCGCTCAATTCAACAGTATAAGAGGATGATGCAGTTCCAGTATTCCCTGCTAAATCCTTGAAAGTACAAGTTTGTGTGAATGTTCCCGTGTTCGAAGTTGAAGTAGCAGGATTAATTGTTGCACTAGTATTAATTCCACTTCCACCATCAGAAGGGCTACAAGTACATGTTACACCTCCTCCTGCAGTAACAGTACTCGGACTACAACTAACAGTTCCTGTTGGATTTGTATTATCTATTCTAATGTCTTGCAATATCACTAATGTGGTGTTCGTATTTCCAGCTGAATCATTAGCTGTAACTGAAACATTGTATAATCCATCAACAAAGTCACTAGTATCAACACTAACATTCCAATAAATACTACTCGGATTTGATGCATTAATAGTAGATCTAACCACCTCTACAGTAGTGCTATTCGAAATATTTATCCACAGAGATCCTCCTCCTGCAGTAACATCTAAAATCGAGAAGTTGAAAGTCTGAGTTCCAGAATAATTTCCCCTCGTAACGTGTGAAGAAGTAATGTTAACTTCATTAGGAATTGTCTGATCAAACCTAACAGTAATATTCTGAGTATTGTTAGCATTTCCATCCGAATCATTAGCATAAACCTGTATAACCCAAGTTCCATCAGTATAATTATCAGTATATATGGTTACATTATAATAGTCTCCTGAAACATTACTTACATTATATAGTCTAGAAACATTTACATAATCTTGGGAAATATTGGTAATATTCAAATAAACA
>NZCQ01000010.1 GCA_002688335.1 Candidatus Pacearchaeota archaeon | reverse complement strand
CACATAATGGTCCACCTAACGAGTATAGGTTTGGTATGAGGATAACAGAATGGATTAGCTAGGCTTCTGCCCGAAGGGCATTATCTTGATACTCTATTGCAAGATTAATGAGATGGTGTCCTCAAGTAAAATAATCGAAACACATAGGGTAAGTAAAGACATGTATGTTGATCTAGGACTTTTTGCACTTGGGCTAGATTCTACTAATGTGGATAAAAGATTAGTTAGAGCACTTAGGTTAAATTATGAACGTATTGGGGGGACCATGATGATGAGGGCCTCCTTGTTACAGCCGGACCATACGGAGAAATAGCCTTACAAGAAGGGAGATTACCTGCAGAAACTATCTCTTCTAATGAATTAGAAGAATCTTGGAAAGAAGCAGAGGCAGAGTATGTTGCTATGAATTTAGAGGATATGTTTGGAAATTCTGAGCTAGATCTTGGACCCTTTAGCTAAACTCAGATCTCATTGCCCAATTATTAAAGAGAAGCCTAATTATCTTGATTGAGAATCAGAGTCTAAAATATTTTAAGTAACTTCCAGTATTGTCGAGTCCTTCTTGTATTGCTTCGCCTTCAGTTTTAGCTCTTTCTTCTAAAACTTCTCTATAAACCTTATACCGATCACTATCAATTTTGCGTCCCAAAATCTCTCCATATCTATTGAACTGGTCCGAAGTTAAAAAGTCTCTACAAGGATCAATAAAACTGATTATCTTTTGCCATAATGGCCTTTGTCTTCGTTCTTCCTGGACTTCGCCATATGCATTAACTTTGGCAGTCAATTCTTCTGTGGATATATCATCGGCCTCACCCCTGAATCTACCCCAATACATTCCTTCAAGCCAACAATTAACATTTACATTTAAATTCATTCTTGATTTTTACCTCCTTTCAATTTACTCTTCATGTAATTTATAACCGCATTTACTTTTGGAGCGAGAATAGCAGTAAGTGCAGAATATGCTACTCCGGAGGTTATACCTGAGAACAATCCTGCTTCGATTGGACTTGCACCTGATCTTAATGCAATCTCATTTGTTATACCGTACGTAGCAGCCCATCCAATATCTCCTACTTGATCTGAGGCTACAACTGATCCCATCTCTTGAGCATATTGGCTCCATTTTATCTTGCCGTTTTCATCAGTTAATCTCTCCTTATTATTGTAATAATGAATTGGCAAGTATGATCCCCATCCCCCCACATATTGTCCAATCATACCGGATAGTGTGATTATCTCTGGGTTTGTAGTATATTCTGAACATGCCTCTTGACATCCTGCTGCTGCCAAGGTTCCAATAACCACTGAAGGTAACATCGATTTGAACACTGATCCAAAGCCCATGGTTTCAGAATCTGATTCAGCCCCTTCTATTCTTTCTTCCAAGTTCGTATTTGTTTCTTCATCTTTCATATAGTGACCAAAAAATATATGTATTTAAAGATTATATCCCCCCTACGGGGTGTTCAATAGAAATAATTAAATACCTTTTATTCTAAAGAATATTATGTATGAAGATAAGTTACAAAAACTTGGATTAACCGGTGGGGAAGCAAGAATATACTCTGCCTTGTTAAAGTTAGGATCTTCTACCGTTGGACCTATTGTAAAAGAATCTGGAGTTGCATACTCTAAGATATATGAGGTACTTCAAAGGCTTATAGAAAAAGGCCTTGCAAGTTATACTATAAAAGAAAAAACCAAATATTTCCAGTCGTTAGAGCCAAAAAGAATTGAAGATTACTTAGATAAACAAGAGGTAGAGATACAAGAGAAGAAGAACATTCTACAAGAGATACTACCTTTCTTAAACAAAATAAGTAGTGATGAAGAAACACAAGAAGTTGAGATGTTTATAGGAGAAAAAGGAATAACAACTGCATATGATATTCTTTTGGATAAAACAAATAGAAACTCTATCCTCAGATTTTTTTACCTACATGATCCTTCATATGATGATAGGGTCTACGATTTTTATTATGGGAGGGTAAATTATAACCGTAAGAAATTAAATCCAATATTAAAATCTAAAAAGATAGTCTGGAGAGGCATTATCAATAAAGAGAATTTAAAAAAAGAACTTGGAAAACCACCTAAAAATATAGATCAGAAGTACACAAAACTTCCAGTCCCTGGAAACATAGACATAACCGACAATACTATTCTCATCACTGTCTGGAGCAGCAAACCCTTAGGTATCTTAATACAGTCAAAAGAAGTCGCAAAGAATTTTCAGAAATACTTTGATTCATTATGGAAGTTAATAAAATGATATTGGTTTAATGGCCAGGAACTCTAACGAGTTGCGAGATTTCATAAATGAGCTTAGATCAGATTTCTCAAAAGAATTAAAAATAACAGATGTTTTTATAACCTTGGATCAACTAACTTCCTACAAACTTCCTAAGGGAGTTTTCCAACAACAACAAATTATATAAATATAGGCAAGTTCATTCTACTTATGGAAGAAACAATATCCATCTCAGTGCAAGAATTTGCAGAATACGAAAAATTGAAAAAAATGCAACACGTCGATAAAGAACTTCTTGCAGACATAGCTGCAGGTATAAAAGATATTCTAACCGGGAATGTTGAGGAAGTTTAATTGTCTGTTTCACTTAAATGATTAATTTTCCGTTCTAGTTCTACTCTATAAACATCAAGATTCGCTTTTATTAAATCAATTTCATGCTGCTGAAGCTTTTTATTAGTAACTGTTATCAAGAAGATAGATTTATGTTGTTCATAAATAAGAAAAATCAATCTTTTACCATTAAACTTTTTCTCTCTAAAGAATCTATATGTTAATTGTTTTCCCGAATAGGGTTCTTGTTTTAAAGATTGTTCAAAATTTATGATCCTTTTGTGATCAGATCCGTCTAACTTCTCTAGCTTCTTCTTATAATTACCAGAACGAAATACTCTAAACATAAGTTGTAGAGGCCACCTTTGCTTAAGTAAATTGTGGATAGAGAATTTAAATCAGTAAATCATCATCCAAATCCTTATAACACTGAACTTATTATTTCTAAAATGTGGTCGTTACACAAGAATAATCTGCCTTTGAAACCTCTAATCTTCTCCAATGGGAAATCCCAAGAAGATGTTGTAAAAGAGACAATCGATTCAATCAATAAAGGAGATAAAATAATCTTCATAAAAGGTGTGTGTGGTAGTGGGAAATGCCTAGATAAAGATTCCTTAATTTTTTGCAAACCTTTAGATAAAGAGCATTATGGTTATTACAAGATCTCAGAATTATTAGACAAGAAGGGAAAGATTCTCTCGGTTAACAATGAAGGTAATATTATAGAATCAAATTTTAAAAATGTCAGAAAAACCGGAAAAAAGAAATTATATAAATTAAAGACAAGAACAGGAAGAGAGATAACTGCCTCTAAAAACCATCCTTTTTTAACAATAACTAAAAATGGAACAGAATGGCAACCACTAGAAAAATTAGGCTCAGATTCCTATATCTGCCTACCAAACCAACTAAATCTCAAAGAGAGTGCAAGTTGTGATGGGAATGTTATAAAAATCTTAGCTCATTTAATTGCGGAAGGAAAATTGGGTGACAAGACGGGATCTCCAAGATATTATCAAGACCCAATTATAAACAAAGGAATTAGAGAAGATTACGAAACTGCATTAAAAAATTTATTTCCAGAAGGAGAAGTAAAAAGTTATTCTGGAAAGGATGTAGTTATTAAATTTGGAAATATGGATACAAGATTTGGAACGACGAATAGGTTAAGGTTATTAATAAGGGAGTATGGATTAGATGGAAAAAGATCAAATGAAAAGTTTATACCAAAAATAGTATTCAATTTGAATAAAGATAAAATAGCATTATTTCTTAGCAGGTTATTTTCTTGCGATGGTTCTATTTATGAAAAGAAAACCAAAAACAGAAAAAAACAAATCATAGTAGAATACACATCTATATCAGACAAATTAATCAAAGATGTTTCGTTGTTATTGTTAAGATTTGGGATACAACACACAATAACATCAAAAAGATTTAGAGACAACCCTAACTATTCTAAAAGAATCACTATTTCTAATCAGAAACAAGTTAGGGAGTATATTGAACAGATCGGATTTATAGGAAGAAAACAAAGATTAGCTGAAGACCTATATAAGGGATTAAAAAATCATAAATTTACAAACATAGATAAGGTTCCACGAATAGTCAGAGAATATTTAAAAAATAAAGGCCATACCTATAATGAACTGGATAGATATTTAAATTATGAAGAGATAGAAAAATTAAGGAAGAATATCGGATACAAAAGAATATTAAAAGATAAAGCAATTAACACCCCCAGAGTTTTTAAACAAGGTAAGATAGATTTTTTGAGAGAACATTTAAGAGAAGTAAATAATTACATTAAAGACAACATCCTATCTTTTATCTGCAACGAAAATATTGTATGGGACAAGATAAAATCAATAGAATTTATTAAGGAAGATGAAACTTATGATTTAGAGGTTCCAAATTGTCATAATTTTATTGCTAACGGAATAATAGTTCACAATTCTGCAATAGCATTAAATCTTGCTAGACATCTAGGAAAGACCTCCATAGTTGTACCGATAAAATCCCTACAAGAGCAATATATCAAGGACTATTCTAACGATTTTTACGTCTTAGACAAGGCAAATAAAAACAAACTAAGAATCTCCTCCATATTAGGAAGAAATAATTTCAAGTGCAATTATATTAAAGAAAAGAATCTGCCAGAGAAAAATTTAGTTGAAACCGATTTAAAATTATTTAATATATTTGAAAAAAGAGCAGCAACGTTTAATAAAGAAGACGATTCTTGTGATAACTCAGCACTTCCCTGTAAGATAGAAATAAAGGAGAAAAATATAGGAAAAATCAAACATTACATAAAAGAAAACCCCTTAGTTAAGAACTCCAATTTTTCATCAATCTCAGAAGTGAAAAGAATGAGCATAGCTCCTGCTTGTGAATACTATTCTCCCATACTTCCGAAAGAATTCGAAATCAATTTCAAGAACTCAAGAAAAACTCACTATCCAGGATTGAATGAAAAAGAATTTACTATCCATCAAAGAAAACCCGGATGCCCGTTCTACGATCAATATCATTCATATCATGCCTCGGACGTTATAATATTTAATAGTCTAAAATATAAATTAGAAAGCATAATGGATAGAAAACCAAAAACAGAGGTAGAAATAATTGATGAATGCGACGAATTTTTAGATAGTTTTGCGAATATTGAAAATATAAGTCTAAATAGGCTCTCTTATTCGCTAGGAACCACTTTCACTAACAATCCCGAATTACAAAAGATAATTGATGAACTAATTAATATAACAAATTCAATAAAAGAAAAATATGGAAATTCACAAGAGATACTAGGAGTTACCAAAACAATAGTTGAAGAACTACTATTAATCTTTTTAAGAAATTCAGATTTACTAAAGGAGATAGAACCTGATGAATCTAGTTATTTATTCCATTTAGAAAAAGTCGCTAAGATCTTCTATGATTTCTTAAATGAGAGTTTTTTCTCAGTAGAAAAATTAGATAACGACATAGTATTAAATATTGTAACAACTAATCTTAAAAAAAGATTTCAAGAATTATCAGAGAAAAATAAGGTGGTAATCCTGATGTCTGGAACACTTCATTCAGAATCTGTTTTAAGAAATATATTTGGACTTACAGAATTTAAGATTGTAGATGCAGAAACAAAGAATTTGGGAGAATTAATAAAATGTAGACATGGACATGAAATTGATTGTAAGTATTCCAATTTCCAATCAAAAAAAATAACTAGAGAACAATATCTTAAAGCTTTTGAGAAAACAATTAAATCATCAAAAAGACCAACCCTAGTTCACTTAACTAGTTTCTCAGATCTTCCTTCAGAATTAGAAAAAGAAGAATTGGAATTATTTCTCCCAACACGACAAGAGATTTTAAATCAACAAAAGAACGACCCACTAGGCAATACTGTTCGTGACTTTAGAAATAAAAAGACCAATCTATTATTCACAACTAAATGTAATCGGGGAATAGATTTCCCCGGAGATATCTGTAATAGCATAGTGATCTCAAGATTTCCCTATCCAAATATATCTGCCCTATTTTGGAAGATTCTTAAAAAGACAAACCCTGAAAATTTTATGAGCTTTTATATGGACAAAGCAAATAGGGAATTATTCCAAAAGATTTACAGAGGGCTAAGATCAAAAGAAGATAAGGTTTATTTATTATCTCCAGATAGCAGAGTCTTGAATTTTAATATATAATTACTAAGTAGTAACAGATAGAAAGATTTATAAACCCATTTTTCTAATAAAACACATGACAAACAATCAAGTAAGATTAATACCTAGGGAAGCGGAAACCTATTTTCCAACAGCTAGATTTCTCTCAGACGAAGAGCAAACTAGATATGAAGATTCAATTAAAGATTATTCTGGAAAAGCAAGAGAAAATTTAGATGTTCGTTCAAATCTTTGGAAAATTCTTCAATTAAATCAAATTGGAATTCAAACCGCGACACTTCCGGAACTGGATTTAGCTATTGAAAATGGAATGAATTTAAAAGGCCATTACGAAGATGGAAGGGAAGTTATTCTAAGAAGTAGGAGAGATTCATATGAATCTAATGATCATTTAGCTAAAGATTTAGCAGATAGATTAGACATAACTAATTTTGAAAACTCTTGGATCATAAATGGATTAGGCATAAGGCAAGATGACGATTCTTCTTACGGCCTAGCATTTGTAACAGATAATGCTGAAGTTATTGAAGCTCCAGATTTTAATCATGAAAACAACGGTAAGAGGTTTTCAAGAGTTAATCCTGATTATTCAATTGATTTTGACGAACAAGGAGCTAGAGCTGTTTACACAAGAAAAAATGGTCTGTCGTGGCTCGATGTTGACGTTGATCTCTGCGTGTGTTCGGGCGATGTTCATCTTGCGTGCTCGGACAGTAATGGTCGGGTGGTTGTAATAAATCCCGAAGGGACGCAAAATTTTTCTGAATACATTTCTAGATTAGAAAAAGAAACAGCTCGACAAAAAGCCGAAATTGAAGAAAGATTTAATGAAGCAATGGCTGTTTCAGAAAATAAATAATTTTAAAAACTTATTTTTCTTCTCTAGATTCCTAGTCATTAGTCATAGCATAAAAAATGGCTGGGCCACACGTTATTATGCCAGCACATTATTGAGATTTATTTTAAGTCATAAAATTCAATCACAACAATTGGTAAGGAATGAAGACTGAAGTGATGGTGGCAGTATTTATGTTTATAAAACATAAATCATGAAGGTATAATAGCTATCTGTCTGTCGAGGCTCGATGTTAACAATGATCTCAACGTGAATTCGAACGATGATCATCTTGCGAACTCGAACAGTAATGGTCGAATGGCTCAGTCTGGCTAGGTTTTAATTATGAAAACTCATAGAAATTTATACGAGAAAATCTACAATCTAAAAAATCTAATTCTTGCCTGGAAAAAAGCAAGAAAAGGAAAAACAAAAAAGCAGTATGTTATCAAATTTGAGAAAAATCTCGCTTATAATCTAAAGACATTGCACGACGAACTGAAAAATCAAACTTATTCCCACAGATCATTAACGACCTTTATTTTGAGAGATCCAAAAACTCGCAAAATCTCGAAATCAGATTTTTTGGACCGGATTGTCCATCATGCCATAGTAAGAATTATAGAACCAATTTTTGATCTGACCTTTATCTATGATTCTTGTGCAAATAGAAAAGGAAAAGGCAATTTATTTGCAATACAAAGATTTAACAGATTCAAAAGAAAAGCCTCAAAAAACAATACAGTTAATTGCTTTATTCTGAAGGCAGACATTAGACATTATTTTCAAAACATCAACCATGAAATTTTATTAAATATCCTCAAGAGAAAGATTCAAGACAAAAGAGTCATCTGGTTAATCGAGAGAATCCTCGGGTTTAGAGAGAGAGAGAGAGACGCGAGCAGATTTGCAATTATCTAGAAAAGGCATGCCCCTGGGCAATCTAACTTCACAGTTCTTTGCTAATGTTTATTTAAATGAATTAGATCAATTTGTAAAACACAAATTGAAAGTAAAATTCTATATCAGATATGTTGATGATTTTGTTATTTTACACGCTTCTAAAAAACAGCTTGAGAAATGGAGATGTGAAATCGATGAATTTCTCAAAGAAAAATTAAAACTAGAACTCCATCCAGATAAATCAAGAATAACTCCGTTATCAAGAGGAATTGATTTTATCGGTTTCCGCAACTTTTATCATTTTAAATTATTAAGAAAAAGGAACATTAAAAATATGGAGAATAAAATAAGACAGTTTAATAAAAAGAAATTATCTTATGAAAAATTATTAGATAGTTTTCAAGGTTGGCAATCTTATGCAAAATGGGCAAATAGTAATGGGATAGTAGGAAAAATTCTAGGTGAAATTAATATCTAACTCTCTTCTTCTCCAGATCTAAAAAACTCGACAGTTGAATATATCGACCTAAACACAAATTCTATAACAAAAATAAATACCAAGAAAATCAATATGTCGTTAAAAAGGCTAGGTATCGCCGAAATTTTTCCTAATATTTTATCCACATTTATGAAGTCTGCTCCAAGTATGAAGGCAGCAAGAACTGTGAATGGCAATATTTTCGCAATATCCTTAGACAGGTCCTCGCTAATGTAAGAAGTTATTCTTGTCGAAGCTATTATCGCAGCAGATATCAAAAGAATCTGTAGTGTGTTCTGAGATTCGGACAAAACCAAAAGGAAAATTGACAATATAGCAAACCAGAAAACAACTAAGAAGGGTAAGATAACTAGATATTCTAGGGTATAAAGCAAAACTGCAAAGAATTTCTCCAAGAGCGGATGACTAGAATAATTATACTGCTTCAAATTTAATTGAATCAATTCTCTACTAGCTAAAAACCTATAAAACTTCCAAATAAAAAGAGAGTACATGAATATTAAGAAAGTATATACGACCAAACTTACAAATAATTTCTGATTCTCAGGAATACTGTTCACAATATTCTGAAAATATCCAATGAGATCAAACACCATCTTTTTATAGATAAAGTGGAATTAGTTATAAATGTTTTGATAAGATTATCTGAAACTACTCTGCCTTTTTCTTCTAGCTTTTGAATCTCCAGGCTTATATGCTTCCTTCCTTCTAGTATCTGCTATCAGCAAATTCTTATCATAATCTAAATATTTTCTTTTTAACTCTTCAGATTTTGTAAACCCTGTTAAGGCCCGGGCAATTGCCAATCTTGCAGCTTCAATTTGGCTTTCACTCCCTCCCCCCTTAACATTAACACTTATATCAAAATTAAAATCCTTAAGAACTTTTTTTGCAATACTAATTGGCTCTTCAATATTCAGCCTTCTAAAATTATCCAGATTTTCATAAGGGATTCTATTAATCAAAACAATACCCTTACCTTCCCTAATAGTCGCCTTAGCAATAGCTGTTTTTCTTTTTCCGCTTACAGTTAATTTATTTTCCTTATCCATCTTATATTTTCTCACTTAATTCTTTTAGACTCATAGATTTAACTTTTTTCACAGCATTTATTTTCAATACCTTACTGTCTTTAAACTCTTCCGGGATTTCATTATAGCATTTAACTTTAGACAATGCTTCCTTTCCAATACCCTTTCTATGATCTGGCAGCATTCCTCTAATTCCTCTTTTCAACATCCTACTAGGATCCCTATTATATCTAGGACCTTTTTGTGAGTGGCCCCCTTTTCTAACTACAGCATCATATTTCCCAATTATATCTTTTTTATTCCCCGTAATTATAGCTTTCTCAGAGTTTATGATCGCAACTTCACTTCCCTCCAAAATCTTCTTAGCAACAAAACTACACAATCTTCCAAACACTGCTCCATTAGCATCTATTATCATCTTACTCATTTTATACTATTTTAACTCCTTCCAATTTCTTATTTTTTTCAAGGGCCTCATTAATTGTTTTAATATCGCATCCGGCCTTTAGAAGCTTTTCCTTAGCAGAAGAGGAAAAACTCAACGCAGCAACTCCTATTTTTTTGCTAATCTCCCCACCACCCAAAACTTTTCCAACAATTAAAATTTTATCTCCTTCCATCCTACCAAGTTCATCAAGGTTAATTTCCATATATCTACTTCTAGGCCCAGATAACCTTTTAGCCAGGTCCAAATGCCCCTCTTTCTTAGCTAGGTTAATAGCATCCACTATCTCTGAATCTTTTTTCTTTTCAATTCTCTTATTTATTTGAGATTTACTTGTCATGGTAATCATCGCAAGATTTTGCTTAAAGATTCTCTAAATCTTCAAAATTTTAATTTTGGAGAGTCAAAGGTTTATCTTTGAATCTTTAGCAGAAGTAATTAACTCCTGCTCAACGCTCGCACTCGCAGTAATTTCTCTAGATTATGGGCGTTTATAAATCTTCCGAATAAAAATGCGGGGAGAAGGATTCGAACCCTCGTAAGCACTAAGCTAACGCGTCTTGAGCGCGTCCCGTTTGACCGCTCCGGCATCCCCGCACTTGAGATACGGTTGTTTCAAGTCGGGGAAACAAAATTTTAATTTTGTGCATCCCCGCACTTAAGGAGGGTAATAATTAACCATATAAAAAGCTTTATAAACACTAATTCTGAGGTATTATTGAGACGACCATAATAGTCTGGTAATACCTGATCCCGTTCCGATCTCAGAAGTCAAGCAGGCTATGTTATTGGCATTAGTTTTCGAAAGAAAGTGAAACCTCTAAGTTGTCTCATTCCCTTTCAAGGATAAAATAAACCACAACAATACAAAATGATAATACCTGTTCGGTGCATAAGCTGCGGAAAACCCATAGGACATTTATGGGAACATTTCAAGGATAAAACTAAAGAAGGAGTTGATAGTAAGGAAGTTCTTGATGAAATTGGCCTAGAGAGATATTGTTGCAGATCTGTATTCTTAGGGCAAGTTGACACCTTAGAGTTGGTTAATAAATTTAAAAAATTCTAATCTTCTTTTAGTTAATTTTATAATGGATAATAGTTAGGGATAAATATGCCGATATCGCATAGTGGTATTGCAAGCGACTGGAACTCGCTGTCCTCTGGACGCCCAGGTTCGATTCCTGGTATCGGCGTAATCAATCGAACGAAGTGAGTTGATTCCCTGATCTCGAGGAATCGAAAGAATTGAGATTCTTCGTTATCGGCGTAATTGGCCGTAAGGCCAATTATCGACCCCAGAAAATCGAACTTAGTGAGATTTTATGTTGTCGGCGTTCATTTAATCTTATATCTTCCAACATAACCACAATTCAAACACCTAACAACCTTCAAAGAACCTTTAATCCTAACTTCACAATTACCCGAGTCAAACCAACTCAAACACTTCCTACAAAACTTCTTTTTATAATCTCCCAATTTTATATTCTTAGACGTAGCAAGTCTCTTTACTTTCTTAATCTCTGAAGGAGATGGATTTCTTTCAAAAATCTCTTTAATCTTATCTTCAACTTCTAATTTAGAGATTTTCTTTGATTCCCTCATCCAAATAATGGACTAAACAATTATAAAAAGATTTTTAATTGGAGGTTGATTATAAATTAGATGAAGAAAAAACAAGAAATAATAAAATTAAAGGATGTTGCCAAATATTTCTATTTGGGAGAGGAAACAATTAAGGCAGTTGATGGAGTAGATATCACCATAAACAAAGGAGATTTCGTTGCAATTGTAGGCCCTTCAGGATCTGGAAAGTCAACAGCTATGAACATGGTCGGAGCACTTGATACGCCCACGAAAGGTAACATCTATCTAGATAAAACCAATATCGCACATCTTCATGAATCAGAGTTAGCTCAAATAAGGGGAAGAAAAATAGGATTTGTTTTTCAAACCTTCAATCTGATCCCTACTTTAACTGCCTTAGAGAATGTTATGCTTCCCATGGTATTTCAAGGTTATAGCTTAGAGGAAAGAAGAGAGAGGGCCACAGAATTGCTAGAAAAAATAGGACTAGGCCAAAGGCTAGATCATCTTCCAAACGAACTTTCAGGGGGAGAAAGACAAAGGGTTGCAGTTTCAAGGGCATTAGCAAATGATCCCGAAGTAATCCTAGCTGATGAACCCACTGGAAACCTAGACAGTAAAAGGGGAGAGGAAGTAGCAGACATGTTCAACAAATTAAGCAATGAAGGCAAAACAATTATTTTGGTAACTCACGACGAGGATATTGCTAAGCATGCAGATAAGATCTATAAGTTGAAAGATGGTAGGATCGTGAATGGGAAAGGAGAGTAATCAGCTTAATCATAAACAATCTCCTATAAATGGTGATGATTCTTTTTGTAATAATTAACGGCCTCATCAATGACTGAGATTCCCTTAATATCTACCTTAGATTCGGAAGTAATCTTCTTAATAAAATCTGCTGCCCCTTCAATATCTTCAAATAGGGCGTCGCAAGGGATATCAACAAAAGGGTGCGTCCAATTTTTGTAAACCTTACCCAAGATCTCTTTTTCTTCCTTTACAAACTTGCCTCCCTTCTGTGCAATTCCGATTAAAGGTTTAGAGAAATATTTTGAGATTAACATTTCTTGTGAACCTCCAACACTTATGTCATCAGTTAAAACTACGATTATAACGTCTGCAGATTTTATCATATGACAATCCCTACCGAAAATTAGATTGGGATTCCCTTCATCCAGACTAAGGTTCTCGTTGGATTTGGTTGGATCTAGATTAACAATCTTAAAACCTGTCTCTTTAGATAGTTTTTCGCAAAAAGAATCTCTCCAATCATGAGTTCCAAACACAGAATTTGGATTAACTTTCCCAGCAATATAAACTTTTAATTCTGTCATGATCAACTCTAAGTTCACTTGTTTATATATTTAATTCTGCTTAAGGAAGGTGCATATTTTATATTCTATATAATCAAATTTTGTCATTAAATGAAGCTAAGGCAAATAAGCGGCATTCATAATAATTCTTAAAAGGATTATAAGGGCCTTATGAAGGATACCCTAACTGGACAATAATCCTCAGATGGCTGTCGGTAATAATCACAATGCTAGTCCTCTTGTTATTAACGCTGAGAAGGAAAGATAGGTAATTTATTTAAATAGGCCTTCAATTCTATCAATATGCTAAAAGATTTATTCCTACTTTCAATAAACAGCATTAAGAGAAGAAGACTTAGATCCTGGCTTACCATGGTGGGCATCTTTATCGGGATTGCTGCAGTAGTTTCATTAATAAGTTTGGGGCAAGGATTACAAACCGCAGTTACAGGTCAGTTCTCTACACTTTCAACAGATAAGTTAACAATACAAAACTCAGAAACAGGATTCGGACCTCCTGGAAGCACAGTAGTCACCAAACTAAATGACCATGATGTGGGAGTAATAGAATCTGCTAATGGGGTTGAAGAAGTAGTTCCAAGACTAGTCAGAGTTGTAAAAATAGAATATAATGATTTTGTTAGTTTTAATTTCATAGCAGATGTTGCAGAAGAAAGTGAAAAAATGAGGATAATTTATGATGCAATAAATTTAAAGACCGAGAAGGGGAGATTATTGAAAAAAGGAGATCGTGGAAAAGTAATAATTGGTCCTAACATTGCTAAAGGAGATAATTTTGATAAAGAAATCGAAGTTGGAAAAAAAATAAATATTCAAGGAAAAGATTTCGAAGTTGTAGGAATCTTAAAGAGAGGAAGCAGTTTTCAAATAAATGACGTTGTTTTAATGCTTAATGATGACATGGAAGATTTACTTAATATAGATAATGAGATCGATTTACTAATAGCCCAAATTGAAGAAAACGAAGATATAGAAGAAGTAGCAAGAAGAATAGAAGATAGATTGAGGAAAGATAGAAATCTAAAAAAAGGCGAAGAAGATTTTTCTGTCCAAACCCCTCTCCAATCGATTTCAACCGTTAACCAAATCTTATCTGTTATAAACGCGATAGTAGTCGGAATAGCGCTGATCTCTCTAATTGTAGGAGGAATAGGAATCGCCAACACAATGTATACCTCTGTCTTAGAAAGAAAGAAGGAGATAGGAACAATGAAAGCTATTGGAGCTAGAAACAGAGACATACTCAGCATATTCTTAATAGAGTCTGGATTATTGGGGTTTGTCGGAGGATTAATAGGAGTTTTAATTGGAGCAGCCCTAGCTTTAGGTCTAAGCAACATAGTAAATACAATTCTAAACACACAACTAATAACAGTTAATTTGTCAATGCCCTTAATGTTAGGTGTTCTAATCTTTTCAGGAGTTTTAGGAATTATATTTGGAGGTATTCCAAGCTATCAGGCAAGTAAATTAAAACCCGTTGACGCTTTACGAGGATAAAATGATTCAAGATTATTTTAAAATAGCTAGCAGAAATCTAAGAATAAGAAAAACCAGAAGTTTACTAACTGTCTTGGGAATATTTTTAGGCATTGTAACTATCTTTGTTCTAATGAGTTTATCCTTAGGATTGAGAGGATTTGTCAATGAACAATTCGAGCTATTAGGGGGGGATAAATTCTTTGTACAACCAAAAGGACAGGCCGGACCTCCAGGAGGTAGTGGAGGAGCAGTCCAATTAACAATTGAAGATTCAGAAATTGTAGAATCTACTAGGGGGGTTGAGGAGGTAGCCTATTTCACCATAGGCAACACAAAAATAGAATATAGAGATCAAGAAAGATATTATACAACTTTAGGAGTTCCCGTGAGAGATAGAGATAAGTTCAACTTAGTCTTTGAAACTTTTGGACTAGAAGCAGAAGATGGAAGAATGCTAAAAAAAGGCGATAAAAACAAAGTTTTAGTTGGATATAACTACAAATACAGAGACTTATTCAGCAGCCCTGTCAAACCCGGAGATAAATTTAAATTAAACGGAAAAGATTTCGAAGTCATAGGAATCTTAAGTGCCATAGGAAATCCTGCCGACGATCAACAAATTTACATTAGTGTAGAAGATTTTGAAGAATTATTTAATTCAAGTGACAGGGTAGATTTTATCATGGCCCAGATTAAAGGAAACGCGGATATGAGCAAAGTCGCAGAAGATGTTGAGAGAAAGTTAAGGAAGTTTAGAGATGTAGATGAAAAAACACAGGACTTTGATATTTCAACTCCTGAAGAATTGCTGGGAACCTTTAGCACAGTTCTAAACGGAATTACTGGATTCTTATTAATTGTAGCCCTAATATCTGCAATAGTGGGAGGAATAGGAATCGCCAACACAATGTACACATCTGTCTTAGAAAGAAAGAAGGAGATAGGAACAATGAAAGCTATTGGAGCTAGAAACAGAGATATTTTAGGAATATTTGTCATAGAGGCGAGCATCCTAGGATTGATCGGAGGATTTTTAGGAGTCTTAATAGGTATTGCAATCGCTAAAACTATAGAGTATGTTATTGTTATTTATGTCGGAGCGGATTTGTTAAGAGCATCTCTGAATCCATTACTAATAATAATCTCCCTAGCATTTGGGCTCATAGTGGGGATCTTATCCGGGTTCCTCCCCTCATATCAGGCAAGTAAATTAAAACCTGTCGATACGTTAAGATACGAATAGTTTCTAAAAAATAGGCAAGGTTTTTAAATCAGAAAGTTTTCAAATAATTGAGGTGATTAAATGAAATATTTGGTTTTTTTATTTGTTATGCTATTAATGGTTGGAACTGTCTTTGCAGTATACATAGAAGACGATAACAAGTTAGCAACCGAAAACTCATTGAGGATTAGAAAAATAAATATGAATCCTGAGAACCTTGTTCCGGGGGAAGATGCTCTATTGAACGTTGAACTAGAAAATGGAGGAGAGCTATTTGTTGATAATATAAGAGTAAAACTAGCCCTCCCCTCAACAATAGGATTTTATAAGGATGTAAACAAGGTTAAGATCTCTAGGCTGGATTCTGGGGAATCAAAGAATTTAAGCTTTAGGATTCTTGCCTCCCCTAGTGCTAAGGAAGGAATTTATGAGGGATATCTAAACATAGACTATGTAACTAATTTTGGAAGTGAGTTTAGTAATGTTGGCGACGATCAAGAAGACAATTACACCTTAGGAATAATAATAAAGAGCAGTCCAGTTATTTTTGTTCAACTAGAAAACTCGGAACTTTACCGAGGAAATTATATTGGAAGTATCTCAATAAAATTTGTCAACAACGGATTAGCAGACATCAAATTTCTCACTGTTGAATTAGAAGGAACCAAGGACTATGAAATAATCTCTGGAATGAAAAAATATATCGGAGACCTAGACAGCGATGACTTTGACTCGGTGGATTTCAGATTAAATGTTAAAAGCAAAAAATCTCAGGTTAAACTCCCCCTAAAAATAAGTTATAAAGATTCATTGAACGAGGATTACGAGGAGAAGATAGATTTGAATTTAGAATTAAGATCTTCAAGCGAACTTGGAATAAAGAATGGTTATCAGAATTATGTTGTTTTAGGGATAGCAATTGTAGCCATAGCAGGATATCTTATTTACAAAAAACTTAAGAGAAAACACCATCATAAGTCCTTGCATCACAGGCATAAGTGATAATTCTTATCTTTTCAAAGATTTTACACATGAGCTTCTTTGTATTAACTCTTTAGAGGTTACAAACAAAAGATTTAAAAAGAAAGATATTTATGAAAATATATGAATAAGATAATGAAGATAACTCTAAGCGTATTAATCATAGCATTTTTAATTCTTAGTACAGTTAGTTTTGCTCATGCTTTAATCATAGATTCTGTTAGCACTAGTGAAATAAATCCTGGGAAAAAAAGCACAATCACAATTGGTTTAGAAAATGATGCAGATGATGACATCACAGATGTAAGCATCTCTCTAGACCTAACTAGCGTGCCATTTGCACCTTTTGACTCTTCTTCAGAATATGGGATTGACGAGATAAGGGAAGATAAAACAAAAAATGCAGTTTTTCAAATAATCGCACTAAACAATGCTAAATCCGGAATATACAAAATTCCAGTAAAGATAACTTTCAAAAATGCTGAGGATGAAATCAAGACAAAAGATTCATTAATAAGCGTTGTTGTTAACTCTGAACCTATAATAGATCTAGATATTGAAGAAGGCTTACTATTAGCTGACCAAAACAATGATCTTTCTATAAGGGTAACCAATAAGGGATTAAGCGACGCAAAATTTTTAGAAGTTGAAATAAAAGAATCAAGCAACATCAAATTCCTAAGCTCGAACAAACATTACATCGGAGATATAGATAGTGATGACTTTGACTCTATAGACTTAAAGGTCATTTTTGAGGAAGATGCTCCAGAGAAAGTCAACCTTCCCATAACAGTTACTTACAAAGATGATCTCAACAAAGAATACACAGAGATCTTTAATCTAGACTTAGACGTTTACACCTCTTCAAGAGCAATAGAGCTAGGATTAAAAGAGAGAAATTTAACTGGATTTTATATAATTGGAGTTCTTCTAATAATCATTCTATTTGTCGTTTATAGAAGGTTGAGAAAAAGAATGAGAGATAAGAAAGCTAGGAAGTAATTTCATAAATATTTATAAACTATTTTACAATTCTTAATCATAAAAGAGGTTAAAATGAAATCGTGTATTTATTGCAAATGTCAATTAGAAGATTCTCAGATAATAGATTTTTGTGAAAGATGTGGCAAGGGAGCATTTGGCGAGAAAATATTCAATGCTATTGTAGCAAACATGAACGAAGCCAATAGAAGAGGAGATCTTGATCAAAATAGGATCTGATTTTCAAAAAAAGAAACACTTACCAAAACTTTAAAAACATACATTTTCTAAGAAATTTGGAATTAAAGCGATTAATTTTCATAAATACTTAAAATGCTAAAAAGAAAATCTAAACGAGATCATGGAAAGATTAAACTTAGTAACTACTTTAAGGAGTTCAAGGAAGGGGATAAAGTTACAGTCATTAGGGAATTGAGCGTTCAACCAAAATTTCCAAAAAACATACAAGGAAGAACAGGCATAGTTAACAATAAGAAAGGCAGTTCATATGTTGTCAAAATAAAAGACCTAAATAAAGAGAAAACTTATATAATTCATCCAGTACATTTAAGAGGCCTAAAATGAATAAAGTAAAAAAACGACTGAAAGGAGTCAATCTAAGGAAAGATACATCGAAGAAAACCTTAGGTTGTCTTAGATAAATGATACTAGAAAGAACACCGATACATATGAATAAAGTTGATCAGATCCTTCAGGAAATCCCAGATAGTGACAAAAAGCAAGAGATAGAGATCTTTTTAAAGAAATTCCTTAAAACAAAACCTGACAAGGCAAAAAAGATTGAGGAAGAACTAGGGAAATTAGATTCATTAAAGATAAAAAGAGAACATGTAGTAAAGATTATCGATTTACTTCCTGGAGATGCCTCAGATCTCAATAAGATATTTACAGATATAAGTTTAAACGAAGATGAAACAAACAAGATACTCGAAATTATTAAAGGTAAGTAAAAGACAAAATGGAAAAAGAAGAAGAAGCAATTATACTAGATTATCTACCTTATGGATACCCTTTAGATAACAAGATGACCCCCTTAGCTCAGGCTCTGGGCAAAAAATTCTTAACCTTACTTCAACTTATTCCTCGAAGAGGCATAAAACTAGAGATTAACGAAGAAGTCTACATAGGAGAGGGAAAAAGAGATAAGATTTATTATATTCAAGGAAAATTACATGAAAGCAAACTTACAGAGATTTCTAAGCAGCAATTAAATGAGATAGTAAGCAAAAAGGTTTCTGAAAATGAATCAAAATATG
>NZCQ01000009.1 GCA_002688335.1 Candidatus Pacearchaeota archaeon | reverse complement strand
ACTAATCTTTAGCGTTTAACAGTTTTTCTTTCGCTATCATCCCCACGGCAAGCCGGGGGGTATTCAGTAGAATAAAATTAGAAAACGTTAGTCAAACAAGTATGCTATTTCTGGGCCCGAAGATACTGCTTCTAAACCAGATCTCCTTAGTTCTTTATCATCGATTCTCAAAACATATTTAGTGATCCTGCTTAAAGGAATTATAACATTCACTTCTCTAATATCTCTCCCTATCTCAACACTAGATTCATTAAAACCAGTCAAAAATCCTTGATAGTTATTATCATCACTTTCACTTTCTATGTAATCAACTTTTATAGGTGAATGGATTTTAGCATTTTCTAAGAATTCTCTTTTTTCTTCATCATTCATTTTATTTTAAAACAAAGCTTATTTAATTAATTTTCCATGAAGCAACCTAACAACCTTTAAATACAATTCTAAGCTTTAACACTCATGACTCTAACAACTGCCATTCTAACAATCATCCTATCCAGCATAGTCATATTTTTCTCTGCAAAAAGATTCGCAAAAAGTTCTTCAGCGATAGGAGATTACCTAAATCTACCCAGAGATGTCAAGGGAGCAACCTTCGATGCAGTAAGTAGTTCGATGCCAGAACTACTAGTTGCATTATTCTCTATAATCTTTTTCCAAAAATTTGAAGTAGGAATCGGAACAATAGCAGGATCAGCCCTATTCAATCTATTAATTATACCTGGAATCTGTGTTTTTGTTGCTCCAGTAGCCTTCACAGTAAGCAGAAAGGTCATCAGCAGAGACGCATTATTTTACATGGCTTCAATCTTTGTTCTAATTGTTTTACTAATGTACTTCAAAACATGGGGACTGTTGATAGCAATAATTTTACTAGCAACCTATCTAGTTTACGTATATGAGATAATTATCCACACAAGGAAACATCAAGAAAAAAATAACCACAACAATACAAAAAGCAAGATATCTAAAGAAGTTTTCCCATTCATTTTCAACTTTATTATCATAGGAATCTTCACTTTCTTCTTAACAAGATCCTCAATAGATCTCTCAACACTATTAGGGGTGTCTCCAATAATCATAGCCTTCACAATAACTGCTGCAGCAACCTCAATTCCCGACACCATCATCTCAATAGTAAACGCCAAAAACGGAGATGTAGATGATGCAACCTCAAACGTTTTTGGCTCAAACATCTTCGACATCTTAGTAGGAATCGGCCTCCCGCTATTAATCTACACAATATATCAAGGATCAGTCATAATAGAATTCGCAAATCTAGAAATAGTCCTCGGACTTCTCGGATCAACCATCTTAATACTATATTTCTTCGCAGACACCCACACTCTAAACAAGAAACACGGTTTCACCCTACTACTAATGTATTTAGTATTCGTAAGCTATACTGTTTATTTAGCGGTTGTTTAGGGAAGAATTATATGTCTAAAGTCTTCAAATCTACATTATAATAATTATATAACTTCCTGTCACTAAGATCATAATAAGAATCTTCATACTCATTTTCCTTATTATGAAGATTAAAAAAGTTCTTTTGATATAAATAAATTTCAGATTTCAAAGGCTTCCCTGGATAACACCACAATACCCATTTTTCCTTACCATTCAAATATTTATTTGGGAATTTCAATTTCCCTTTTGAAACCAAATAAAATATCAATATTTCCTCAAGGATAAAAAGTACATTAGACTCATTAAGCTTCTTATTTGATTTCTTTATGTCTTCTCTTAAATAATTTTGGAACTTTTTATCTTTCCTATAAATCTCTCTAAGCCTTGACAGATAACTAAGAAAATCCTTAATCTCGAGAAGCGCCTGATTCCAAGTAACAAAACCAAATGAATCTCTAATATACCAATTATTTTTACTTAAAAGATTACTGAACTCATTTTTATGAGATATCATTAATTGTTGGTATTTCTTATTCAATTTTGATGGTTCTCCTTTTTGATACAAATAAAGATTATCTGAATAGAGAAAAGTTAACCCAACATACGGATAGACTATTTTTTCAACAAGTTTTTCCACATAGGAGAAACACTTACTTGAGCTTTGAATATTCGAGATATGGCTCATTGAAATGCCAAAAACTAACATCCCTTCTTTCGAAGGAAACTTATTAATATCGAAAAATTCATTTTTTTGTATTTTCTTCTTAACCATCCTAAATAAACTTTCCATACATATTTATTTCCTTACTATTAAAAAGATAATCAGAGATATAATTCTTATACTTTTGCATTTCTTTTTTTGACAACCCTTCAAAAAAACTTAAGCCCAATTTATCCCCTTTAGAACCTTTTCCATAGAAAGGAACGAACATAAAATAAGCAGGGCCAATCTCTTCACCTTTTTTTATGTCTTTCAAAGCAACAAGTTGCGTTCTATTTCTTATTCCCAAGTTAGCCTTCATTCCATAATCATTAGTATATCTGCCACCATAATCCGTGGGATCAATAAAAATCCCAAACCCTATAGGGACGGTATAATCAGTAGGATCGCTCACTATTGGCCCAGCAAAATAATAAACAACAGTTCCTTTCTTAAGATTTTTCCTAGCAAAATAGGTCTTACCCTTGTCTTCTGTCTTACCAACAACAATATTTTCCTTATTCCTTAATTCCAACTCCATTACCTATTAAAGAAAACAGGCATTATTAATCTAACGGAATATTTTATAAATTATCTGAGAAAAGATCACCTTTTCACGCCAAATCTTTTCAATTGTTGTTTAGAAACTGCATTTGCATGGTCAAACTTTCTCTTATATTTGCTACCATCTTTTTCCCAGTCATAAACATCATTTCTATGACTCCTAAAAGACTCGCGTTCCCTAATCCCCTCAACAAATCCATCTCCATCCCCATCTGTAAATGTAGAACTTCCAAATATGCCAAAATTTCTCTCTACTTCAGTTCCGCCATTATCATGCAAGGTTACCTCAGTATAACTGAACAAACCATCAAGCTTCTTAATAATTCTACCATCTTTAATCCTATAATCTACTCCAAGATTATCAACAACATTGAATAAAGTAGGCACTACTGTAAGATACAATCCAACTCCGAAAGCCCCCAACCCAAAAAGTTTAAGATTATCTTTTTTAGACATCACAACCAATAATAAAAATACTTTATAAATATATCTCCAATCAACAACAATCATTAACAATCTTTATTAATAAATCAACCTCAACCCTCACATCAACTTAACCGATTAAATAACTTACACATTACCAAAACATTAGCGAAGAAATCTATGGCCTTCGTTGATTTATCAACGAACTTAGTTATCTAAGCCAATTTCGAAAGCAATCAGAACCTATTTACCTCTTCTCTTACCAGCCCTTACACTTGGTCTAGACTTGTTCATAGGATTTTTAGATCTCAAACCTCTAGATTTCTTTCCAGCACTTGTTAACCCTCTTTGAGTTCTATTCTTATTAGTGGGTTTAGTAATAAACTTAACATTCTTATCACTCTTTATCTCGGGCCTTGAAGCATCTAACAAGATAACCTCATAAAAATAATGCTTTCCATCTTTAGCTAGATAATAAGAATTCAATACTTCTAGATTAGGGAACTTATTACTGGCTCTTCCTTCAGCAATCCACTTATAACTCATCTTCAAAACTTTCTTATTAGTAGTTCTCTTAGATCTTCTTCCTTTATTTGGCTTAGGCCTCTTCCTTCCACCCCTAAGAACCCTAACTCTAGCAAGAACAAAGCCCTTCTTAGCCTTATATCCTAAACTCCTAGCCCTATCTAACCTAGTAGGCTTATCAATCTTCTCAACAACCTTCTGCTTTCTCCATTCAACCATCAGTTCTCTAATTCTAGCAACGTCCGGCTTTTTCCAAGCAGCTCTCAAATGATGTGTTAGACCTTTCATAAAAAAATTAGATAAAATGCATTTTTAAACCTGTTGGTTCGTTTCAATGGGATTGTAACCCAATTCTAGCAGCCTTGGTTTTATTTTTCCATATAATCCTCCCTCCCCAAAATCGACAGTAGTTTCTGAAAGCATTATCAATTTAACTCTATAAACTTTATTAGTTTCAAGTGTCTTTTTCGGGTCATCATCATCTTTAACAAATTCAAGAGAACTATTTCTACTAAATCCGCTTCCATGGTCAGATAAGTCGCTAAATATATCCTCAATAAAACTATCTAAGACTTTGTAGTAAAGTCTTTCTGGATCTCTGCTTTTCAATAGATTTGAAAAACATTCCCTAACATAAGCATAAGGCATATCTTTACCACTAGGTGTTATAATTTCCCTATCAAGAAAAATATTATTTCCGATAATTATTTGCTCCTGATTTCCTTCCTTATCATATGGGCCACTTGAAATAACTCTATTTGGAAAATCTCTACCACAAATAAAAACATCAATAAAATATTTATATTTATCATAATCATTCAGAGTTTCATAGCTTGAAGCATCATCTTCTCTAGCTAAAGTTTCAAGTAATGGAAGATATGTAAAACCCGGCCTAATATTATTGTCTTCAAATACTACCCTTTTTGAGTCGTCAAGTAAAACTGTATTTACCCTTTCTGATAAACCACACTCAGCTAAAGTTTCTTTAACTATTCTCCTAGGGCTTTTTCCTATTATTATGGGCAACCAATTCATTTTATTTTTCTCCCTTATATTTTATCTGTATTTACCTAATAATCTCAATTCATATTGTAGCTACTTAAGCCTTATTTCTCCTGGTAAGGAGAAAGGTTTATAAAAAGAAAGTCATAGTTTTAATATGGAAAAAGAACTAGAACAACTTAATTTATCTAGCAACGAATCTAAAATCTACTTATGTCTCCTAAAAAGAGGAGAGAGCTCAACAGGCCCAATAATTAAAGAAACTGGAATAGCTAATTCTAGAGTTTATGAATCTTTAAATTCACTCGTAAAAAAAGGACTAGTAACATATAGGATTCAAAAAAGAGGTAAATTTTTCCACGCAGCTGATCCTTCCAGATTCTTAGAAAACGAGAAAGAAAAATTAAAGAAAATTGAATCTATTGTTCCACAATTAAAAGAAATTCAAGATAAGGGTGAAAAGGAAACAAATACTTCTGTTTATGAGGGATTTGAAGGATTTAAAACAGCCTTTAAAAAAATTATAGATGATTGTCCAAGGAATGAAACTATTTGTATTCTAGGTTTCTCGGAGCAGCAATATGCATCAGAATCTCTTAGAGTTTTCTTAACCAATGTGAACTTGAAAAGTGCAAAAAAAAGACAGAAACTGAAATTCATTTTAGATGAATCAGTTAGAAACACTTTTGGAAGAGATAGAGAAAAAGAAAAGAATAATGAAGTTAGATACATGCCTAAAGGATATACTAGTCCTGCTGCTATTGATATTTTTCAAGATTATGTTTACATCTTTTTATGGGAGGAAAAACCTTTTGTTTTTATGATAAAGAATGAGAAAATTGCTGAAAGTTTTAAACAATATTTCAACCTTCTCTGGAAAATAGCCAAAAAATAGGAAAGGTAAACTTTATAAACATTGTATACATAGTTTACATAAATAAAATGACAGAAGTAACAATATCAACGAGAATTCCAATGGCTCTAGAAAAAGAATTAGAAAAATATATGAAAGCTGAATACTTAGAGAAATCTGCAGCAGTTAGGAGGCTTCTCTTCAAGGCCCTAGAAGAATGGAGGATTGAATACGCTTTAAGATTATTAAAGAACGGTAAGACAACAATTTCAAGAGGAGCGGAAATAGCTGGAATAAATATTTGGGAATTTGTTGAAAAAGTTAGGGAATCAAAAATAAAGTGGGTAAGTGACGAGGTAATTGATCACGATCTTGCAGCCTTCAAATGAGTTATGTTTTTGATTCATCCAGCCTCATATATTTAGGAAAACTTAAATTACTAGGTGAGATTTCATCATTAAAAGGAGAAAAATTCATACCAAGAGAAGTTTATGAAGAGGTTATGACCAAGGGCTTTGAAAGAAACGAACCAGAAGTCAACGAAATTGTTGAGTTAATTGATAATAAACAACTCATAATAAAGGATATAGAAATAAATATAGCGGATGATCAATTATTGAGTAAAGCAGACCAAGAAGTTATTTCTTTGGCAAAGAAAACAAAATCTACTGCAATAATTAATGAAATCTATGGAAAGCAAATAGCAAAATCATACAATATTGAATGCCACGGTTCTTTATACGTGCTCATTAAATTAATTGAAAAGAGATCAATAACAAAAAAACAGGCTGTTGACTACATAGATAAGATGATTGAACTAGGATTTTATCTATCAATAAACAAATATAAAGAAATACTGCAATTGATTAAAGATATGAAATGAAAGGAAAATTACGTGTTTATTATGATGAAGAAGGAGACTACTTAGAGATAAGAATTGGGGATCCTAGAAGTAACTTCGGTGAAGAGATCAATGATGATATTACAGTATTCAAAGACACTGAAACAGAAGAAATAGTTGGAATGGGCATCCTAAATTTTAAAGAAAAAACAAATTTAAATAATCTAGAAGTCGAATTACCTTTCGACATAGGACTATTTGCTAGAACTAATTGACACACCTAAGGGATTTTTCTTCAAAGTGTATAACTTCATGACATATGTCACCACCTGAAATAATTTATTTACACATAAATTTTAGGAAGCTTTGCTAACCCAAATTTATCCTATATTGATATCTGATAGATAATATCTGCTATGGGCGAGTAATCTTCGCGTGATCATAATGAAATATTAATAATGCCGAGGGAAAATTGAGGTTAAACTTGTTTTCCTTAATTTTCTAATCAGAATGGGAATTAAATCGCGGTACTAGTGACATATGTCATGAGGGTGCACAGAATTTTTCTTCAAAGAAACCTTTATATAACCGTTTCATTAAAATATATCTATGGTCCTGTAGCTCAGCCAGGTTAGAGCACTACTCTGATAAGGTAGGGGTCCGCAGTTCGAATCTGCGCAGGACCATTTTTAACCGAAGTTAACAAATTACAATATCAAAACCCATACTCACACTACCAAAATAGGAATGAGAATCTAAGTAGAAAAATTTATGGGTTAATAATATATTAGCGAAGAAGTTTGAGGAACTCAACTTCGAGAGCACACAGTACAAACAATTAATAAACTTAATGCCCCAACTCAATCTTCAGAAAATCCTTATTAAGATCGCATCTCAGTATGGGCAATTTAAGATTAATATTTTTCTTATAGATCTTATCTTTAGATAAAGCCTTTATTTCAATAGAGCTCTCAAGCTGATTAATTAAAACATCATCCATAGATCTAACTCCCGGAACATACAAATCATAAATTATTTTATCTGAAGCCCTACTTAATCTTGACTGAGGCTCCTCCTTGGGCAAATCAGAATGCTTCTTAATTTTCTCGCTAATCAACCGATTATTAATCTTAAAAGGTTTTCTCCTAACATGCCGGTCCTTCCTATGATTAACTTGACTCGGAAACACTTTTTTACCATTAACAAAAAACTGAACATTCAGATCTCCTTGAGGGTTATTCGCTCTATGCGGATTAGGAATCCTTTCACGCAAATTTGGATCCTTCATCATTTCCTTATTCAAATTCTTCATCTGCTTCTCTAATAGCTTTAAGGCACTATTAAACATCTTATCCATAAAAGAGTTATGCGGTTCAAAAGTCTCTTCCTTAACAACATCGTTTTTCCCCAAGAACCCGTAATCTTCTTTATCATACTCAGATTTCAGATCATTTCCACAAAAGGGACAAAAATCAAAATCATCCTTAATATCATTCTCGCAATCAGAACATTTTTTACTAAACATTTTAGTATGAATCGAGTTTAGTTTAAAAAGTTTTCTTTGTTTCAACCTTATGTAGTCCCTAGGGACATATGTCCTATCTTAAAATAGTTCATTTACACATAAATCTTGGGAAACTGATGTTAACCCAAAATTTATATCATTTCTGATATCTAATAAATCATCCACAATATGAGAAGTATCCTAATGTCTTAAGAGAACTTTGCATAATTGACATTTCCGAAGGAAATCACAGCAAAGTTCTCTCTTAGAGGAGTTTGAAATTGCATTATCTCAAAGTTCTCTTAAAATAATAAGTTACTAGTATCGAGGGAAAATTGAGGTTAAACTTGTTTTCCTTAATTTTCTAATTAAAAATAAAGAGTTTTTCTCCCCTACGGACATATGTCCGTGGGGAGCACACTTTGTTTCAACTTTAGTATTTCATATAGAGAACTTTGCATAAATGTCATTTGCGAAGCAAATCAAGGCAAAGTTCTTCTTAGAGAATGAGAAAAACAGAGTTTTTCAAAGTTCTCTATAGGACTTTGGAGGTTTCATAGAGGACTAAGAAAGTTGAAATAGAGAACTTTTGCAAGAAATCAAAAATTTTCTTTAGTCAAATCACATAGAACAATAAGAAACATAATGTTAAGATCTAATCCAGAAAACATTCAAACAAAAAACTAAAGATTCACACCCCTAATAGACCTTAATTACAAATTACCAATAAATATGTGGAAAATTCTGAACAAAATTCGAGTTTGAAACTACAATTACAAAATCAAAAAGTTTTTTAAAGAAGATAATTACAATATAACATAAAATAGATGAATAAAAATGTCAGATAAAGAAATTGGAAATTTCTAACCTGCCATTTTTATAAAAAACCAAAAAATGTCAGATCAAGATTCTAGAAAAGAAGAGCTATCTAAGAAATACGGAATAAACTTCGACAAATTAGAAGAAGAACAATTAAAGCTAACTAAAGATCTAGAAATAAAAGACAAAATAGATTTCTCATTAATAGAAAGATATGGAGGCATAGATACCTCATTCGTAGGCAACAAGATTCTCTCGTGCATTATCGTTTGTGACAAAAATTACGAGATAATAGACAAGGCCTACTTTTTAGATAAAATAAAATTTCCATATTTTCCAGGATTCAGAAACTATCGAGAACTTCCAGCAATGATCTCTGCATTTGAAAAATTAAATGAAAAGCCAGACATAGTCTTTGTTTCTGGACAAGGAATAATGCACGATCGACTAGGTTTGGCCAGCCACTTCGGACTATCAACAAACCGCCCAACAATAGGAGTTTCAAACTCTCTAGTAAATTGCAATGTCAAAGAAGAAGCTGACGGTGAAAAGATAAACAAAAAAAACAAACAGGTAGGAATAACTCTAACATCAAAACCCGGGAGCAGGCCAATGTACATAAGTCCTGGAAACCACATTTCAATAGAAAAATCCTACGAAATCTCAAAAGATTTAATAAATCCTCCGCATAAAAAACCAGAACCACTACATCTAGCAGGAAAATACGCAAGAGAAGTTAAAAAAGAGTTAACAATTTAAGTATAATCTTTAATTCTCGGAATAACCAATCTAGTTGCAACTAAAAATATTACGCTAACTAATAAAATAAAAACTATAAGGTATACAAAATAGGATTTATTAGAATAACTATTCTCAATTTCATCAACTTCTTCAACAGCAAGGCCCGTAAACTTTATTCCAACACCAGAATCATGAACAATCCCCATCAAATTAAAAACAATTAACAGAGAAACCAAAGTTATAGAAATAGATACAATCAACCCATAATAATCATTATCAAATAAATTCATCTCATTTATTTCTCACATCTTCTGGATCAAAATCAATTGCAAGAAAATCTCCTTCATTTAATTTAAACCTATCCACAGTATCTTTTGGTATGGTAACCACATATGAATTCCCTACCTTCCTTAGCTTAACATCAACTTTTCTTCTTGGCATTTCTAAACTCCTTAATGTGATCTATAATCAACCACATTATCGAAATTGTTACAAGAGAGCTTTGCTATTTGACATTTGCGAAGACTTCAACTCCTGAAACTATGTGAATAGTGAAGGTTTGAAAACCCTTCAGGTTTTCAACTTCCTTAAAGTTGAATGTATCAGGAACTTTAATTCCTGAGCAAATCACGGCAAAGTTCTTGTTAGAGAACTTCGAAAAACATAGTTTTTCTTGTTCTCTAAAGAACACTAAGGGAAAAAGTTCCCCTTAGTGTTAAGAATCTTTAAAAGATCCATACCTCTTAATCCCTTTCAGAGCGTATATATAATAGATATACAGTATTTAAATGTTTCCAAATAAGGCCGTATATACACAGTATATATGTATATACAAAAGATATACCAATAAAAAGATAGATGTTATAAAGTTAAATTTATTAACGCCAAATCAATCCTTCAATCATGAAAAATAAAAACAAATACTATGTAACAACACCAATTTACTATCCCTCGGGAAAACCTCATCTAGGTAGTGCATACACTACCATAGCAGCAGACATACTAGCAAGATTTAATAAATTAATGGGAAAAGAAGTTTTCTTCCTAACAGGAACTGACGAACACACAAAAAAAGTAACAGATGAGGCAGATAAAGCAGGAAAAGAAATAAAAGAATATCTAGATCACATAACAAAAACATTCAAAAACTCATGGAAAGAACTAAACATAAAGTATGATAGATTCATAAGAACCTCAGATAAAGATCACAAAAAACTAGTCACAGAAGTTCTAAAAAAAGTTAACGAAAAAGGAGACATATACAAAGGGTTTTATGAAGGCCACTATTGTTCAGATTGCGAAGCCTATTATACAGAAAGAGAGACCCCTAACCTAATCTGTCCAACACACGAGAAACCATTAAAAAATCTTAAAGAAGAAACCTATTTTTTCAAATTGTCTAAATACCAAAATCAATTACTAGATCATTATAATAAAAATCCAGGATTTATAAGCCCAGAACACAGAAAAAAAGAGATAATAAACAGAGTCAAAGAAGAATTAAAAGACCTATCTATCTCCAGAACAGAATTAGATTGGGGAATAAAACTTCCATTCGATAATAAACACACCTGTTATGTCTGGTTTGATGCCCTTACAAACTACCTTACTGGAGTGGGAATGCTAGAAGATAAAAAACTATTCAACAAATTTTGGCCAGCAAATACACATATCATTGGAAAAGACATACTTTGGTTTCACTCTGTAATATGGCCAGCCATGTTATTATCAGCAGAGATAAGCCTCCCAGAAAAAGTATTTGCTCACGGGTGGTTGACATTAAAAGACAAAAAAATTGGCAAATCAGCAGGAAACGCCGCAAACCTAGACGAGCTTATAAAGAAATACGGAGTAGACTCTATCAGATACTTCTTATTTAAAACAACTCCTTTCGGAGACGACGGAGAATACTCAGAACAAACCCTAATAGATAGACATAACGAATTAGCAAACAAACTAGGAAACCTAATAAGCAGAGTAACAAGTCTCGCTGAAAAAAACGGAATTAAAAAAACATCCAACACTCTAACAAAGAAGCTAAAAATAAAAGATATAGAAAAACTAATCCAAAACCTAGAATTCGATAAAGCATTAAACTTTATCTTCGCATTCATAGATACTTGCAACGAATATGTACAAGAGAAAAAACCCTGGGAGACAAAAGACCAAAAAGTTCTCTATGAACTAATTGATTCAATAAAAGCCGTCTCAATAGTACTATGGCCATTCATCCCATCAACATCAGAGAAGATTGCCAATCAACTAAATTTCAAAATATCCCATGAAAACATAAACAAACCCATCGAAACCAAGAAAATAAAGAAAGGCGAAATTTTGTTTAAGAGAATAGAATAAAGTATGGAAATAAAAATTGAAGAACTATCTAAGAAATATTTAGATCAGGCAATTAGATTAATACATCAAATATTTATAACTAATCCTCATGACCAAGATAGTCCTGATATCTGGTTTCCCGCAAGCTTAAATCCGAATACTGAGGATAATAAAAAACATTATGAAAAACTAGGAGTTGTAAAAGTTAAATATTTTCTAGCATTAGATGGAGAAAAAGTAATCGGCACAACAGGTTTTTACACACTAAAAAAAGATGTTAATGAAGCTTACTGGCTTGGATGGTTTAGCGTGCACCCGAGATATAGAAGAATTGGGATCGGTATGAGATTATATAAATTAATTGAAGAAAAAGCAAAAAAGGCAGGAAAAGAATTTATCCGACTTTATACAACAGACAGCAAAGAGGAAAAAAATGCGCAAAAATTTTATGACAAAATTGGGCTTAAAATATATAAGACAGAAGAATCAACCTATTCTCGTAGAGAGAAAATATTATATCGTGAGAAAAAAATCGAATAACCCTAACTAACCTTCCAACCCGGATCAACAACCCCATCACCTTGCAATAACTTAACTTCACTCATATCAGGACTGCTTACTGCTAAGATCATTCCTTGACTTTCAATACCCCTAATAGTCCTAGGCTCCAAATTTGTAAAAACAATGCACTTCTTGCCCTCTAACTCTTCCTTTGTATAATATGGCTTCAAGCCAGCAACCAAGATTCTGGTCTCAGTCCCCAGATCTATTTTCAATTTGTAAAGTTTATCAGCATTCTCAACTTCCTCAACTTCCATTATTTCAGCAGTCCTCAAATCCAACTTACTCCAATCATCAAAAGATACGTTTTCCATGTCAGGAATCCAACGAAACCACACTTTTTAAGTGTGGTGATTCCTCAGATATAAGATAACTAAGCATCTCAGATAGAGCCAATCAAGTATCAAATTTTTAACATCAGCACATCTCACTTCTCAGTCAGATATTTTTTAGTAAAAGCAATAAACTTATCCATAATCTCTGCATATTCTTTCAACTTATCCAGATTAATAGCAATTTCCTTCCATTTATAAGTAACTGTCAAACAAACTCCTTTCCTAAACTCACTCTCTTTTGTTTTTTGTAAAACATCAATCAACTTAAACATTTGATACTCATCCAAAGCCTCCATAACTTCAGGATATTTCTCAAAAACTTCCTGAACAAGATCTATCTTCAATTTAGGAGCATCAGGAATTTTCTTAATTAATTTCTTTTTTTTAGCCTTATCAAGCAAACCATCAAAAGCATAATCCATCATTATCTTCCATCTCTTGATAAGATTAATCATCACATCACATGTTTTTGTATACTTCATACTAACGTAAAGAAGATGATCTGCACTTATTTTTTCCTTTAATATTTTCTCTAACACTTCTGGCATTATAATATCCTTCCAGATATCTCAGAATCGCTCCAAAAACCCAGAAGATCGTTCACTCCGAACGAATTAGTTATATATAAATGTTTACGAGATTCTCAACTATTGTTAATTATTTACAAAAATTAAAACATCTTACTTATCAGCAACTTTCTTACTGACACAGACCAGAAATTCTTTAGCTACTAAAAGGTATTCTTTAATCAGATACAAATCTATCGTCTTAACACCTAAACCCTCAGACATTATAACAACCTTCTCCTTCTTAACAAACTCCATTGCACTCTTCTTATGCTTTTTATTCAAATCTATAATTTCCAATATCTTTTTTATCTGTTCATTAGACAAAGAATAATTCTTAGCGCATCTATCTGAGAAAGTCTGAAGATTATCCTCAGAGTTATCATACAACCTAATTCTCTTATAAAGATACTCATAACAAAGAACTGCGTTAACATTATTTATCACAGATTTGTAGATCTCATCAAATATCTTTAACAAAAGTCTATATTCATTTATCAAAGGAAAAGTCACATAAGTCATATGATCTGCAAGTTTAAGAGACTTAATAGCATCCTGTAAATGCTGCTGATATTTTTCCATTAAATAACAAATACTAGAATATTAATAAGAATTTGTATGGATTCTAATTATTATCCCACATCAATTTCCAAAACTTATCATAGCTCTCTGCAGCTTCTTTACTATGTATCAAAATACCAATGGGAATATCTATCCACAAAATAATTCCAATCTTATCATTCCTAATAATAGTTTCTGTTAAAGGTTCAAACCCAGAGCTAGTAAACTTATATTGAGCTTTCGGGTACTTATTCACATTAGTCCACTTCTTAAGAGATTCATTAAAAAGCAAACTAGCTTTTATATTTTTATCAGCCCTTCTTTTATGATAATTCACCCAAAATGCATCTCCCATCATTAAGGATTCTTTTGACGATCCAAATGTATGATGTTCCTTGCCTCTAGCTTCAAGCAATTCAAATAACAATTCTCGAATTCCCTTAATCCCACGAAATGTTGTAACCTCCGATTTATCCTTAGCTTTAGCTTGTTTAGTCAACAAAAAAGGCAACAATTCTTCAAATTCTTTCTTCTTATCATCAATATAGTTAGATATATTTTTAGGATTACTAGCACTATAATGATTTCTCTGGCCTTCTTTTACAGAAGAAACAAACCCTTTTGCAGCAAGTTTATGTATAGTTGTATGAACAACTGAACTCTGAAGTCCAGACTTTTCAATAATCGGTCCCACAGTACTCTTACCAAGTTCAAGGAGAGCCAAATATACTTTTATCTCAGCGTTTGTAAATCCCAGATCTTCAAGTATCTTCGTATCCATGTTATTATTAATTTGCCTATCTATTTAAGCCTTTCTTTTACTCCTCCGTTTATGGAGAGTGAACAGTTATATAGTCAATATTGTTGTTACTATTAAGTTAAATAAATATAAGAAAAATAGGATATAGAAAATGACTAAAGAAATAAACTACAAGGAAAGATTGGAAAAGATAGTTGGAGCGAAAATTGGCAAGACTTCAGAGGGTATTCATGGATTTGATAGTATATATGACTCTATGTTTGAAATTCTTGAAAAAGATATGGGGGGAAGTAAACTAGCGGCGGGTTGGAGGTATCAATTAGAACACGTTACCTCACAACTTAGTGTCCTTGCAGGAGATGATTCCAAAATAGCTCAGTTTAGAGAAGATATTGCCCCCTACAAAAATTGGATTGTAGATGAGAAGAATTATCGTAATTTGGATGACATTTTTAGATCTTATTTTGAACATTGGGATGCATTGAGTAAGGGAGATGAGCCCGGACAATGTGGACATTTTGTTACTGATCGTGTAAGGGAGATTAACATTAGGATAAATCTTGGAGAACTTGGAATCATAGATCCAATTGATGATTGTGAGTATGAGCAAGCACATAATTGGTTACAAAAATCTGTTATTGCAGCAGTAAATGGGGAATGTAGGGCAGTTTGTGGTTACACTAATCCGGATTCTCCTCTCTGTAAAAGTGAAAAGGAATCTATACAAGCGTATTATGCACAAGTACATGAAGGACATCTAAATCATATTGAAGCTCATTTTAGAAATTTCGAAGAACAGGGCATAACTGTTGATGATCTTAATATCGATGTTCCAAGGGTACGTGAGTTAGTTTTAGCCCATATGGAGAAACAATATTCTGGTTGGGGGCATGATCCAACTGAATATACTACTCCATTCAAGGAAGCGATCGGGCATGAGTATGAAGGGGGAATAAGAAATGACTCCTGAAAAAAGTTACAAGGAAAAACTTGAAGTTATGGTTGGAAATCCAGAGAAAGAGCATGAAACTGGATCAACATTTCCATTTTATGATCAGCCTACAGGAGATCTTGATAGATCTAGTAGAATGCGGTCACTTATGTATTTGAAGAAGGGTACATGTGCCCCTGTGACTTTGGGTAATTGGTTCATGAATTATTTAGAAGGGTTAGATAGCCCCGGAATGGATACATTAATGTTAGATTTAGAACCTTATAAAAAGAAACTAGGTAAGAAGTTTAGTTCCTTGCCAGATTATTTTGAAGGAAAGCATCAACGGTGGGAAGAAATATGTGCACAGAACCCAGAGGAGGCAGGACATTATTGCAACAACAATCCTGCATTAAAAGTAATACAGACAAGAATACGACTTGGAGAATTTGGAATTGTTGATCCTTTTGATGAATCTGAGTACGAAGGAGCATATCACCGTATACGTGAGACTACTAAACTTGTGACCAATACTGAGGCAGCTAATGCAATGAGGGGATATTCTTCTGCTCCGAGAGACGGCTTACCAGATTTTAATTCTTACACTGCGGGGCTATCGTGTCTTCACCAATTACTAACTGATCAATGTAGAAACGCAGGGATTTTAATTGACGAACTTGATTTTGATGAGGAATCTATTCGACCCATATTAACTAATTATATCACGAGTCTTGGATTAAGAGATCCTCAAAAAACTATTCGAAAGATAGACGCTGCTTTGGGATATAGAAAACTATAATAAGAACCCAAAATCAACCACCCACCACCCACCCCATTCGTTCCGCAGCAAGCTACAGGGTATTCCCCAAAGTGAAATAAAGAAGATATTTGAAATTTTAGACAATAATTCTCAGGCATATGGCCAATCAAAATCTTTTTTGAAATCTTATGCTAAACAATTATGGTTTAATCAAGGAATTAACTTCGACTTAGATGTATTGTGTAGTCATGGAACTCCTATTGGTCTAGCTGATCATCCCCTAGTAAATTTATGGTAGAATTTGAGATTCTATGCTGAAAGTAAATCCTCAGAAAATTCAGAATAAATGATATCTAATCAAATCCAAAATCAGACATAAATAAACCATCTCAAAACCACTAGCTCTCACCCTTAATCTTCCTCAAATATTGTAAAGCTTCATCACTAGAAAACATATCTTCTTTCTTCATACCCTCAAGTTCTTTTAACCTATCCTTCATCTCATCGTTTAATTCAAGCCTGCTTTCTAAATAATCTTCAACAATCATTCCCAATTACATCACCCCTAGGTTTATTTCACTTATATAATTATAAGATTTAATATTTTTTAAATGTTGACAAACAAAAAACTTAAATAACTCTTAATATTGTTTATCACATGGCAATAATAGTAGAGGTTCCTCAAGATATGAGAGAAGAATTTGGAAATATCTCAAACGAGAAATGGCAGTTGTTATTTTCCAAATATCTAAGAGAGAAATTAAATGAGATGCAAGAGATAGATAATATAGTGAATAAATCTAAGATGACAGAAGAGCAAGCAGAGAAATTAGCAAATGAGGTAAGTCTATCTATATATGAGAAAATGAGGGATAATCTAGATGCTAAGGGTGGTAGACGCTAATGTAGTTTTCTCTTCATTAATAAGAAAGGGTAAACCATTAAGGGTTTTTGAGTTAAATGATATCTTCAAAAGATTCGAATTTATATCCAGTGAATATTTATTTACTGAAATAGGAAGAAGATTCGATAAGGTATTGAAAATCACAGATTTTTCTAAAGAAGAGCTTTCACATGTATTTTCATTAATTAAAAACCAGATAAATTTAATGCCAACCGAAACATTTGAAGACAAACTTGATGAAGCAATCGAAAAAGCTCCGCATGATAAAGATGCCCCTTACGTTGCATTATCCCTCAAACTAGATTGTAAGATTTTTTCTGGGGATAAAGGACTAAAGAAAACATTACCTAATAAAGTAGAGAATCCGTCAGAAGTTTTAGATATTTTATTAGCCTAAAGAGATAAGTGCCTCAGTCAAATCGCCACTAGCCTTCTCCAAAGCTAATCTCGCTTCTTCTTCCAAACAATGAGCCTTCTCCATTAGAGTCTTAATATCTTCTTCAGTCTTATCTTCTTCCTGAATCTCTTCATCTTCATCATCACCTTCAGAAACATCTCCAGATATCTGAAAATTCTCTTGCCCTTGCATATTAATCTTAACAATCTGAGGATTATTAATCACAATATTCTTTCCTTCAGTCTCAATAACAACCCTCTTCGCATCAATCTCTTCCTGAGACATCCCAAGCTGCTTCATCATCGCTTGCATTTTCTTAGGATTTAGTCCAGGTAACATCTTAAACAATCGGCCAAAATATTTTTAATATAGCAACAAAGGCGACTATCACAATGATAAATCCAACAACTTGAGTAGGACTAAGTTTAAACGGGCTTTCATATTCCTCGTTATACCTCATCAATCCACCGAAACTAGTCGGCATATTTATTTTATTATCTACCATGATCTCGATAGGTTTAAAGTGTTTTTAAATATTACTAATCTTTAAGATTAACGTCACTAGTTAACGCAAACTTTTCAGGTACAGACACATTTATGCGCCTTATTAAAAACTATTTATTCTAAGGGGGAGCGGAATCCTAGATGGTTGGGATCTATTTCCAGAAATATTAATCAAAGAGGACTATGCTTTAACTCTCAGGGAATGTGGTAAAAATAAGAGTGGCTGAGTCATTCTTAATAAAACTTTGGAAGTTAAAGGGGGAGATGAAATTAGTGGAGATTTCACATGCAGTTGCAGAGAGCAGCTTCCATATACAACTCACTCCCACCTATAGACAAGACATTTTCCGTGATCCAGATGTAAGGGAACTAACTCCAGCGTTTATTCTTGAGAAGTTATCAAATCTGTGAGAGAGACAAAATTGATTAGGCAGATAAAAGGTTACAGATCTTACAAAACAAGAAAACACCCTTGGTATCCAATAAGAGCAAAATCTTACGGTAAGAAATTCCAGAACGAAGGGCATTTCTACAGAAGCGCTAGAGCAGTCAGTACAGAAACTATGAAGAAATATATAGAAGATCAAGGTATAACACTGGAAAATTATTAAAGTAGACCATATTAAGCTACTAAATCAAAGGAAACGTCTTGAATTTGGTTCTTAAACACTGTGGGCTTTAGCCCACAGTAGCTTACGAATAATCTCGATGGATTACTTGCCTTTATCCTTAACCGTTACTAGTAAGAGTCCATCACCACTGCTATCTCGAGGGTGATAACTCAGATTAGCCCAGATCTTTTGATTACGGCCCTCATAGATAGGACTTCCCATTTGAGAGCTAGTCCTTCTAAGACCTTGAAAATAATAATAGGCATCAATCCATCCTTCTATTCTTTCTTGGCTTAAGTCAATAGGTACACTAACCTGGAAGTCCTCTTCCCAAGCGGATGCTCTTGGTCTCGCCGTCATTCTCAAACCATCGGCAATTACATAACCTAAATTGAGTTCGGCGTCTGATGCTGTCCCATCTTGTTTTGCTTTCATAAGAGCAACAGTAAGATCCTCGGGGTCTCTATCTTTCACAGCTCCACACATAATACCTTACATAATACCTTCAAGATAATGCCCTTCGGGCAGAAGCCTAGCTAATCCATTCTGTTATCCTCATACCAAACCTATACTCGTTAGGTGGACCATTA
>NZCQ01000008.1 GCA_002688335.1 Candidatus Pacearchaeota archaeon | reverse complement strand
TGGCTCTTCTCCACATTTTGAATAGATAATCTCATTTTACCCTCTATAAAATAACAATTTCCACCTCTTCAACCTGAAAATTTGGGAAGCTTCGCATAACCCAAATTTTCCAAAAATATTGATACGATAATATCCTAATACTCGTTAGAGTTTTCTCTACAACTAATAATATTTCTATCATCGTTTATTGACAAGTCTGTAGAATTTTCAGCTGGAAATAATGCAAGTCCCTAAATCCGCAGGCTCTTCTTCTAATAACATTAATCTTGCGATTAAATCCTTCAGAAGCTGCATTGGTAAGATGGTGCTTGAAGTAGTTGATTATCCCTTCCCAATGAGATTCCATCATTTCAAGAACTTTACTAAATGCGTCTACATTTATTTTCCTAACATTCTCAATCCATTTTTCTAATCTAGCAATTCCTTTTTTTAGATCTGTTTCTTCAAAGACTTCTGAAACCTGCTCTTTGAGCAAGTAAGCTACATACAGATTAGTATTCTTAACCATTAGTTCTTCGAGTGAATCTTTTTGATCCTTACTAAGATTCTCGCCTCTCTTCAAAATAAGAAATCTTTTTCTCTTCATTCTTATTCTTTCATCTTCACTAGCCTGAGCAAACTCTTTTTTTCTTATTTTATCTACAGCCTCATTGATTTTCTTTATCACGTGAAACTTGTCAAACACTATTTCAGCATTTGTATTTTCCTTAATACTTGCAATATATGGATTCCACATATCAATAACAGCAACGGTAATCTTTCTACATTTCTTTTCTCCAAGTTCTGTAAAAAATTCATTTAGTGTATCTTTTTTTCTTCCTTTCCCAATCCAGATAACTCCTCCGCCAATCTCTCTTACCACTGTTAGATATTTATGGCCTTTTTCATAAGCTATCTCATCAATACCAATTCCTGTGGGATTTACTTTTTCTAAACTTGTAATTAATTTCTCAAGTTCTAATAAGTCAATTCTCTTAGCGGTTTTCCAATCAATGTGAGCTGCATTGCTCACATCTACTAGACTCATAGTTTTGCAAAGTTCTGCAACATACTGCACAAATCTATTTGTGTATCTGCTATACTTATCTAGAAAATCTAGTTTCTCCATACCATAATAACCACATTTGCAAGAAACGTGATATGTTTGTAGTTCAAGATAGCAATCTCTTCCGCTAACAGATAAATCTCTTACTTTTCTCTGGAACGCCTCAACTACCTTACACCTCCTTTCACAACAAGGGCAAATTCCTGTCTTCCTGCGTTTTGACAAGTTAACAAGAACATTATCCTTTTCAACTGAAACTCCACAAACCTTATAATCTTCAAAAGCGAATAAATTATTGAAAGCAGGTTTGTATTTAGTCATACATATAATTCCTGCTTTTACTATTAATTCTTACTCAAAATTGGGAGAAGGACCTTAATTATTTCCTTAACTTTTTCCAAGGTATCCTTTTCAACAGTTATACTTATCTTATTTCTCATTTTATCCTACTTTATCCTAAATTTCCCACTATTTAAATCTTTCTATCTGTTACTATTATGTAATAGTTAACTAATTAACAACAAGATTTATAAACAGAGAATACCCTACAATATCAATATGTGCGAGGCGTTATCTAAGGATGACGCTGACGCATCTTTTATTCTTCCAACTTAGTCAATGCATGGGAACTTGCTTCGAGGTGGTGAGGCATATAGAGTTGGAGGTTAAAAATGCCCCAATCTTACTATGGAGTGAGAGGGGTGAACTAGGGGATTTTTATTTTTTCAGATTTAGTTCACGGATTATTTTATTGAGACTAAGAGAGAAATCGCACGCTTTTCTTAATTTATATGAAGAAGTTCTCCTAAAGAAAGCATTTCCTACCTTTTTCTTGTACTCTTCTCTAACGGTTTTTAATATTGGAATAAAATCTGCATCTCCACTTACTATAACTGCGATATCATATTCATCTCTGACAGCTCCCATTAATAAGTCATGGGCTAAATGAACGTCATCTCCTTTAGTGTCATATCTCACAGTCCCATCTTCTTCAGTTATTTTCCTCCAATCACATAATACAACTCTAAATTTGGGAAAACTCTTAACAATCTCAATAAATTTATTATGGGATTCATATTTTTCTGGATCGTATTTTTTATCTAATCGAGCATTATAATAATATGCTGTAACGAGTTCTCTATTCCCTACCAGTTTGTCGACTATGTCTTGCAACCTTATTTTTAATCCTCCTTTCTTCAGATTTTTAGCTTCATGATAGAAATTCCTTCCATCAATAAAGACAGAAACTCTTATTTTCTTCATCTTTTTCATTTAGATAACAAGTTAAAGTGATAATTAAATCTTTACTTCGCAGACAACATCGATTATTATAGAAAAGACTATATAGCCATTTACCTCTATATAGCTAAATCTACCTATATAACAATTAAAATGGCAAAAGTTGAATACAAAAAAATATTGAAAACTGTTAGTAAACCTGACTCTAAAGTACAAAAAGAATTAGATAGGAAGTTAAGAATAGCAATAGAAATAGTTATGATTCAAGATAAGAAACTATTGGAGATGTTGGCTAGATAATCAACAAACAACCTTAACACTTCTCTTCCGAACATTATCTTCAGGATTGTCATCTCTTTCAATATCAGCCCTCATAGTTAATTCATAATCTCCCTCTTCAAAATCAATGGTTATAGTTTTAGAACCAGTTGTAGTAGTCATACCACTAGATAAACCCTCCTTACTAGCAGTCCATTCAAAATCTCCCAACTTCCCTAAAAAACTAACATCTTCAATAAACTCTCCAACATTTTTAGTCCTAAAGTCAACCTTATATTTCTCACCACACATTAACTCACTAACTTCATCTAACAAATAATCACCACTCTCAACATCTCTTATCCTCAGACCATCAACACTATTTGAATAATCCTCATCAATCAAAACATCATGATTTCCAGAAACAAACTCAACACATTCTTTAAACAACATTCTAGCATCATCAGTCCAATACTTAACTTCGTTAGCACCAAAAAAACATTTCTTATTTTCTCCCCCTAAACGAGCAACAACTCCTCCTAAATTTCTGTTTCTTTTATTTATCTTGCCTCCAACAATCTCAACATCTGAATTCTTATATCTCTCGGGAAGGTAATAATAAGGAATACTAACTCCCCCTAACTTATATCTAACCCTATCATAAACATCAACAACATCTCCATTTCTCTTAATCTTTACTTTTGAACTAGAAACAGATTTTCTAACCCTTCCATTTTCCAAAAATCCAAAATACTTCACATAACCAGGATTAAGCAAAACAACACTCTTATCTTTAGGCAAATGCTTCCCGTTTCTCAATCTCCCCTTACCCCCAACAATTAATAAATCATAATCAGAAAAATCAACATTTTTAATTTCCCTATCTTCTATCAAATCAATTTCCATCCCAAGTTCATCAAGAACATCTATCAACTTACCATCGGCTCTATCAATGTCCTTGACAACATATCCGACTTCAACAGCAAGAACTAAGTTAATCATAAGAAGAAAACTAATTACCGATAAAACAACCAATCCAATTTTTTTCATACTCGCTAATAAACCAACTTTTATTTAAAGCTATGTTACAACTTTTTTTGGATGAAGAAAGATGTTTCACTCATTTTCTATTCTAACATCACAATTCAGAACTTTTAACAAATTAAATGGGAGGTTTTGAATAACCTCAATTTCCGAAGGAAATCGCATCAAAATCCTTCCTTGAGGATGAAAAACGGAGTTTTTCAAAGTCCTCAATAATATATAAAACTTAGTCTATACCTATATCTCGAGCATTAACCGTGGGAATAGGATTTTGATAATGTTTCTCTAATCCCCGCTTCATATCGCGATCACGCTTAGATCTAAATGGTGCTAATTCTCTTTCCATGTATCTTCTATTGGCTTGTTCAATCCCGTCATTTATTAGTGCATATCGATCATCAATCTCAGTTAAATCAACTTGAAGCTCAACCGCTTGATTCCTCGAGAAAGTAAAGTAACCATTAATATTGCTAAACTCAGAATCATCCCTTAATAATGTCTCAGGATGTCGTAAGAACTCACTCAATTCATCTAAATGTTTATTTAGGATCCCAGTCAGTTCTGCCTGTCTAACTGCCAATTCTTCTGGACTATAAGCCTCTATTGTACGTTTTCTCCACACCATTTCTACTCCAACTCCCCCATTACTTTTCCCTAAATTATCTATAAGTAAATATTATTTAAAGATTTGCATGGTTTCCATTAAATTTAAAAACCTGTCTTTAATTTATTCTTCTTATGGTATTAAGAAAATAGAAATCGATAGATTATTGCCTGGAGACTACACAAGAGCAGAATCTCTAGAGTATTTAACAAACCTATCTACAGAAGAATTACAGAACTCCGATAAATTAGGAAAGTTTCAAGTATTTCAAACTAGTGAGGGAGAGGTTTTATTTGATGGAAATAACCGAGCAAGAACTCTTTTAGATCGTGGTTTGACAGCACTTGATGTGGATTATATAGCAATTGCAGACATCCCTGCTTATCTGTATGAAGAAGTGGAGAAGGTGTTAAAACGTGTTTTTGAGATGAGAGATAGAGGGATAAATAAGATAGAAGATTTAGCTCTAGAGTACTAAACTTACTTAGACCTAAACAACAAAAACAAAAAACAATAAAAATAAAAACAACTAACAATCAAGCCTTTCCAGGAACCTTTTCTCTAACATTATTCTTCGGTTCGGCTCCAACTAAATCTGGATCTTCAGTATCATGACTGCTTGATCCACATTTAAACTCAAAAACCTCGAAGTCTTCACTCACTCCTTCTTTAAGCGTAGGAACATCTGCCCCTAAATCAACACCTCTCATTTCATAAAGGTCTGAATAATCAAACTCATCGTCCATTCTCATGCTCCTCAAATTTCCATGCCTATTAGTTCTCTTATCAAGATCTATACAGGTACTCTTATAATGCAGAGAATAATATGTATCTGGTTTCAAATGTCTAAGTATAACTCTAACACTATCTCCTCTAGATAACATAACGCTACCTAACGGATCACCTCTCTTAAAATATTGATTCTTATCAGGGCCATCTTCAACAACAACTCTAGCGGGCTCTTCATGTCCTTGAGTCAGTTTTATATTAAAGCTAGGCATATATCTATCATACATATCCGGATGAAAAGCCAAAACCAAACTTATAGCAAACAATCCCACAAACAATCCCACAAATATCTTCTTCATTTTTTCTTACCTCCTTTCATTATATAGTTCTAAAGATATATATTCTCATATATATGATCGTGATAACCCCTATATAATATATAAATCTAAGTTACTACTATTATCAAATGAAAATAAAAATTAATTAAAAAATAAAAATCAAGAAAATTAAACACTAAATGCTTCTTTAACATAGATGTCTGCTTCATTTCCAGCCTTATCCAATGCTTTAACATCAATTAAATGTTCTCCAGATCTAAATCGTTTGCTAGCCGTACATTTACCAACTATCAATTTAGAACATAATCTCCTCCATCTGGGCCTTCTATCATTATGATCTTTAATGATGATCTTATCAAAGTTCTTCTCTTCTATATCAAATGCAAACTTAACTTTTCTTCTATCAATAGTATAGTTCATTCCAGTAATATTTGGTTTAGTTGTATCAACCATAACTTCCCTAACACTACTGTTCTCTTTATTCCCAGCTACGTCTTCAACATCAAACCAATACTTGATTGTTTGATCATCAAACAAACTTAAATCTTGATTAAAATCGCAAATCTTTCTTTTCCCCGACTCACAAGATGTTTTAAATGTTGAATCATTACCAAAAAACAAGGTAATCTTCTTCAAATTAGACTCAGTATACATTATTGAGAAATTATCATCATTATTCATATACTTACCATCTCTAGGCCTGGTTCTCATGATTCTAGGAACTCTTGTATCCACAATAAAATCTCTATCTTCTTCCTTAACCATTCCACCAACATTTATGATTTTAAGAGTAACATTATTACTTCCTTCTCTAGCTCGAATACTAGCATTACACGAAGTAACATCATTACATAACTTAACTGCCCGATTCGACCTTAGTCGATTCTTAAAAATATAAAAATCACTTACCTCATCGCTAGTTAAAACATAGTCAATAGTGCTCTTGTTAAAAATCCCAGCATTAGCAGGACTAGTAACCGTCAAAGTTAGAGCGCTAACAAATACAATAGAACCCATCAATGCCAAAAACATCATTACAATACCTCTTTTCATATCAACCTCCTTTCAAACTCTAGTTCAAAAAATATATGTTTCCATATACATAGTTAAGATAATATGGATTCGTTATATAAATCTAAGTTACCACCCTTTCCAGATGAAAAAGAAAGTATTATAAATAATAATTCCTAAACATTATTAAAAGAGTGTATGGCAGATAAGAAAAAGAAACATAGTTCAAGAAGAGAGACAAGGAAATTTAATTTTATAGATGGATGGGGGCTCATATTACTAATAATAGGAATAGCAATCTCTATTCTGAGAGAGGACGTTAGAACTATAGGAATTGTTGTAATCTTAATAGGGATTATAAGGATAACATATAGTTTAACAAAGCATGGATAAGAAAATACAACTGCTCGAAATATTCTTTAAATATCTTAGAATCACATTGGGCGTCGTAATAACTTTCTATGAATTTAACTACGGCACCCCATTTAATGAGATAATAACTGTCATTGGATTATTAATTATTCTAACATCCGGAATAAAAGTAGCTTTTACATATGATCAGTCAACAGTGGTCAAACCAGGCTAGCAATCAAACAACTTCAAACTCAATTCTTCTAGAAATAGCATTTCCTGCCTCATCCATGACTTGAACATCGACTTCATGCAAACCTGTTTTAAAAGAAACTTTCTTAATACATCTATCTTCTCTTAACCTACTACATATCCTCTTCCATCTAGGCCTTCTATCATTATTATCATATATAGAAACCTCATCAAAATTATCCTCATCTATCTCTATATTAAAATAAATATATCTATTATACCTTCCTTCCCCCTGACTCCAAAAATCCTCATTAACAATCACAGGGTCTTCAACATCTACTCCTAAAACAACATGTCTGCCCTCATCAACATTTCCCGCAATATCTTCTATTTCAAACCAATATTCAATATCTTGTCCACTATAATCGTCTAACAATACAGCAACATCACACCCATATTTATTTCTTAATAAAGTGCAATTATCCAAATCAACATCTTCACTACGATAACCAGTTTCATCGTTGCCATAATGCAAATCTAAATCAACAACGTTAGCCTCACTAAACTCAACTTCAAAGATCCCATTTGCAAACCCTCTCTTAGGATAAGTTCTCCTTATCTTTGGATCTCTACTATCAACAAAAAATGTAACCACCTCTTCAACTTCATTCCTATTTCTATCAATACCCTTAATGGTTATATCATTAAGCCCTTCTTTCATACTCCTTTCCCTAAAATATGATGAAGCCAAAGAAACAAGTCTTTTCCATCTCCCTCTTCCATTTATATTATCTAGATAAGACATAGAGGCAGGCTCATTACCCTCAATATCAAATAAAACTTTCCTACTATTAAACACCTCCCCATCTGAGGGAGAATTAATAGTCAACACTGGAGGAGTTACATCTACCTCACTTTCTCCAAAAACCAAACAACCGCTAACATCATTACACTTATTCGGATTAGTAGGATAATTACTATCGGTCACACAAATCTGACAAGAATCATGAAAACACGTATATCTAGCATTCTCATCACTAGGAACACTTTGCCCATAATTCAAACACAATCTTTGATAAGCACTAACATAACTCACTGACAGCATTAACACAATTAAAAACATTAAACTAATCAGCGTTACCACCATCCCTTTTCTAATAGATTCTTTCTCCACAATCTTACCAAACATAAATAAAATCAACCAATTTTACTTATAAACAATATTATAATTGTTCAGTTATCTTCTATAAACTCCAATAAAAAATCTATGTTAGAGAGGAGAAGTTATGTTATCTAGAATGGGTAGTGAAAAATGTATTTCTAAGACAACTTATAACTATAAAAGACCTAGCCTATTTATGAAAAAAGAAGACGATTTAATTATTGATAATGAAATTATGGGGTTTGATGCAAATGTATTGGTAGATCTAGTCAATTCACAAGAATTTAAAGAAGATCTAAAGGCAGAAACAACTTTCGGAGTATTAAAAATCTACACAACAGAACTAGCACTATCTGAAGCAAGAAATGTATTGATAAAAAAGAAAGATTACTCTAGGGATGAAGCAACAAAAGAATTGCAATATATTCTAAGCGAATTAAATATCACGAAAATCTCTCATATCGGATCAGCAAACAAAATAGGCAAAGATTGGTTTAATAAAATAAGAAATGAAATGAGAATTGAGAAATTCTCAACTTTTTACAATGATTGCAAAATCTTGTCAGCCCTTTATAATTAAAAGAAAATAAACATTTATTACACAGAAGATAAAGACATTGAAAAAGCTTCTAAGATACTTAATCTAAAATTAAAGGTTAAGATAATTCCAGAAGCCACAAATTTATCCAATAAGAAGATTAACAAATTCTTCAAGGAAAGGCATTCATTTTCTCGTAGATAATAGAAGCCCTATCTTCATCTCCATTTGCATCATCCAATGCCTTTTTCCATCCCTCAGTCCTAACCTCTTTAACCTCCTCCATGGTTTTCTCTCTTTCCTCCTTAGAAACATTAGAGGTATACACCTTTTCAAAAACATCAGAAGATTTTCTCCCATCTTCATTCTTAAATCTCTTCAGTTCAGTAACCATATGCTCATACTCTTCTTTAGGAATAGTCACCATTTCCATATTAATATAATTAACATAATTAATATTATTTAAATCTGCCGATAAAATAAAAAAACTCAAACTAAAAAGAGAAAAATCACCCCTTTTTCCCTTAGGTTAATTTGAATATAAAAATAATAATAAAAAAAATAAATAAGAATTATATTTATATAGCTTCTCCCCAGAAGTATAGATCTCCGCTATCGAAGTTACCTACACATGGTTCTGGCAATCCTAGCTTGAAAGTCATAGCAAGTTCACTACCTGGTGATAAAACATTACCTGAGTAATATTCTGCAGCACCAATAGTTAATTCACTAACTCCAGCGATTACTTCAGCATCATTATAAAATGCTTCACTGAAAGTATCACCATAGTTAATCGGAACATAACCTTCTGCATCAGCTCTTGGATCTAAATCTGTACTATATGCTCCTTGTGAAGCATAATAACAGATTGCATCTCCAACTTCTGTGTTTCCAAGATTTATGTTACAATCATCTGTTGCAAGAGTAAACTGAGTAGAGTCAGCATTACCATCTGTACCATCAAATGTTTGGTCTCCAAGTTTCAGTCTATTAGTAAGAGGACATCTCGCATCACTAGATGCTGAATCGTAAAAGTCAGTACCTGAGATAAACATATCCATCATTACACCTGATCCGTCATCAGCATCATTTCCAACTAACAAGGTAGTTGAATAGCTAACAGTTCCAGGTCTAACATTATCAAACTCTAAATCTCCATCAACGCTCAAAGCAATTGCAGGATTTAAGAACCAATAATCATTTTCATCCATTATAGCACTACCATCTTCACCAATAGCTTCAACAGTTATGAAGTATTCTCCATACATTGAATCAGGTGTTTCAACAGTTAATGTACACTGATAGTATCCTTGAGTTAATGAATCAGTATTAGTTCCAGTTAAATCTTCTTCCAAGATTCTTGCATTACAATCAGCAGGAACTGTTGTAGGTAGAGTAATCTCTACACATTCAACTTCAACATCATTACCAACTCCTTGAACATCTCCTATAGTTGCAACAACATCATCGATCTGCTCAATTTTGTTTTTGTCCATTACAAGAACTGTCCATTGGATCTGTTCACCTTCGAAAGCATAATTGTGGGCTCTCTCAACAAGAGTTTGTCCAGCACTACTTGTTCTACCATCTTCTATTGTGTCATCATAGACAACTCTATCTGCACAACTCCAGATCAATGGTTCGAACTCTTCAGGTGTAACAATAATGCCAACACCTAATCCTACATCAACTGCAAAAGCAACTGGCATAACAGAAAGTACAAGCATAGCCATAGCCATTACGCTAAATAGCTTTTTCATTTTCTTAATTTTTTAAACCTCCTTTCAGTCGATTCCTTGCATCTAATAGCCCTATTAATAGAGTTGTTGAAATCAACAAACCCGGGCTTATTAGATGAACTTGAATCATCTAATCTTATTATCCTATTAGATGAGCATAATTTTTGTGAAGAAGTATCAAACGCAAAAGAATCCCGAGTCCCAGAGATCATAATTTTAAACTTACCAAGATTATTAGCGGAGCATCCTAGCAAGGCAGGATGCGAAGCACTCAAGAACCTACCACTACCAAAACCCTCTCTGAATCCCTTTTTTCTGTAATTCATAAGTTACAAACGAGAATTATTGTTTATAAAGAAATTTTTCATCCGATATAATTTTTCCTATAACCTAAATAATGAAATATATCTTTCTAAGTATATTGAATGTTCTTACTCTAAATAACAATAAACATGTTTTCACTTAATCTAGATAAAAATAATCTTCATATGAAGAAATTGGTTAATGAACTTATTAAAATGAACTTTGATCTTCCTATTTCTTCAAAGTTCTCCTAAGAGAACTTTGCATTATTGACATTTCCGAAGGAAATCAGAGCAAAGTTATCTCTTAGAGAGGTTTGAAATTGCATTATTTCAAAATTCCCTGAGAAAAGTTTATATGAACTTGTTGCTATCAATTAAAAGACTAATAAAATAAAATGGGAGAGATATGTTTAGATAGTATGATAATAACTAGTGCAATCTTAGATGAAGATTTTAAAAGACTCCTTATTCAGAACATTAGAAAAGACATCTCCTATACTACTCAAGTTTGTAGAAAAGAGTGCGTAGGAAATCTAATAGAAAAGTTAAAGATTAAAAGAGAAGTTGCAGAAAGTAAGTTTAAGGAATTTGAAAATGAAATATCATTAAGATACTTAGAATTCAAGGAGGAGTATTATTCAGAAGGAACTAAACTTTTCAGCGATATACTATTACTAGGATTAAAAATAAAAAAGAAGTCAACACTTTTGAAGGATTGTTTGAATATAATAACCCTATTAAAAAATGATATTAAGATCTTTTTTTCTAATGATGAAGATCTAGAGAAGGCGTGCAAGAGATTAAATATAGACATAGAATTTATAAGAATAGCAGATTCAAGTGAGAAGGTTGTTAAGGATTTCTTTAGACAATTTAAATTTCAATTTTAACCGATGAGTCAAACAACAAAAGCATAGCTTTCTTTATATCTCCTTTTGATATCTCTAAGGCCCTATTAATCAACTTTTCTGAAGTTTCGCCTGTTAATCTTTCTATCTCCTCTACCTTATCTCTTGAAATGTCACCATGAATAAATTTAGATCTATACTTATCTTCCCCCCCTATCTTTCTATCATCAATTCCAAATCCATCTAAACTAGGACTGGTAAGGTGACCATCAAGTTCAGATCTAACTTCCATATACATTAACAATCCCTATTATTTATAAGTTTGTTGGTCTTTAGTGATTATCTAGTTTTCTGAAGCAAGAGTTGCAAGTCTCTTCGCTAATTATTATTGGTAACCTATAAGGGGGTTTTGAGTAACCTCAATTTCCGAAGGAAATCGCATCAAAATCTTCAACTTCAGGGAAGTTGAATGAGTTAGAGAATAAATCTCTAAAGAGAACTTTGCACAATTGACATTTCAGAAGGAAATCGCAGCAAAGTCCTCTAGAATCTCCATTAAGAATTCAACACACCATATTAATGAATTATATTTCTTTCATAAGATGATTAATAAGCTAATAGGGATTAATTGTAAGAGCTAACAATACCATTAGCGAAAAGATTAGACAGAGTCAATCCCTGGAGCAGAGTCTTTCATCCTTATCTCGAAGGTCTTTTAGGATCTTTTTAGTAGATTTCCTACCAATGTTCTCTCCTTCTTCGATAAGATCTTATCTATCGCCTCGTAATCTGATAAACATTTCACGCCTTTTTTCATTTTTATTATCAAGTTAAACATCTATATAACTGTTATTAAATTATCTTACAATATTAAAAAAGTACAGAATTCATCTCCACTTATAATCAGTATGTTCTCCAGACGGCTTAGCTCTCAAACCCTTGCTAAGAGGGATAACTCCCATAATTGACAATCCTTCGTTAACAGTTTCTTCAACAGATCTTTCTTCACTTTTATTCGAAACAATTTCATCTCCATGCATGATAACAGTATCACTCAATTCTTCACTCCTGTCGAAGCTAGGTTCAACACCATTTGCCCAACCCTGATAGATTTCACAATCAGCATATCCAAGATCACCCNCTACGCACTTACCAAGATAATCAGGATCCTTTATTCCTTCACAACTCTGTTCTATAACACAGGGACAAGTATTCGGATCCTCTACATAACTTGAAGGAACTTCATCTGGCAAAACACTCAATCCTTCATTAATCAATTTTTTCCGGTCCCTGTCATCAAGATCCCTCATATCAATTGTCATTGAAGAACCAGAGATAGCTTCTATTTAAATCTTTTCACTCCTAGATTTTTCAGCAAATTAAGTGTAAAATGCAAAAGTTTACTATTCCTTCTTCATCCTATCCAAGAACCCTTTAATGAACTTATTGTTCTTTTCACTATCTATGATCTTCCTAATCTGATAGACTTCTCCATCTCCAATCTTTTTTTTCTCGGCTTTAATCTCAGAGATTCCTTTCTCATAAGCTTCCTTCGTCACCAATATTTGCTTGTCTGAAAATTCAGCAAGCCTCTTAGCAGCAACTACCACATTGCCAAGAGCTGTAAACTTCAATCTTCCCCCTTCCATCTTATTTATAATCTCTCCAGAATTTATGCCAATACCAAAATCAATTTTGTCCTTAAACTTCTTATTATGTTCACTAAGAATCTCTACTATCTTCTCTGCAGATCTTGCAGCTTCAACTTCATTCTTATTATCCTTGGTCATAAGAGCACTAAAAATAACAAAAATGAAATCTCCATGTTCGTAAACTGCCCCATTCTTTCCATAGACATGGCTCATTGCATTCTGCAAACTCTTCTTAGAAAAATCACTAATTTTATTCTTAATCTTCAGAGCAATTACAGCAGATTTAGTTCTATGACCCTTCAAAACTAAAACTTGCTCTGCCTGACTCATACCCTCTCCATTCTTTCCATCATCCTTACTATCTTTTTTATCCTCCTTAACTTCTCTTTTGCTATCCCGTTTATCTTTCTCATCCCCCACTACATCCTTACCAACCTTGGACATATCCTTAAAGTGCGCATAAGATTTCTTCTTAAACACATTTCTGAATAAAAATAAAACTCCTATTGCCAACAAAACAATAATGAATATCCACATTATTATTGGAAAGCTTCCTAGCTCACTAACAGAGTCAACATTAACAGCTCTACCGGTTAACAATACTCCTGATCTAGATAGTTCAGACTCCCCATCTCTAACAAGGATGTCATACTCCTCATTAGCTCCGGTAAGTTTAAGCTTTTTAGCTTCTCCCAAGGCCAGCTTAACACTCTTAACAAAAGATTTTCCATTTAATTCAACTTCAATGTCTTTATCATAAACAACATTTCCAATATTAGTCACAACCAGAGATTGCTCTTCTATTTCAAAAGCAACTGTAGCTTTTTCATTGACGTAAACTCTTTGCACATTACTAAACTCTCCCTTATTAGCTTCGATATCATAGTATCCAGAAGGTATATTTGTAGGGATATCATAATTAACAGTCTCTCCAGCTTGGACTATTTTCTCATAAATTCTCTCACCAATTTCATTCATTATGATTATAGAAACTTCATCATCAATGTTCAGCTTTGCTTGATCCAACAAGTTTACTCTAAGGTCTATTCTCTCTCCGGGATTAAAATTCTGATTGCTCAACACAATCTCAACATCTTTTAATACTTGAAACACTTGCAAGTTAGCAATTGCAACTCCCTCACTAGCCTTCTCTCCAGAGATATCCTCATAAGCAATAACATCTATCCTATAATCTCCTGCAGGAGTCTCTCCATTTAATTCAAAAGTAACTGAGAACTCTCCTTCTACAACCTTTCCATAATATGTCCCAGCATTAACCTCCTCAACTTCTTCAACACCCTCCTCAATAGCTTCCCCATCACTTTCCTCTATCTCTTCCACAACCTCTTCTTCTTGAACTTCTTCCTCTTCTTGAGTTTCTTCATTAACAACCCCTTCATTAACAACCACTTCCCCTTCCACAACCTCTTCAACTTCTAGATTTTCTTCAACGTTCTCTTCAACAACAACTTCAAGAGCCTTCAACAATGGAATTGTAATTTCAACCTCGCCGTCAATCTGCATTCCGTTCAATCTCTCAGCAAACCCACTAATTGTAACACTCTCTCCAGGGTAAATATAGAACGAATCACTAGTAAGTCTCACAGATAATCTTTTAGAGATCTCAAAATCTCCACTTCTTCTAACATCTCCGGCATAATCTCCATCAAAATAACATTGGCCGCTTACTTGGTCTAGAGTATGGAAGTTCAAAGGCAATTTAATATTAACCTCTCCATCACCTTCAGGAAGGTTATTAAAAGTTAAAACATTATTATCATCGCAAACTAAATCCACTTTAAGCAAATAACCTTCTTGAATCGGATCGACACTAACATCCAAATCAATCATATCTCCTATATTGTACTTACTTTCAACATCAGAAAAGAAAATCCCAGCAGATACAAACGAAACTTGCAAAACAACTAAACTTAAGACTAACAACAACGTTCTCTTTTTCATAACTAAAACAATAGTGTTTGATATATAAATGTTTTTAGGCACTGGTTGTTTTAATGCCTACTTACATCAAGAAGATTTCCTCATAGACCTCTTGTTAATTTGAAACTCTTTCATAATTCTAATTAATCTTTTACTCTCTTTTTCAGAATCACCTTCATAAAATCTTTTTGCCATATCAAACTGCCCATCAATTAACTTCTTTTGTCCCTTACTCCACAATTTATCATCATGATTCTTAACATACCTAGCCCAGTATTTAACAAAACTTAATCGTTCCATAAAATTCTTCTTCTTAAATTCATCATCCAACATCTCTAAATCTGTACGTGTCTCCATATTCTTCCATTAAATCAAACCTATCTTTGACGTCCAACTCCTTAATAAAATCAAGTAACTCCCCTTTATTAATTTTATCTTTGAAAATATCATGCAGGTGTTTAGCATCTTCAAGATCTTTCTGGGATCCTAAATACAATTTACATGCTATCTGCAATTCTATTGGAGATACATACAAGAAATAATCATCCAAAATAACCTTCAATTTATTATCAAGAGCATGTTTATCAAGGTCTGTTTTTATTATCTTAAATTCTATATTTGGTATTGGTAATCCTTTAGCAAATCTGATGGCGTGTTCATCTAACATAGAAAAAGCACCATCAATATTTGTTGTATTCAAGCATTCAAATCCTTCAGATTTTAATTTCTCCCACAAATCAACAAATGTCTCTTTTTTCATCTGAGGAATCAACAAATCAACATCTTCACTTGCCCTAGTTCTTCCTAGTAATATTGCAACATATCCAGAAACAATAACATAATCAACAAATTTTTTTGCAATATCTATAAATTCAATGGTAAATTTATCCAATTCATTAAGAATCTTGGTTGTTCTTATCTCTTTCTTCTCTTTATCATACTCCATCCAGTCAATAAGTTCCAGAAGTATTTATGGTTTTCTGGGTTGAAAATATAACACAAAAAGCTTATATAAGTGACATCCAACAAATCCATTATGTTTACCAAAGAACTTTTAATTGAAGAATATAAACTAAATAAAAGATCTCCTCAACAAATAATAAAAGAGTATGGAGGTAGCGAAACAACTATTTACAGAGACATGAAGAAATATGGAATAAAAAGAAGAAGTTCTTCAGAAAACCAATTATCGGAGAATTTTAAAGAACCAACTAAAGAAGAACTAATAAGATTACATGATAAAGAACATAAATCAAAAAATGAGATTGCTAAAATTTTTAATGTTAGTTGGGGAGCCATAGATAGGAGATTTAAGAAATTTGACCTAAAAGGAAAATCAATATCTGAGATTAGACTTCCAAAAAGTTTTATTGAACCATCAGAACAAGAGTTAAAAGAATTAATTAACAAAAAAAATTAAGTCCTGTTCAAATAGGAAGGATCTATAATATCTCTCCTCCAACAGTGAGAAAATTGTGTAGGGAGAAAGGAATTATTCTAAAAAAAACTGGAAAAAGATTTCCTCATGGATATTGGGATAAAGAAAAAGTTATCAAGGAAATACAAAAAATTAAAAATGAAAAAGGAGATCTGTCTGCAAGAGTTTGTTCTTTAAACAGAAGACCTTTATTCAAGGCAGCCATAAAATGTTTCAAATCTTGGGAAAATGCAATTATAGAATCTGGGATAGATTATAATAAAATATTGAAACAAAAGAAATGGACAAAAAAAGAGATAATAGATGAAATAAAAAAGCTCTATAAAAAGGGTGCAATTATCTCTCACAAAAACATGAGAAAAATCAGAAAGGATATTGTTTTTTCTGCAGAGAGATATTTCAGGACATATGCTAATGCTGTTATTTCTGCAGGAATAGATTACTATGGAAAAATTGCTATAATTAAAAACAAATATTGGACAGATGAAAGAATAGTTCATAAAATAAAGGAGATTCATAAAAAAGGAATAAGTTTATCATCAAGATTAATTCAATTAGAATATTCTGACTTATTTGCTGTTGCATGTAAAAGATTTGGTTCTTGGGAAGAGGCTGTATTTAAATCAGGCATTAGTTATAAGGAAATAACAAATAGAAAATACAAACATGAATGTGATGATGGAACAAGAGTAAGCTCAATACCCGAAATGCAATTTTGTAATCGATTAATGAAAAATAAAACAGGATATGAATACGAAACATTATTCTCTTCTAAAAGAAAATATACAACCGATTTTAAGGTGGGAAGATTTAATTTTGAAGTTTTAGGATGGTGGAATCATAAAGATGAAAATCGAAGAATAGAATATAGAGAAAGATATAAGGATAAGATAAAACATTGGATCTCGGAAAAGGGGGCTAGATTTATTTATTGTTTCGGACATGAGATAGATAAATATCTTCCCTACATTAAAACAAGCAAAATGCCAGTAGTCATAGGAGTAATTCCGAAAGATAATCAGTTTAAAGAAAGAGATTTAAACAAAATACTAAATCCTTTAATCAAGTTAAAACTTATTAATTGAGATATTACATAATTTAATGATAAAACGAAGTAAAAACTTCAGGGAAGTAAAAAAAAGAAGTTATAGTAAAATCAAAAAAAGATCAAATAGCGGACTGTGATTTCATTCCAATTCTTGTTGGAGAAAAATCATATAGTGATGTTCTTTGTTTAGCTTGTAAAAAGATAATCAACCCAATGTTTAAATATCTTAAATCATAATTATTAAAATGAAAAACACATTCAATCCGTGGGAGGTAAAAGGAGATATAGATTACACCAAACTAGTAAGAGATTTCGGAGTATCTGAATTAAAAACCCTTCCAGATCTATTCAACAAAGAAATCCTTTTCAGAAGAAAGATCGTTTTCGCTCATAGGGATCTTCAAAGAATCTTAGATTCAATAAAAAATAAGAAGAAGTTTGTGATGATGACTGGATTGATGCCAACTGGCAAGTTCCATTTAGGTCATGCAGTTGTAGCAAAACAATTTCTAATCTATCAAAAACTTGGCGCAAAAATATACATCGCTGTTGCCGATATAGAGGCCTACAATGCAAGAGGTCAATCACTAGAAGAAAGTAGAAAAATTGCCCTAGAAGAATATATAACAAACTACATAGCCCTAGGATTAAGTCCAAAGAACGTAGAAATTTACTTTCAATCAGATAGATCGAAAGATGCAAAGAAATCAAATGCATATTATAGCCTGCAGAATATATTAGCAAGACACGGAACATTTAGTGAATTTAAGGCAGTTTATGGAGACATCAATCCTGGAAAGATGATCTCTTCATTACTTCAGGCATCTGATATGCTTCATCCACAGTTACCTGAATTTGAAAACTTCTGTCCAGTTGTTGTCCCAGTAGGAATAGATCAAGATCCTCACTTAAGATTAGCAAGGGATCTATCAAAGAGAATACCAATTAAATTCACACAATTATCCTCCACATATCATCTAATGCTCCCAGGATTAAAAGGAGCAAAATCTAAAATGTCTTCATCAGATCCTAATTCATTCATAGCTCTAACGGACAACAAGAAACAAGTAAAAAACAAAATAAACAAATATGCCTTCAGTGGAGGACAGGATACTCTAGAAAAACACAAAAAACTTGGCGGAAATCCTGACATAGACGTTTCCTTCCAATATCTTAGGATGTTATTAGAAGAAGACGACAACAAACTAAAAGAAATAGAAAACAGCTATCGGTCTGGAAAACTAACAACTGGAGAACTAAAGAAATACACGATAGATAAACTAAACACTTTCTTGGAAAAGCATCAAAAAGAAAGAGAAAAAGCGAAGAAGAAGATTAAGGATTTTGTTCATAAGTAACTACTCAGCTTCAAACAATTCACCATGCCTCTCAACTATATCTGGAATATTATTATATTTAGGATAAACAATATCCTTACAAGATCCTTCTTGAGCCAGCTTAACCTTACCGTGAACCTCGCAATATTCATCAACAGCATCTAAAAAAACACCTGTTTGCTTCGCAGTTCTAAAATCTCCGTGATGATGACCTATCCCATATAACAAAAGCAAATCATTAGCATAATTCCAATCACTCTTTCTTAAAAAATCCATAGTAAGAAAACCTCTAACTCTATCTCCTAAATTATTCGATCCAAACTCTCCATTTCCAACAACTCTCCCAAGAGACCTCAGGTCATCAATCTTAGGCCTCCGACCCTGATTAAAATAAACATCAAGGGTCTTATTCCTTATTCTCCCATGTTTTCCTAAATCAATCAATTCCCTTACTTTACTATCAGACATCCATCTCCTGAATATATCAATATCAAATCTCTTCATTCCCTCCATCTCCTCTAACATACCAGAAATATACTCTTCAAAAACACCTCCAGGAATATAATCTTTGATAAAATCATCAACTCTCTCAAGATCAATTTCTCTATCTGAACTGGATTCTCTCCAAACTACAACTCTTTTATCATCACTATCCAACAAATTACCTTCACACATCTCAATTAGTCTAGGATCGTAATCTCTACAAAGAAATCCAGATCTCAATTCCAATTCAAAAACTTTTCCAAGAACATGCTGCATATAACTGGTTTCAATAATCTCTCCTCTAATGAAATTCTGAACCAAAGCCCTATTTCTCCTTGATCTCTCATAATCACTTTCATTTAATAATTGATAAATAACCGGCGCAATTAACTGCCCCTTTGTTTCCAAGGCCTGCTTCCTACCTAGTCTGTCCTCAATAACTCTTTCTTGAATTAAATACCACCTCACATAACTGTCTATTCCATGAAAATCGAAAAAATTCAAATTCTTCAAACTTGGAAGAAGTACTGCTCTGACAGCCCCTTCATGAAAATCAAAATAATCAAAAAACTTATCAATAGAAAATAATCTTCCTAATTCCTTGCAAGCACCACTTTGTACTGGACTGTTGTATTCATTAAACTTCCCTTCTTCGCCATCAACAGTACTTGCAAGCATCCTCCAGAAACCCTCGTTGATAGCCAATCTTTTATGATCTTCACTAACAAATCTTCCTAATACGTCACTTTTAGCTATATCAAAAACATCAGAATAAAGTGGAACACTTGAAGCAATCTCTTTTCCTTCAAAAGCTTGTTGGATCATTGTCTCGGCAATTCTTCCAAGATCTTCATCTGGATAGCAACAACCTCTCTCGAATAACTTCTCAATATCGCTCAAACTCCTCCAATATCTATCTCTTTCTAAATGATCCCACAATAAAAACTCTAAACCTGCATCTGGAATTTTATCAACATGCATCATAGAAAAAGTATGATGATTCACATCACTTCTTCCTTTTAAAAGATCTTTATGATCCCCTAAAATCAATTGAGCAGCCTTAACTCTCTTTTCTTTAATTTCTTCATCTGAAAATTTCTCATACATCTTTCACATATATTCTGCAGGAGCCCTCCCCTCTACAAGCTTCCAAAACTTCAATTCTCTCAATTTATCTTCTATATTTCTGTTTATCATCTTCCTTTCAGATTCTATATCTCCCTCAATTATTGTATTAAATTCATGCTTGGGTTGATAGTCTGGATGAAGCAAATAAGCAAATGTGCAAGCGTATATTGCTCCAACACTCAACAGATACTTAGAAAGTTCATTCATCCTCCTTACTATCTCCCAATATTTTTAAATATTATTGCACAACTTTTGCACTTTCGTGAGGGACTTTGGCTGTTTACAAAGGGATTCAACAAAAGTTGAGTCAGAGAACTTTTGCAGCAAATTGAATATAAAATGCAAAAGTTCTCTGTTGCACACATTTATAAAATTAATAACCCTTGTTCAAACATGATAAAAGAGGTTAAGGCAACCAGTATTTTAGATTCTAATAAAAACTCAACTGTAAAAGTAACTATCAAAACAGATAATGGATCATTTATTGGAATATCTCCTAGTGGAACCTCAAAAGGAAAGCATGAAGCTCACACAGTAAGCACAAAAAAAGCAATTAAGAATATCAACAAGATAGCTAAAAAATTAAAATCTCAACCCTTAGATCAAAAAAAGATAGACAACCTCTTAATCAGGCTAGCAGGAAAAAACAAATCAAGACTAGGAGTAAATACAATTCTTCCAATTTCAATGGCAATAGCAAGAGCCGCAGCAAAAGAAGAAAATCTTCCATTATATAAATACATAAAAAAGATCTCAAACTCAAGAATTAAAGTTCCAATACCGATGGTCTTGTTATTTGAGGGAGGTCGTCATTCAGTTAACTCTTCAGATATTCAAGAATCTATGATAATTCCAAAAGCAAAAACACTCAGCCAATCACTAAAAAATGGAATAAAAGTTTACAACACATTAAAAAAACTCTTAAAAAGATTAAAATTAAAAACAAATTTAGGAATGGAGGGCGCTTTCTCTCCAAAACTCCAAATCAATGAAGATTACTTCAGTCTAATTTTAGAAGCAATAAAAGAATCAAAGATAAACAAAAAAGATATCAAGATAGCAATTGATGCCGCAGCCTCAGAATTCTATCATAAAAATTCTTATCATCTAAAAAGAGACAATCTAAAATTGTCTTCAAAAGAACTTTCAAGATATTATTCATATCTAACTAGAAAGTTTCCAATAGTATCAATAGAGGATCCTTTCGATCAATCAGATTGGAAATCCTGGAAATCTTTTAATAAAAAAAGCAAGATAATGACAGTAGGAGATGACCTCACAGTCACGAATCCTTCATTAATAAAAAAAGCAATAAAAATCAATGCTTGTAATTCATTCATCATAAAGCCAAATCAAATAGGAACAATCTCAGAAACAATTGAAGCAGTTAAACTAGCAAAATCATTCAAACTTAAAACCATCATATCTCATCGCTCAGGAGAAACCAATGACGATTTTATTTCAGATCTTGGAGCAGGCCTAGGAGTAGATTACATCAAAGCAGGATCTCTAAGTAAAAAAGAGAGAATGGCAAAATACAATCGTTTATTAAAAATAGAAAATGAACTAAGAAAGACTTAAATAGGTCTGTATCTCTGCTTTGTTGTAAATATTCCCCACCGATCAGCTCTTTTCCGAGTCGAACAGTGGGTTTTTATATTCCCCACCGATCAGCTCTTTTCCGAGTCGAACAGTGGGTTTTTATCAAAAATGGAAAGAGGAGTAATTCTACTGGACGGAGGATATTTTAATAGAACTTTAAAAGATTTTTTTCAAATAGAAAAAATTGATTACTTGAAATTATCTAAAAATATAATCAATGATCTTGATCTTAGTAACTTGAGAACGTATTATTATCACTCATTGCCCATAGTGAGAAAAGGAAATATAGACGATAAAAGAAGATTTTCTGTCATGCAAAGATTTTTATCAGAATTAAAAAGATTGCCAAGATTTGAAGTTAAATTAGGCAAATTACAATTAATAGGAGGACAATTTAGACAAAAAATGGTGGATGTATTAATGTCCATAGATATTATTAAAAAATCTCTCAATGATGAAATAAAACATATTATCATAATTGCCGGTGATTCAGATTTTATTCCTGCAATTAAAATGGCAAAAGACCATGATAAGATTGTTCATTTATTCTATCATCCTTCATCTGTACATAACGCCCTGCTTGATGAAGTGGATGAATTACATCCAATTACTAAAGATCTTATTGAGAGATGGAAAAAATAAAGACCAAACCCCAAATCTTAAAAACCTCCCTACTTTTATACGACTATGAAACTACTATCAATACACTGTGATTATATAAAGTTCAAACCCTTAAAGAAAGCTCTAAGAAATCCTGAAGAGCTCTCAAAGAAAAGACAAGAACTAATTGAAGTAAAGGAACCCTTAGTGATTTTCACAGCAATTGAAAAACAAGATGAAACTAATAAAGATATTCTAAAAAAATATACAGAGGAAGTTGAAAACTTAGCCAAACCCCTCAAAGTTAATAACATAGTGCTCTATCCTTACGCTCATCTCTCTTCTTCACTAGCAAAACCAGATTTTGCACAAAAAATCTTAGAAGAAGCAGATAAAAAACTTTCAAAGAAATTCACAATCAACAGGGCTCCTTTTGGGTATTATAAAGAATTTGAACTAAAAGCAAAAGGCCATCCAATGTCTGAGCTAAGCAGACAAATTGACAACAAAGATCAAGAAAAAAATCAAGAAGAACAAGTAGATACAAAACAACTTCTAAGAGAGATCTCAAAAACAAAACTTGACTCCAGAGAACTAAAAGATAACGATCATAGGATCTTAGGACAGAAAATGGACTTATTTTCATTTTCAGAAACCGCTCCAGGAATGGTTTTTTGGCATAACAACGGCCTAATGATAAGAAACCAATTAATAGATTTCTGGAGAGAAGAACACAATAAAGCAAACTATGAGGAAATTCTAACCCCTCAGATCTTAGATAAAAAACTTTGGCTTATTTCTGGCCATTGGGATAAGTATAAAGAAAACATATTCATATCTGATTATGAAAAAAGGCCCTTCGCAGTAAAACCAATGAATTGCCCTGGAGGAATGCTTGTTTATAAATCAAGGCCAAAGTCTTACAAAGACCTTCCGTTGAGAGTAGGAGAATTAGGGGTAGTACATCGTCAAGAACTTTCAGGAGTTCTGGCGGGATTATTCAGGGTTATTCAATTTACTCAAGATGATGCACACATATTTACAACTGAAAAGCAGGTTGTTGATGAGTTAATAGGGGTCATGAATTTAATTGAGAAAATGTATAAAATTTTCGGATTCAAATATGATGTTGAATTTTCTACTCGTCCTGAGAAAAGAATAGGTACTGATAAAATGTGGGATAAAGCAGAAGTAACACTAGAAAAAGCTTTAAAAAAGAAAAAGGTAAAATATAAACTTAATGAAGGCGATGGGGCATTTTATGGTCCCAAGATCGACTATCACATAAGGGATTCTTTAGGTAGAACTTGGCAATGCGGAACTTTGCAACTGGATATGGCAATGCCTGAAAGATTTGATCTAGCATATGTAGACAAGGACAACAAACCCAAAAGACCGATAACATTACACAGAACTGTTTACGGGTCCTTAGAAAGATTCATAGGAATCTTATTAGAACATACCCACGGCAACCTCCCACTTTGGCTCTCCCCCATCCAGGTAAGAATA
>NZCQ01000007.1 GCA_002688335.1 Candidatus Pacearchaeota archaeon | reverse complement strand
TTTTCGGAGTTTCTTCTGTCTAATGTGGCATCTATCTCATCAAATATGTAGAAGCAGTAAGGATTTAATTCTTGTATTGCGAATATTAGAGACAGTGCTACAAGAGTTTGTTCTCCGCCTGAAAGAGATGTGATGTCGAAGTATTTTCCAGCCCCAACTTTTACTATGATGCTAAGGCCCGAATTGAATACTTCTTTTTTGTCTTGAGGTTCTATGCTAACTAATCCTTTTTCACTTAATTGTGAGAAGTTTCTTGAAAATAATTCGTTAATTTTATGCAAGGTTTGCATGAATGTTTTTTTCTTTTTTCTGTCAATCTGTTCAATAATTTTAATTATGTCTCCTTTTTCTTTTTCCAGATGTTCGACCTTTTCCCTTATTTTGTCATATTCTTCTTTGATGTTGTCATAAACTTCTAGGGCCCTCATATTTACATTTCCTATTCTAGCTAGTACGATTTCCGCATTCTCTAATTTTGCTTTAAGTTTGTCTACCGGAATGTTAATGAATTCTATGTTTTCGAATGCTTTTAGGTCTTCTTTTAATCCATCTAATTTCCCGTTTATCTGTGCTTTCTCAATGTTAAGATTGTTAACTTCATTTTCTATGACTCTTTTCTCGTTTTGTTGCTTTAATAAATGTGATTCACTTGATCTTATTTGATCTTGCAATTGGTTTTTTTCTTCATACATCTTTTGATATTTTTTTCTTAATATTTCTGCGCTTTCTTCTTTTTCATTAATAATAAGTTCTCTTTCATCTATTCCTTCGCTTAATTCTTCTAGCTCTTCGTTTATTTCTTCTTGATCTCTATTTATCTGTTTGATAGCTAGCTTCATTCTATCTAGTTCTCTTTGCTTAGAAGTTATTTCAACTCCGAGATTTCTTTCCTCACTTCTTTCCAGTTCATTAACTTCTAGCTTTAGTTTTTCGTATTGCTCTTCAGTAATTTTTGTGCTCTTTATTTTAGTTTCTGTTGATTTTATTTTAGTTTCTAGATTCTCTATTTCTTCTTCATAGTTTTTTATCTGATTGTTATTTCTTCTAAGTTGGCTTTTTTTGTCAGTTATTATCCCTAGTTTTAGTATAGCTATTTCTCTTACCTTTATTTCTGATTCTATTTTTTGGTTATTATTTGTTAGAGAATTTATCTCTTTCCTTGTGTTTGTTATTTTGTTTTCTAAATTATTGATTTCTTTTTCCGAATTAGATATATCTTTATCTGATTTTTCAATGATGTGTTCTATATGTTCCTTGGTTATGTTTGTGTGACAAAGTGGGCAAATATCTAATTTTTCTACATCTTTTTTTATTTTGTTAGATTCTTTTATTTTCTGATCAAGTATGGCGAGCCGTTTTTCAGATTTAAGCAATTCATCGTTCTTTTTTATGATTGTTTCCTTATCTTTTACTAGCTTGTCTTTTAGTGAAATTAGTGCTTCTTTTTGCTTATCAACAGGTTCTTTTATCTTTATTTCTTCTTCTGCATCTTCTATTTGTTCTAAAAGGAAATTACTTTCATTTTTCATTCTTTGTATTTGTCTTTTTTTGTCTTCTAATTGGGTGTTTAGTGAAGATAACTGCGATTTAGTTAGGAAATACTTTCTTTTTTCTTCTTCATAATTTTCTAGATTCTGTTTTTTTATGACTAGCTCTTCCTTTTTGTTTTTGCCTTTTTCTTTTGCCATCTCTTTTATTTCATCCTCTGTTGATTTTATAGAATTTATTAAAGCTTCTTTTCTTCTTGTTAGCTCGGATGATTGATTTTCATAATTTTCTTTCCTGGCAGTCATTCCAGCGAATTCTTGTTTTAGATTAGAGATTTCGGTTAGAAGGCTGTCTTGTTCAACTCCTGAGGATTTCTGAATTGTCTTTGAGATCTCATTTATCTTATTGTTAGTGGACTCTATTTCTTTTTGTATGTTATTTGTTTGGGCTTCTAGTTTTTCTATGTCTTTGTTTTTTAATTCTATTCTTTTCATTAGTTCAGACAAGGTTTTTTGTTTTTCTATGATGTTTCTATTTATTATGGAACCCTTGCATCTTTTAACTGTGAGTTCTAATTTTTTATGTCTCAATGCTTGCTCTCTTTCATTTTCTAAGTTTTTTAAATAATTTGTTCTTTCTCTTAAGATTGCTGAGACCTGTCTTAGTTTTTCATTTGTTTTCTCTAGTTCTTTTAGTGATTTTTCTTTTCTCATCTCATATATTGAGATTCCTGCCACTTCTTCAATTACTTTTCTTCTTTCTTCTCCATGCATTTTAACAAATTTCTGTATTTCTCCTTGTAAGACCATGTTGAATCCATGCGGATCTATTCCTGCTTGACTAAGTAGTTCTATTACCTCTTGCCTTGTTTTTACTTGATTGTTGATTTTGTAAACGCTTTGCCCGTTTTTCTTTACGGTTCTTCTTATGATGACTTCTTTTTCCTCTAATGAGAATGTTCTGTCTTCATTATCCCAGGCTATTTCTACGTATCCAATGCTAGCTGGTTTGAAGTGTTTGTTTCCTGAGAAGATTAAATGAGAGGATTTTGCAGCCCTTATTGATTTTATTGATAATCTTCCAAGGACAAAGCATAGGGCATCTGTGATGTTGCTCTTGCCGGATCCATTTGGTCCCACAACTACGTTCATGTGTTTATCCAGATTAATAACGGTTTCACGAGCAAAACTCTTGAATCCCTTCATCGCTAGTCTTTTTACGTGTGGCAATTTGCTTTCCTCTTGTAATCTAAGAAAGAAATAGAGATTTTTAAAGGGTTGGTTAGATAATCAATATCTAAATCTTCGTTCATATTCCTTATGATCAAAATATTCAATAATCATAACAATCCTATTATCTCTATTCATCAAAACTGAATAAACCAATCTCCAAGCATTAGGCAATTGATACCAGAATAAATTATTGATATCATATTTTTTGACGTACCCTTTAGGAATTAATTTCTTACTTATTCTTTCACCACAAAGGACATTTCCTTTTAATCTTTCTAATGCTCTATTTAAGGCCTTTCTTAACCAATCTTCTTCATGTAATGCGGCGTATTCATTTTCAAAACGAGGATTAGCAAATATAATTTCATCAGCAGGTTCAACAGGCTTCATAAATACTAATATCTTTTTCTATTCTTCAACCTTTCTATTAATTTGGGATTCCAGGTGTATATAATATATCCTTCATTATCTATTAATATCTTATTATTCTTATATAAATATTCCAAAATAACATTAAAAGTTCCCCACATAATCTTCTTTGGTAATTTGTTAAATAACTCTGTTTTCTTAAACTCTCCACTATTTTCTTTGATAAATTGCTCAACCATGATAACAGTGTTAAGTCTAGGATCTCTTGTTATTATGTTGTTTATGTTAAATGTAGATTTCTGTTCCATTATAATTAATTATCTGATAATATTATCAACTGATACTATATAAGTGTTTGTGTGGTTAGAAATAGAGATTGTTGTAGGAAAGGTCTTGAAGGTTGAGGTAGATGAAATAATAAGTGTATTAACCACTAAGTAGTTACATACGGAAAGCTTTAAATACTAATTATGCTTTTGAAAATAAAGATAAAATGATAATAAATAGAAGGGATTTTTTGGTAGGCTCTACGAAAAAAGTAGCCAAGGTTGCTGTTTATGGTGGCATGGCTTATGGAGGATATCAAGGAGGGAAATGGGTAGGAAGTGCGTTTACTGGAGATTCCTTAGAAAGAGTTATTGATCAGGGAGCTGAACTAACTGAGGCCACTGCTGCCGCCTTTACGGGGGCTGCTGATAATGGGTTGCATGTAGCTATAGATGATCTTAGAGATTATGTGGGCAGGAAAGAAGAACATGTAGTGGCTATTGGGCAATATTTTGAAGATATGCAATTTGCAGATAGGGAATTCTTTCTTGAATTGCATGATGTTCTGAATAATTATGAGAAGTATCTTGAAGGGGGGGGGTTGAAGGAGAGACTTGTTAAGTTGGGCGATAGATATCAACTTGTAAAAAATCAGATATTGAAAAGATCATTTGAATTTTCTGAAGATAGAATGAAGAAGGATCTTCCAGAATCTGTTCAGAAGACAGATCAGAGATGGGCCGACTGGATAAATAGATTGAGAGGAATTAAAAAGACAAGTCCTTCGGAGGCATATGAGGAAACTATCAAGCACTATGAGGGAAGAATAGATATCTTAGAAGAATTGGTTTTAAGTTATAAGACTGAAGATAGGCTTAAATTGCTAGCCAAGGGATCTATGGACGATATACGGGAATGTATAGATGAAGTCCAAGATGAAGTTGCTGAGAAAATTGAGGATTATTTATCTAGTGATAAGAAGTTAATTAGGGAAGAACGAGAATGGTTAAAAGGCTTGCAAAAGATAATAGAGGTAGATCCTAGCGGAGAACTATTGGCAGACTATCTTATAGATACTAATACTAGTTATATAACTAGTATAGAGCTCTCAGACCTTATTGGAGATTTGGGAGATAGGGCCAGATTAAATTTGGATGTTCTTAAGAGAGTTCACTTGAATCTTGTTGATAATGCTGATAACCTTGATAGAGATAAGATAATTGCTATTTATGAAAGGAATGATAATCGAGAGATTGAAGAATTGAAGGAAAAAGTAGATCGGATGCATGATAACATGGAGAAAGTGGCTGATGATTTAGAGGCTGCAGGAGTGGAGTTTGATACCACTATTTATCCTCAGTTTAGAGCATTTACAGACAGTGTTATTGATGTTGTACAAGCCGGTAAATCTATTGCTCATGAGGCGTGTGGTGTTGTTGGATTAGTGGCCGGTGTTGGTCTTACATATGTGGCTAGTACTAATTTAGACAAAAGGTCGTCTAGAAAGAGAATAGTTGCATTAACTGATGAAAATGGTGATTTAAGAAGGGAAGGTCAAGCTAAAGATGCTAGAATTGCAGGCCTTGAAGATGAACTAAACACTTATAAAGGGGATAATATTGATGTTCCTGAGGGAGATGTAGAATGATTAAAGATTGTACGATGATTGAGGCAAATCCTTGTAAGGATACAGAATCTATTGTAGAAGTAGCTAAGAAATTGAGAGAAAATTTGATACGTTACATCTATATTGTGGATGATGAAGGTAAACCGGTAGGGGTTGTTTCTATTTTGGATATTAATAATAGGATTGTTGCTGAGGGAAAAGACCCTAATGGGATTACTGCTAAGGATGTTATGACTAGCCCTGTTCAATCTTTTGATGAGGAAGAAGATGAGAGTAAGGCGTACAGAGAATGCATGGAAAAAGAGATTGTAACTTGTCCAGTTACTAGCGATGGAAAGTTGATTGGAATGGTTACTATTGATGAACTTCTGAGAAAAATTACTCATTATAAAAATTAAACTCCATAGGGGATAAAAATGTTTTGGGATAAAAATAATACGAGAGAAGGATTTGTTGAGAATAACCTTGAAGGTTTGGTTAAAGATGAGACTGTTGGAAGATACTTTCAAGATTTGGGTTCTGATGAATACGAAACAAGAAAAGACATACTTAGAAATTCATTGGATAAAGCCTATGATCTTAAGAGAGGTCAAGATAATAAGAGGGGCTTTCTTGGGAGATATTTGCCTACTTTATTGAGAATTGGAGCTTTAGCTGGATTGGGGCTTGGTGGATGGATGGCTTATGATCAGCTTGCTAATGGTCTTGAATTGACAACTCATTATTTGTATCCTGCTACCTTGGGTGTGCTTTCAGGAGCTGGAGCTGATGTGGTTGAAGGAGCTTCTAGAAAAGAACAAATTGAAGGTCATAAAGCAAAGATAGGATTTTGGTCTGGATTGTATAAGCTTGCAGGAAGGTTTATACCTCCTATAGGATTGTTAGATATTTATTTAAGTGGAAGGAGATTTAAGAAAGCTCAACACAAAAATCTTCTAGACTATACAAAATCTGAGTTTGTAAGAGAAATGAGGGAAGATAGAAGAAGGGTTCTTCCTAGGCGCGAGACTAGGGATCCAAGGTATTATGATGAAGGACGTAAGGCAGCTTGACTACTCAAGTTTTATTAGAGATTAATTTTGGTGATTAGAAGTTTTATTTTTTAATCTTTCTAATTTTGTTTATCCAATCAACCCACCATTTGTCTGGATTCCAATCCCCATCTTTTTCATCATCTTCCTTCTTCATTTTATCATCTTTATCGTCATCTGCGTCGTCTTCCTTTCCAGCCATTTCATCATATTTTTTCTTCAATTTTTCAAGGAATTCTTTTACAGTATCTCTATATTCTTGCAAACGCTCTCTTATTTCTGCTAACCTGTTAGGACTATCCTCGTCTTTGCTCATTTTTGTGTAATCATCATTTCTTTCATTATCTTGGTTACCTGCCTTTTTTTCAAGATCGCTTGTTGGTCCTCTATTTTTGATCTGAGCTATTTCATTTATTGAAGTTTTATATACATTATATAACTCTTTAAGTTTGATTTTTGTTTCGTCATCGACCTCTTCAGAATTCTCAATCTTATCTAGCAATGTTTTGTATCGATCTTCTAGTCTGTCGAATAAACCTTCATTGAACATCTTATAATCTTTTAATATAGAATCTATCTCTACTAAACTCTCTCTCAATTCTTCATATTTTAGGATATCGTCTAATACAGCTTTAGTTTCTGTTCCGGTGTTATCAATATTTTGGTAAATTTTAGTTTCATCAGGGCCCAGATAACTCCCTAATGTCGCTAGAACTAATCCGGCTGCTACTCCGGGCTTTCTCGATATTTTCATATTGGTTTGTGTAACTTTAGTACTTATTTAAGCCTTTCTATATTTTGTTAAAATGTAGGCCCTAGAGACATATGTCCTACCTTAAAATAGTTCATTTACACATAATTTTAGGAAACTGATGTTAACCCAAAATTTATATCCTTTCTGATATCTAATAAATCATCCACGATATGAGAGAGTATCCTAATGTCTTAAAATAATAGGTTACTAGTATCTAGGGAAAATTGAGGTTAAACTTGTTTTCCTTAATTTTCTAATTAAAAATAAAGAGTTTTTCTCCCCTACGGACATATGTCTGTGGGGAGCACACTGTATTTTGTTAAAACAACTTCTTTTGCTTCTCTGTTGCCGCTTTGGCAGCATTTTTGTATGTGCTCCAGGTTTTTCTAAAGATTTCGGGATATTTGTTCCAATTTTTTTCTACGAACTTCTTTGTTTGGGGATCACTAGGGTACCCAGAACCAAAATCTTTGTTTATCCTTTCTTTTATCTTACTTACATCTTTTTCTCTCTCTGATTTTGCAAGTATTGATGCTGCTGCAACAGATATGAACCTGCTATCGGCTTTATGTTCACAGAAAATAAGTAAATTGTCAGGATTTTCAATATTTTCTAAAACATCCTTTTTCCATGCTTCTCTATTTGGTGAAGGACAGTCAATAATAACCTTAATCTTTTCTTTTATCCCCCTTGTTAATTTATTTATTATATGAGCAGCTTTTATAGCTTCTATTTTATTGAGATTAGTTCCAGTGTTTATTTTTTCATCTATCTCATTGGGATGAGTTAGGATAACGGTATAATTACTAACACCTTTTCTAATTTTCTCAACAATTTCTTCTCTTTTCTTGGGAGTTAATAATTTAGAATCTTTAACGCCCAAATCTTTAAGGTATTTTTCTACTTCTTTTGTTATTAGACATCCAGCTAACGCCATTGCTCCTATTATTGGGCCTCTGCCAGCATCATCCAAGCCTAAGATTAAATCACAATTATTTTCTTCTCCATTCTCTTTCTTATCCATCTTTTATCTTCTCTCCTAGTAATTAAGTTTAGTCTTTCCAGTTCTTTAAGTCTCCTATAAGAAGATTTAGAGTTTACTTTAAATTCTTTAGCAATTTCTGAGATTCTTCTAGGATTCTTCAACATTAATAAGTATTTATTCTTGATGCCTGATATTATTATTAGATTGCTATTATTGGTCCAGTAATTTAAACTACCTACCCTAAAATCTCTTATTTTATCTCGTTTTTTAAGATCTATTAATACATCTTGTATTCTAGCAAAACTTCTATTATACTTTTTTGAAAGTTCTTTTGTTGTATGTGGAGAACTTAGTATAGAAAAGATATTGTCCCTTAGATAATTATTTTCATAATGTTCTTCCTTGTAACTGTTATATGATCTCCAGAACCTTTCTTTTTTATCTGGATGTAGGTCGGCTAATTTTCCTTTTGCAAAAATGTCCCAATTCCATTTGCCATGGATAACATAATTTCTCTCATTAGGGCTAAAGTAAAATTTTCTTATATTAAGAAAGCCTAAAATATTTTCTACAAATTTATTTTTGTCTTTTTGAGCTATTCTTAGGGTCCTAGAATTGTGAGAACCTTCTTTAATATTTCCTTCTCCAGCGAAAAATCCACGAAGAACATCCCTATAATATTTATTGTTACTTATTATTTCTTTCACGATTTCTTTCCATCTTTTAATCAGTTCTACTGATGCTAATCTAAAAATATAATAGGGTTTTCTAGCTCTATTATCAGTATAGTATTTTTTTACGCAATCTTTAGGAGGCATATTTACTTCAGAGCCTTCCTTAGAATAAATGTAGATTCTGATATTATATTTATATTCTTTAAACAGATTATCAATAGTATTGTAAAAACTATTAACTAAGTCCCAGCAATTATTTGTAAAAGTTATTTCTAGCCTTGATTTATTATCTCCTTCTGCTAACCAGAGACCAACACATTCTGCAATTTTCTTATCTAGTAATAATCTCTTTTTCATAGAAATAAAAAGCTTTCATGTTTATAAGCTTTTTGGGTGTACACCTGTTATTGGCCCGTATAACAAACACTGTATAAGACCANGACATATGTCACTACCTAGAATTCCAGTGGAAATATTGATTGAAATCATTGTATATCTTAGATGGTGTTTTGTTATCTAAACTCTCATGAGCTCTTTGGTGATTATACCTGTACCTAAATAATTCTAGATCGTGATTACAATAGTGCCTCTCACGCTTATAAGTTTGAAATAGCCTCTCAATCTTCCCGCAAGTAGTTGGAGAGTGAACTGCTGATCTAATATGTTTTATTCCTTGTCTCTTGCACCATCTATCAAACTTACTATTCTTGCTCTTGGATCCATAAGCTGAACCGTTGTCAGACAATATCTCTCTGGGCTTCCCATATTTTCTTATTAATATCTCTAATATTTGAGTTACAACTTCTGTTGTAACTCTATTAACAGCAAACAATCCTAAGCTATATCTTCCACAATCATCTTCAATTGAGATCAACCATTTACCGTCGACCTTTTTAACACTATGATCTATTTGCCATAGAGAATTAGGTCTTTTTCTCTGCCATCTTACATATTTATTTCTCTTCTTTTTTCTTTCAACCTTTGCTACTAATCTTTTCTCTTTAAGGAATCTTTTGATAGTTGAGATAGACATCTCTCTAACAGAATAATTAATTTTTATAGGTCCCCAACCAGTTTTATTTCTTATCCTAATTATTTTCTCTTTGATATCATCATTAATTTTGTAGCGCATCTTCTTAGGCTTTCTTGATCTATCACTCAGATCCCAATTATTATCCAGATCTAATCTTTTGATCCATCTCTTTAGGGTGCGAATGTCTACTTCATAATCGCACTTTGTGAATAATATTTTTCTACATTGTGAATATGAATGTCCTTTGATTTTCAACTTGAAGAATTCTTTTCTTATTAGTTCTTTTTTCATCAAATTAGTTCATTTTTACACACGAACTAATTTGTGGTACTGGTGACATATGTCATGAACCTGCACACCCGTATAACAAACAGTTAGCTTTATAAATTCTCTTTTGGTCAGTTTCTCATAGCGCGGTGGAGAAGTCTGGAGTTCTCGTCGGGCCCATAACCCGAAGGTCGATGGTTCAAATCCATCCCGCGCTACTAATACCTTTTTCCTTTCCAGATTTGAAAAGCAACCTAAAAACTTATAACCTTCTAAATCTCTTAATTAACAATATGGAACAGCAAACTTCAGAAAATAAGATATTGGAAATGTTAAATGAGATTAAAGTGGATATTAATATAATCAAGGAAAGTCTAGATGATGATGGAGAATTGAGTGATTGGGCTAAAGGGGAACTAAAGAATGCGAGAGAGGAGCCTTTAGAAGATCAGATATCACTAGAAGACTTGAGAAAATTATAGGGATAAGAAAGTTTTATCTATCAGGATAATGGATAAAAGAGGAAGAGTTTATAAGAGAAGATAAGTGTATGATCCATCTCCCGCGCTATTTTTCTTTTAATTTAGAGTTTTTGGTAAAACAATAATATTTAAAAATGAAGTGTTTATTGAGGTTAAATGGGCGATGAGAGAAGGGTTGTTGTGACCGGAATGGATCTTAGGACTCCATTTGGGAATCTCGATGAGACTTGGGATGCGTTATTGGATGGAAGGAGTTCTGTGAGGAGAATTGAGGGTCAGCATGAGCGATTTGGTGAGCTAAATTCGCAGATTGCTTCATATTTTGATGATGAAATGTTGAATGCCGAGGTTCTTGGATTAAATAACGATAGTGGATTCAGGAGAAGTTGTAGATATTTAAAACTATCAAGTAGTGCAGCAACTGCTTTAATTGAAAGATCTGGAATCCTTGATGATGAAGAGAGTAGGCACAATACTGGAGTTTGTATTTCCGGGGGGTTGGGTGGTGCTGGAGATCTTGAAAGAGCTGGATTTCATGTATACAATTTAGAAAAAAGAATGAATAGAATGAAACCGAGTTTGGCGTCTATTGTTCCTGCAAGCGCTGCTTCTTCTATGATTGTAAGTAGGTATGGCTTTCATAGTGGGGTTGCTCCGAGTATTGAAGCAACGTGTACTTCGGGTCTTTTATCGATTACTTATGGATTTGATAAAATAATGGCGGGCAGGGCAGACAATTATGTTGTGGGGGGGACGGGAGAGTTGTCGATAGCTAGTTTTGCTGGATTTGATAATTTGGGTGCTTTATCTACAAGAAATGAATATCCTTTTGAAGCTTCAAGACCTTTCGATATTAGCAGAGATGGATTTGTATTTGGAGAGGGTGCCGGGGTTTTATTACTTGAAGAGTTGTCAACTGTTAAAGATAAATCTAGAATTCTAGCAGAAATAAAAGGATATGGTGAAAGGAGTGATGCTTCAAAAGATCCACTAAAACCGAATCCAGATGGGAAATACTTAATTGAAGCTATGAGGGATGCTATTGAAGATGCTGAAGTAAATTCCGAGGATATAGATTATATAAATGCTCATGGTACTTCTACTCCATTAAATGATGGAATAGAAAGTAGAGCTATTAGGAAAGTTTTTGGTTCTCATGCAGACAGATTATCAGTTAATGCATTCAAATCATATGTGGGGCATACACTTGGGGCTTCTGGATCCATAGAATTAATATTGGGAATAAAAGCTATGAATGAAGGGATTATTCCTCCCGTATTAAATTTGGAAAAACCCGATCTAGAAGGCGGATGTGATCTTAATTATGTCATTGGAAGTCCTAGAGAGATTAAGATAAATAATTTTATAAAGAACTCTGCAGGGTTCTGGGGGAAGAATCTTTCGATGGTGGTTGGCAGGTATAAGGATGATTGAGGGGGATAATCTTTTATAATCTATTGTTTTGATTATTTGATTAGCGAGATTGATAGTGAAAAATGGGTAGTTGTGATCTTTGTGATGCTTTTAATGAAGAGTTTAGATTTATCTGTGATAATGAGAGTTCTTTTTGTTTGGTTAATATTGAACCCATAAAAGAAGGCCATGTGATGGTTCTCCCTAAGAGGCATGTTATTGATAAAAAGGATTTAAACCTGAAGGAATCTAAAGATTTATTCAATCTTATTGATAAATTGCAAAATACTTTGAAAACCTCCTATGGTGAGGATCCATTAATTATAATGAATACTGGTAGACATTGTACTCAGGAACATTTGCATTTTCACTTATTGCCCAGCAAGGGGGGATTGAGGAAGCTTTACTCTAACAGCGAGAATCTTCCGGAGAGGATAGGGGGAGATAAAGAAATGCTTGGAAGAATTAGGGATCTTGTGAAAGATAATCTTAATTTCTCATCTAAATGAATTGAGGATAAATAGTAAAGTTTAAAACGTCTGGAAATCATGTGCTATGGGAGATAATCAATTAAATACTGGGAGGATAAAATGAAAGGAAGAGTTAAGTTTTTCGATAGAAAAAAAAGATTCGGATTTGTTGCCGGAGACGATGGTAAGGAATACTTTGTTCATGAATCAGGTATAGTTCAAGGACCTATAGATGAGAATGATGAAGTTGAATTTGATGTTGAAGATGGAGAGAAGGGCCCTAAAGCAATTAGTGTTAAGAAGTTGTAATAATTCTTAGTTTTTTAATTATTTTTGAGTATTTTCCTCTTATTTCTAGTCGTGTATAGCTGGGGCTTTGTTAGAAAGGACTTCTAAGAATCCCCTTTAGTCTTCGAAAACATTTATTAAAAATCGCTTCAAAATTAAGTTTTTTTCCTATTTAGATCTTCAATTAATTCATCTGAATCTTTTAGATTATTTTTCTTATTTTTAATTTTACTCTTAGCCATTTTGTCTTCTATCTTTTGAATATTCTCCTGTCCTTTTCTTAAATTCCTCGATCTTATTGCCTCTATTTTATTAATTATCCAGTTTTTTAATCTTTTTCTTTTAGTCTCTTTTTCTTCTAATTTTTCTTCTATATTTTCTAACTTATCTTCTAATTCTTCTGTCTTTTCTCTTGATTTATACCAATTATAAGCAATAAATATTAATAAGGCAATTAAAATTAAGATAATCCCGACAGAATTAAAAAGTGAAAATATATTTTTTGATTCATTTATTATAAAGCTATGTTCTGCACTTGCGGCTTGATTCTTTCCATACTCAATAATAACCGAAAGATAATATTCTCCAATAGGCAAATCCAGATTAGATATTTCTTTATCATAAGCAATCTTATTTTGTATTGCTCTTGTTTCTGATTCTTCATATACTATAACATTATTTTTTAAAATTCTATAAATAATCTTTATATCTACTAGATCAGAATTATTAACTTCCATCAGGTTAACTTTAAATTTTATATTCTCTCCTGAATAAATCTTCTTTGTTTTTAATTCAATAATAGAATCAAATAAAATATCTGGACAAACTCTTTTTTCCGTTGGTTTGGATGTAGCATTTACACATTTATTTAGATCATTGCAAGATCTTGCTTGTGTAAAATCTGCACTACAAAAACTCCAAGAACCACATGACCAGTTAGAAATACAAGATTGATTTGTTACATTTGTGGTTGTTCTTATTGAACCTCCGCCCCCTCCGGTTGATGGAGAAACTGTTGAAGGGGTTTCTCTTGCAGAATAAATACTAAATCCAGTTACATCAAGAATGAAGGTTCCTCCGGAGTAACTTATTTCTGTGCAATCTGGGCAAATAGAACCATCTTTCAAGGCTTGAGGGTCTGAGAAACTTAAGTTATAAAACCTTAATCTTGCAGATTTATTCAAGGCAGAAATTACTGTGGAATTAACTTCGATTCTATTTTGAGAGATGTTAACATAAGAATTAATATCTGCTCCTGCAGATAAATCAACAGATTGTGTAAAATTAATTTCAGCGTAACTCGGATTATCAATAATTAAATTTGTAATATTTGTAATATCTTCTTGGGTTAAATCTGTTGTGTTTCCTGTAAAATCATTCTTTTTAATAATAGAAAAAGTTCTTGTTTCACTTGTATTAACATTATTTGAACCATCAGTGCAATTTACACTCCAGTTATAACTTCCAATACTCAAATTATTTAATGTAAAATTTTGAATTATATCTTTTGTGATTGAAGTATTTGTTTGGTTTATTACACTATTAAGAATTAAAGAACAATTATTAATAGTGTTTGCATCAGTTACATTATAGTTAAAGGTGATATTCTCGGGTTGTCCTGTATTGTTGGTTGGAGAAATCAAAGTTGTTGTTGGAGAAGTTGTATCTAAATAATTCACAACATAATCTCTATCAATACTAGCATTGTAATTCTCGTTAGTTCCATTTCCCCAAGAATGCCACCTATAGGTGTAAGTTCCATTTGTTGTGAGATCATAACTTGCATTGTAAACATCTGCAGTTAGATTTGTTGCAGTAATGTTTGTATTATTAATTTCTAACAGGACTGTTCCATTAGTATTTGCAAGAGTTACATTAAACAAACCAGTTCCCGAATTATTCAACGTAGCATTATTATCCCAATAAGAACTAAACACGGGATATTCATTATCAACTGCAGAGATTGTTACAGTCCTTGTTTCAGTAACATTTCCATTCCCAACATTATCTTTTGCAGAAGTAAAGTATGTGTAATCTCCGATATCTAACCCATCTGTTGCATTCAAAGACTGATTGACATAAAGATTCCAATCTGTTGAATTGTACTTTGATAAAGAAGAAATATACAACTGATAAACTTCAGCATCAGATAAGACTCGATCAAAAATCATATAATTATCTAACATACCATTTAGATCTTTTGTATTTGATGTGGGGGTTGGTGCACCTAAACGTACAGTATCGGAACTACTTTCTATTGAAGTGATAGAAGTTGTTGACCTTGCTACAGCAGCTTTCTTTCCATCAAGATACAAATTTAATCCCGTAGAACTTGATGCCAGAAAAGTGCCGGTATAAAAATGCCAATTATTATCATTTAAAGATCCAGATGCTGCACATATTCTTTGGTCTGTTGATCCGGTTGAAACTAGTAAGGTAACAGTATCGGAAGCTGCAGCACAAGGGTTAGAGGTTGATTCATCTCTCCAAAATAGAACAGGTACATTCCAATAATGTGCTCCCTTTGATAAAAAAGTGTTGTCTTTTGTCAAATCATCTACTTTTGCCCAGAAAGCAACACTAAATCTTGTAGCTCCATCAAAGATTATATCGCCTGCGCCTATAAAATCAGCACTGCCATCAAAGTCAAAAGTTCCTCCATATTTACCAGAAGCAGAAACTGTTGCACCGGTTACTGTCCCATTATTATTACTTCCACTAATATCAAAAACATGGGTATCATTCTCACCTAAAGCACTAACGTTGTCAAAGTTAAACATTAATTTTAAAGAATCATTATACATTGTAAAATTAGTCCCATTCCAATTGTAAATTATTTCATTAAGATTTGCTTCAGTTATAGAAACATTTATTTCTATTGAAGTATTTGTTGTTGAAGTTGCATTTGCAGGAGTTGGGTTTGTAAATTCTGATAGAGGTATTGCATAAATTAAACTTATTATGGATAAGAAGATTATCCCAAATATTATTGCCTCTTTTTTACTTATCATTCTGCCTAATTATTTAAGGAAGAAAGGTTATAAAAAACTAACTAAATCCGACGGTAAAGCGCAAAAGTTCAGTAATATAAACATTTATATAGTGTTGTAACATTTATGTTACATATGGAACGAAAAGATTACAATTTAGAGATTATACAAGAACTTCTAATGGGAGAAAATCACCCTAGGGCTATAGCTAAAAAACTTGAAATCAATCATATGACCATTGTTAGAAAATTAAAGTGTTTATTGGATGATAATATAGTTGATTTTAAAAAAGTAGGTAAGAACAAGACTTATTTTCTCAAAAAAACTATAGAGGCAAGATCTTATTTATATGAATCAGAACATTATAAACTTGTAAGAATTCTAAGAAAATATCCTGAATTAAGAAAAATTATTGAGAAGATACATAGAAATAATAAAATTAAACTAACAATATTGTTTGGTTCATATGCAAAAGAATTAGCCGGAAAGAATAGTGATATTGATATTTATATTGAAACTAAAGACAAAAATCTTAAAAAAGCGCTTGAGCAATTAAATAGTAAGCTTAGTATTAAAATTGGAGATTTTAATCTAGAATCCTTATTAGCTAAAGAAATTATAAAAAGTCATGTAATAATTAAAGGAGTTGAAGAGTATTATGAAAGAGTTAGATTTTTTGAATAAATTGAAGATTGAGGGTAAACTTAAGATAGTTGAACCTAGTGAAGAAATTAAAAATTCCTATATTGAAAAATCTGAAAGTAATTTGTCTTCATCCAAAATTTTATTAGATAATGACAAACTTGAAGAATCTATTGGATTAACATATTATAGTATGTATCATATATTAACTGCCTTATTATTTAAAGTTGGGATTAAATGTGAAAATCATTATGCTTCAATTATTTTGTTAAAAAAGTTATTTGATATAGATAACTCTGATATTGAAAATGCTAAGAAAGAAAGGATTGATAAACAATATTATACAGATTTTAATATTGTTAAACTAGATGTGGTAAATGCAATTGAAAGCGCTGAAATATTTAATAGTAAGATTTTTGATTTTATCTCTAGAATAACTAATCTTGATATTGAAAATTATAGAAAAAGATTCAATAACACAAATCTTTAAAATCTCGTAATTTCTATAAAATCTATAAGCCACCATCGCATAATGATATTGCACGAGATTGCTAATGCAGTACTATAAAAATGGCACCATACTAGAAACGCCATCAAAGAAATACATAAACTTAAAATATCACAAATCACATCATATTCATATGTCGCCGTCACATAAGGGTATTGTGGGATTGCTAATATGGAAGTATAAATGGGACACTATACTAGGAAATGGAAATAAGACGATTAATTTTATAAACTATATATTACAACATATATTATGAAAAAGAAAACAAAATCAATTTTTGATTCATTATGGTTTAATATCATTATGAGCATTGTAGCTATAGTGGTGCTTGTTTACCAAATTATAGACCAAAAGTATGTAATGACTGTGATTTGGTTAGTTATTACCTATCATTTTATAAGAGAAATTATAAAGAATAAGTAAATTCTTCTAAACACAAACCTTTAAATTCATAAAATTATCAGTTATTCCATAAGCCATCATCGCATAATGATTGGTATTGTTGAGCAAAAAGAATTTTAGTAAATAGGTAATTATTTAAGGATGGGATTATTGTAATAAATAAGATGGAAAAACAAGTAAAAGATTTTAATGTATTTATTGAGCAAGATGAAGATGGAATCTATGTGGCTAAGGTTCCTGAAATTGAGGGTTGTTATACTCAGGGCAAAACCTTAGAAGAAGTTATTAAAAGAATTAAAGAAGCCATTGAAGTATGCTTAGAAGCAGATAGGGAAGAAATAAATCCAATGAGGTTTGTAGGAATACAAAGGGTAAGTGTTGGAAAATCTCAGTCAGCCTAAGATGACTAAACTAATCACTACTTCTGGGAAGAATTTTTGTAAAATATTGGAGAAATTAGGTTTTGAGAAAATTTATGGAAAGGGAAGTCATATTAGATTTAAACATTCTGATGGAAGAAGAACAGTTGTTCCCGTTCATGGAAATGAAGATTTAGGAAAAGGACTATTAAGAACTATCTTAAATCAGGTTGATTTGAGCAAAGAAGAGTATGAGGAGTTGAGGAGAAAGATTTAAAACTGCACTATTTTTATCATATTCATATGCCGCCGTCGCACTCAGGAATTAAAAATTCCTGATTCCGCAACTTCAGGGAAGTGTGCGGATAGTTCCTATGCGACGGATTTATAAGGCATATGTGCTTCGCACATATATTATGCCGCCGTCGCATAGTGGTATTGCACCGGCTTGCTAAGCCGGGCCCTCCGGGGCTCGTGGGTTCGATTCCCTCCGGCGGCGTTTTTATTTTTTAATATCTTCAAAATCAGTTTCACTAAATTTCCTCCATGTTGAAGCTACTTTTAATAAGTGGTTTGAAGTTGAGAATTTAGAGTTTCTTTTTCTATCAAAATAGGTATAAAGTACTATCTCAAAACCTTTTTCCTTCATTCTATCAATAACTGGAACAAAATCAGAATCAGAAGCAATTAAAATAATCTTTTTTATGTTTGGATAAATTTCTTTGATATCGAATAAATCCATAATAATTAAAGCATCAACACCTTTCTGACAATAATTTTCTTTACCTTCGGCGTCAAAATATTTTTGGCATCTACCCTCTTTTAGTGTAACCCACTTTTTACGTCTGAGCATTTTTGTCATATTTTGATAACGACTCATTAAATCGTCTTCTTTTTTAGTAGGTTTTGAACTTTGATAGGGTGGAGCAGTATAAATAAACAAATGTTTTAAATTCAAGCCTTCTTTTTTACAGATATTCCTAAAAGTTTGTAAATATCTTTTGGGTTTTTTAGATTCACTTTGAAAATTCTTCTTAACCAAACCAAAAAATCCATCATCAACAAAAACAAGAGCATCTTCCATTTTAATCAAATCAGCAAATCTTCAGAAATATAAAAAAACATCCAGCAACCTTGCGATCACTGGGGATCATACTCACAATCCGAAGACTGCTAATAGGTCCAATAATTTTGATTATTTAAACATTTCCATGATGGAAGATTTGTGCTCCCACCAGACATATGTCCCCTGCTTCTACACTATCACAAAATAGGTGAGAATAGTCTGGCTAGAGAGTTTCTTATTCTTACAAATATGTTGAAGCTATTGTAATCTGAAAGGTAGAGTCTTTTTGAGTATTTTAGATCTTCTAGAAAATCATCTCTTAATTTTATTGCTGTCTTTTTATCATACATTAATGCGTTTAGTTCGTAATTTAGAAAAAAACTTCTTGAGTCCATGTTTGCTGTTCCAACTGTAGAGATCTGATCATCTAATACGATTGTTTTTGAATGCATTAAACCCCTATTATAATGATATATTTTAACTCCTGCCCTCATTAGGTCTCGAAAGAAGGTGAATGCAGCCCAATAAGGTATTTTCTTATCTGCTACTCCGGTAACCATTAATCTGACATCAAGCCCTCTTAGTGCGGCGGTTTTTAGAGCCATGATAATGGATCTATCTGGGACAAAATAAGGAGATCTTATATATATGTATTTATCAACAGAGTTTATTAAAGAAAAATATAATTGGTTAATGGATTCCCATTTGGAGTCGGGCCCTGATATGGCTATTTGCATCGGCAGTTTGTGAAAGGTTTTTTGATTTGTTGGAAAGTATTTTCTTGAGAACATTTTCTCTTTTGTTGCGTGATACCAATCGTTGATGAAAATTGTTTGTAGTACTTGTGATGCTCTTCCTATAATCTTCATGTGCGTGTCTTTCCAGAATTTATATCCTCCCCCGTCAATATATTCCTGACCCATGTTCATACCTCCTAAGTAGGATATATTCCCATCAATTATCGCAATTTTTCTATGATTTCTGTAATTTAGTGTTAAGAATTTATTCGAGAAAGAATGGAGTTTTACTCCGGCTTTTTTTAGTCTTTTTTTGTCGGTTCTTTTGAAAAGGAAACCCCCTAAGGCATCATACATGATTCTTACTTCGACCCCTTCTTTTGCTTTTTTAATGAGTATGTCATGAATTTCTTTTGTTAAGATATCTGACCTCCAAATAAAATACTCAAAATGAATCGAAGATTTGGCATTCCTTAGGTCTTTCATTAAATCTTTAAATTTCTCAAAGCCTGATTGGTATATTTTTATTCTATTGGATGTTGTTAGAACCGCTCTAGAATTTTTGCTTAAAAGATTTATTAATTCATAGTTTTGCGGATGCGAGCTATGTCTTTTTAGGATTTTTGTTTCCTCTTCATCTTCTTCACTGACATTTCTTAAAAGATTATTGAGCTTGTTTAATATTAGTATTCTTTTTCTGAACTCTCTTTTTGATTTTATCCTCCAGTTCTTACCGAAAAACAAGTATAGCAAAACTCCAATTATAGGCACTAAAATTAAAACTAATATTCATGCTAGTGTAGATTGAGGATCGCGATTATCAAGAAGCACATAAAATACTGTTATAAGGGTGTATATTATTAGGATTAATAGGATAATTGTTATTGTGAGGCTCACCATTTTCTTTTCCCTTATTAGTATTTATGTATATAAAAATCTATTAGTTATCCGTTAGACTTTTATAAGTAGATGTTTAATTTGTTTTATCAAAAAAACAATGGGCCACTATACCCTTTAAGGTGTGGTTTGGCACAGGCCCTTGTTTTTAAGATCTAGAGTAACCCCACACCTTAAAAGGTGTGGTTTCCTGGTTACTCAGATGATAGATCTAAAAATCTTGGCTATTCCCATCGTAGGTTTTATTATTGGAGCTTTTACAAATTATCTTGCTATAAAAATGCTTTTTCATCCTAGGAAGAAGATATTTGGGGTTCAGGGGCTGTTGCCGAAACGTAAGGAGTTGTTGGCTAAGAGAATTGGTGAGGCAAGTCCTGAGATCATGCCTTCTTATTTTCAGAAATTGGAGAAGATACCCGTTGTAGGGGCAAAGATAATTAGTTTTTTTAAGAAATCAGTTGAGAATCAAATTAATTCCTTGAGTGTTGAGGAATTGGAGAAGATAATCTTAAGGGTTATGAAGAAAGAAATGGGTTTTCTTGTTTGGATTGGGGGGATTATTGGATTCTTGATAGGATTGGTTCAGGTCTTGGTGTTTTTGATATAAGATGGAATATAAATTAAACTTACCTCTCTTGTATAATCTGGTTAATTATAATTAATTTTAAATAAGACTTCTGATTATTGTTGGTATGGGCGATAACGTAATTTATATACAAAATCTTTGTTTTACAAATTGGGATTATAGTGTGAGGGTTCAAACACATTCTCCCGTTAATGTTTGGGAAGAATTTAGGGGGAGATTTATAGAACTGGATGATCATTATTTAGTTTTGGGCATAAAGGGATATGATGAACATCTTAGTCAAGTACCGGATATATTGGCTATTAGACACACTCCTGAAGAAGCGGCCGATAAGTTATATGGGTTGTGTAAACAGGAAGCAGAAAGATTGAAAGATAAATTTAATGCAACTGAGATCCGAGATCGGATAAAATAAGAATTAGAAGTTAAATTAACCAGCTAATTTTTATACTTACATTATTTCTTTTTGTTATGAACCAGAAAAAAGCTCTTAAACAATTTCATGAAATAGAAAAACTTAAAGGAGATATGCGTTTGGCGGCTGAGGAGTGGGATAGTAAGTTTCAGACTTTAATCGCAGTTATCTTATCTGCTAGATCTCTTGATGAAACGACAATTAGAGTTTGTGAGAATATGTTTAAGAAATATCCTAATGCTAAATCTATCTCTAAATTATCTGTTGAAGAGGTTGAAAATCTTGTTAGGAAAATTAATTTTTATAGAAATAAGGCTAAGCGTGTTTTGAATTGTTCTAAGGTTTTGAATGAGAATTATAGGGGAGATCCTCCAATGGATTTTGGTAAATTAATTGAGCTTCCTGGCGTTGGAGGAAAGACTGCTAATGTTTTTTTATCTGAATATGGGGGGGACGCTATTGGTGTTGATACGCATGTTTCTTATATCTCTCAATATTTAAAATGGACTAAGAATAATAAACCTGAGCGGATTGAAGAAGATTTGAAGAAATTATTTCCTAAGAGACATTGGAGAAGATTGAATCCTACATTGGTTAAATTTGGTAAGAAGTATACTTCTAGAAGAGAAAAGAATGAGGTTTTGAATGGGGTGAAGAAGATAAGATGACTTTATTTATTAGTCGAGTGGGATGTCTCGATGAACATAGATTACTTTTATGAGGGGATAAAATAGGATAATCAGATATTTTATAAAGCTCAAACATTTTTATGTCCCATAAAAGAAGTGAGAATGGCATGGTTGGAAGTTGAGACAAAGGTTAAGATTCCTAGTGATGAGGTTGCTGGATTGAGAGATAGAATCAAGAAGATTGCGAGATTTAAGAAAAAAGGTCAGAAGGTTGATGATTATTTTGCTATTTGTTTTAATGATAAATATCCTAAGAAAGCTTTTAGGATTCGGGCTATGAAAGATACCTTTGAGATTACTTTTAAGAAGTGGTTGAGAAGATATTGGACCAAGGAAGTTGTTGTTAAACAGGAATATGAGTTTAAGCTCAAGGGTAAGAAAGAGGTTGAGAACTTATTGGAATTGTTTCGTGATTTGGGATTTGAAGAGTGGGTTAGGAAGACTAAGAGAAATGAAACTTATGTTTATAAAAAGAACGATAGGATCAATATTGAGATTAATTACGTGAAGCATTTGGGTTATTTTATGGAGATAGAATATCTTGCAACTAAAAGTGAAATGAAATCTGCTAGGAATAATATTATGAGGGTTTTGAAGGAGTTAGGAATTCCTAAGAAATGGATAAACAATAAGGGATATACAAAGATGCTGTGGGAAAGAGGCACCCTGGATAAAAGGAAGTTTATTTTGTAGATGTTATAATGGGCGATCAATATTATTCTTTGAAAGAAGTAGTTTTATGCCAATCAATGTGTCTATTAAATCTCATATCTAATTTGTAGAAATTTAAAGCTAATTTCCAAGTTAGTCCTAGGTTCATCATTAGAAGGCCTATAATTATGGCTTCTGTTTGCCAACTTCCTCCAAGAATTTTTAAGATTAATTGATAAGCTAATATTAATCCTAAAATAATTAATAAAATGTCTATCCAGCTTATTTTCATTTTATCCTCCAAAGTAGAGTATTTTTATAAGGTAGATTCCTAATAAAATTATTATTAATAAAACAACTAGGGATAGCCAGTCTATTTTTGATTCCATGATTAGGTAAATTTATAATGGTATTTATTGTTTTCTGTGAGGATTTTTAAATAGAAAATGATTTAGCAAGATATGTTAAGAGTTTTATTTGATACAAACATATATGGAGAAATAGTTGAAGATGATGTAGTGATTTCTGAAAGGATTACCGAAGCTATTATAGATGATGAACGTTTTCAGGTGCATAATTTTAGAGTTATTCGTGATGAATTAAGAAAGATTAAGAAATTAGTCCATCTATATGACGATATTACAACAAATCGCATAATTACTGTTACTCCAGAAATAGAAGATTTAACAAAAGAATATTTTAAAGAGTATAAGAAAAATGGAGGCGTTCAAAGCGATAATATAAACTTTATGAATGATCTGAGAATAGTAGCATGTGTGAGTATTAAGGGTTTTGATGTGATTGTCTCAAATGATGAGAAGACTATGAAAAATCCTATTGCAATTAAATCATATGGTGAAATTAATTTACTTCGTAGTTATAGGGCTCCCACATTTTTTAATTATAGGGATTTAAAAAGAAAGTATTCTATTTATTAGCAGTAAGTTTTCTAACCTGCCCCATAGTTTCAGGATCACTCTGTATATCTCTAATAATTTGGTGAACTCTTTTAATTTTTTCTTCAATATGTTTGTCTCTTTCTTTCTTCTCTTCTTTCATAATTTGTTTTGTTTCCATGATGTGTTGTAGTTGTTGGAGTTTATATTATTTTCTATGTTTTGAAAAAGGTTTATTAATAATCTTTTGTTCTTAATAATAAAAAAGGTGAGTATGGTAAAATATGTTGTAAAAAAGGGTGATAGATATTGGCCTAGCAAGGCTATGAAAGATATAGCTTTGGTTGATAAGAAGATTTATAAGGAAAGTCAGGATCCTAGGAAGTTTTGGGCTAAGTTAGCTAGAAGGGGGTTAGTTTGGAATAAGAAGTGGGATAAGGTTTACGAAGAGAAGCTTCCTTACTTTAAATGGTTTAAGGGAGGAGAGTTAAATTTTTCTTATAACTGTCTTGATAGGAATTTGTTTAAGAAAGGCAATAAAACTGCTTTAATTTTTGTTCCAGAGCCCATTGATGAGAAGCCAATAAAATGGACTTATCACGAGCTTTATCAGAAGGTATGTAAGTTTTCTAATGTTTTAAGGAAACATGGAATAGTAAAGGGAGATATTGTTTCAATTTATTTGCCATTGATTCCGGAGGCATTGGTTGCTATGCTTGCTTGCACTAGAATTGGGGCTATTCATTCGGTTGTGTTTAGTGCTTTTTCTTCTGATGCTTTGAAATCTAGGATCCAAGATGGTAAGGCTAAGTTGTTGATAACTGCTGATGGATATTATAGAAGAGGAGAAAAAGTAGATCTTTTGAAAAAAGCTAAGAAGGCGGTTTATAGAACTTCTGTTAAAAAAGTTATTGTTGTTCCAAGACTGAGAAAATCTTTTAGGTCACTTAGTTTTAAATTTAAAGATTTTAATAAGGAGATGGATAGTGTTGGTTTGATGTCCGAACCCGTTTCTATGAAATCTGAAGATCCTTTGTTTATTTTATATACCTCTGGAACGACTGGGAAGCCTAAGGGGGTTGTTCATGATACTGGTGGTTATGCAGTTTACGCTAAGTATACTTGTTTGTGGAACTTTAATCTTCTAGAGAATGATGTTTTGTGGTGTACTGCAGATATCGGTTGGATAACTGGACATACTTATGCTTTTTATGGTCCTTTGTTAAATGGATCTACTACCTTGATTTATGAAGGTTCTCCGGATTTTCCAAAGATTGATAGATGGTGGAAGATAATTGAGAAACATAATGTTAGTGCTTTTTACACTGCTCCCACTGCTATTAGGATGTTTATGAAAGCCGGTGATAAATATTTGAAGAAGCATAGGATGAAATCCTTGAAAGTTTTAGGTAGTGTTGGTGAACCGATAGATAAGGATGCTTGGAATTGGTATTTTAAGAAAATAGGAAAGGGGAGATGTCCAATTATCGATACTTGGTGGCAGACAGAAACTGGAGGGACTTTGATTAATGTGCTTCCTGGAGTTGGTCCTTTTGTTCCGACTGTTGCTGGTAAGAGTTTTCCTGGAACTAAACATTTGGTTGTTGATGATAAAGGGAAAATTAAGAAAGGTAAAGATATAGGCTTTTTGGTTCAGGAGGGTCCTTTTGCTCCCGGGATGTTGCATGGAGTTTATAATGATCATAAGAAATATCTAGATACTTATTGGAGATATTGGAAAAAACATAAGAAGAAATATTATGATTCTAGTGATGGGGCGTTTATTACTAATGGTCTTATTAGGATTACTGGAAGGACTGATGATGTTATGAAAGTTGCAGGGCATAGAATTTCTACTGCAGAACTGGAAGATGCTATAAATGAATATAAAACCGTTAATGAGTGTGCTGTTGTTCCCATAGCTGATAAAATAAAGGGAGAAGTTCCTGTTGCATTTGTTGTGTTAAAGGGTAGAGATATTGGGAATTTGGAAGGTAGGTTGAAGAAGCACGTGGATAATAAGATTGGGCCGACTGCTCGTCCTTCATTTGTTTATGTTGTGAAAGATTTACCTAAAACTAGGAGCGGGAAGATTATGAGAAGGATATTGAAGAATGTATTGAATAATGAGGAGCCTAAAGGACTTATGACCTTAGTGAATCCCGATTGTGTTGGCGAGATAACCGAGTTGGTTAAAGGGAAGGTTAATAAAGGTAAAATGGTTCGTAAGAGGTAAGATGGGAGAAAGATCAGAAGCCTTGATGAGGATTGTTGTAGGAATAATCTCTGGAATTATACTTGGGTTTTGGAAAATCTTGATACAGGTTATTGGAGTAATACATTGGATAGTTGTAATATTTTCTGGAGAAAGAAATAAGGGGTTAGCTGAATTTAGTGAAACATGGAATACTCAGATGTATATTTATCTTAGATATATGACTTTTGTGACTAATCAAAGACCTTTTCCTTTTGATAATTTAGAAAAAGATATTAGTAAGTTTGGTAAGTGATTTTCTTTAGGTATTTCTTCTAAGGATGATGGCCTTATTAACTATGGCAAACAATTTTTACTCAGGAGATCCTTATCTAGTCTAAAAACTCTAGACTCTATAATGTCATCAAAAGATAAAATTCCAGTTCTATTTTCTCTTAACTTTTTTAATTTAAACCTTGCATTTGCATTAACCCAAATTTTATATTGGGAAGCAAAAAAAGTCACACTTTTTGTTTCAGAATCACCATTAACATTATTTAAGTTTGCATATAATAAAGTTTCCTCCTTTTTAATGAAGATGATATCTTCTCCATCTTTAATCTCTTTTGGATCTTTAACTAAGATGGCATAAGGGCTGAAATAAGGTTTATAATCGCTATTTATTTCTCTCTCAAATGACCTTACTCTTTCTTCAATTGATCTCATTATCTCTTATGAATTTCATCCATTAATAAATTTTATTACTATCTATAGAGAACTTTGAAAAACTCCGTTTTTCTCATTCTCTAAGAAGAACTTTGCCTTGATTTGCTTCGCAAATGACATTTAT
>NZCQ01000006.1 GCA_002688335.1 Candidatus Pacearchaeota archaeon | reverse complement strand
TATTGCCTCTGCAGCTGCTAGTTTCATACTATCAGTTATTTTCTTTGCTCNGATGTCAAGAGCNCCNCTAAATATTCCTGGGAATCCTAGGACGTTGTTAACCTGATTNGGATAATCACTCCTTCCCGTTGCCATGATTCTTACTCCTGCTTGTTTTGCTAATTCGGGAGTTATTTCTGGATTCGGGTTGGAGAGAGCGAAGATTATTGGATTAGGATTCATCGATCTTATCATTTCTTCAGTTACTGAGTTTGCACTTCCGCTTACCCCTATGAATATATCAGAGTTTTTTATAGCTTCAGATAAATCTCCTTTCAATAAGTCGTGATTTGTTATTTTTGCTATATTGATTTTTGATTCTGTTAGGTTTTCTCTTCCTTCATATATGATCCCCTTACTATCTAGCAAGATTATATTTTTGAATCCATATTTTAACATGAACTTTGCTATTGCTATCCCGGAAGATCCCGCTCCGCTAACTACGACCTTTACTGTTTCCTTGTTCTTGTTTGAAACTCTTAATGAATTGATTAATCCAGCCAATGTTACGACTGCAGTTCCGTGTTGATCATCATGCATGACAGGAATGCCCATGTCTTGAAGTTCTTTCTCTATCTCAAATGCTTCTGGGGCTTTGAAATCTTCTAAATTGATCCCGCCAAATCCTCCCGCAATATTTTTTATTGTTTCAATAGTCTTTTTAGTATCTTGATCTTTGATTACAATGGGAAATGCGTCAATATCTGCGAATTCCTTGAATAAGATTGACTTTCCTTCCATTACGGGAAGAGAAGCTAAATGGCCAATATTTCCAAGACCAAGAACTGCTGAACCGTCGCTGATTACAGCAACTGTATTTGACTTGAAAGTATATTTATAAACATCTTCTGGGTTTTCTGCTATCTTTTTGCAAGGCTCTGCTACTCCTGGACTATATGCTGTGGATAAATCATCCTTTGAGGTGATAGTTACTTTTGATTTGGCTGCTAGCTTACCTTTATATCTTTCATGCATCTCTAGAGCTAGTTGATTGTAATCTTTTTTTTCACCTTCTTGATTGACTTCTTCCATTTTCTTATTTGTTAGAATTTAATCTTTTTTTCACCAGATTTTTTAATTCATTGAGGTCTGTTATTGATTCAATTTCTTTAGTATTTAATAATATCTGCAGTTTTTTATCTATATTCAGCAGAATTGCTGGCAGATCTGTTTTTTTGCCGGGATAAACCTTCTCGAACTCATCTTTATGTAAGAATTCTGTTTTGATGTTTAGTTGATTTATGAATTCCCTCCAGTCTTCTCTCATGTTGAAGGCTCCGTAAGTTATCTTGCATAGATTACATTTGTATGTTTTTGGGGAGAAGGTTTTGTGTAGGGTGTCTGCTAGTGAGTTGAATGGCCCTGAATTGGCGTTGTATACGAAAATTAGTTTTTTAACAGGCATTTTTCTATAAATAAGAATAAAAGAATAAATTAACTATTTTTTCCCCTTTATTATCCTTCCTAGTCTAGATGGCATCATTATTAAAGCCATTAAAATTCCGAATAGTAGAACATAAATACCAGTCAGAATTTTTCCCACACCAACTAACTTTAATCTTAGTAACTCAGATGGATAGTTTTTTATTTCTACCAGTTGGCTGTTTAGATCTGAATTAGTTTCTGCTCCATCCCTTATAGATTTCTCTTTAGAAAAATAGCTATCTTGTAAACTATGGAATTTCGATTCTTCCTTAGAAACATTCATATGCATATTAACTCCTTGAACTAGAAAAAATAATGATACTAACATAATTATTAACATCACAATCATCACCTTTTTCATTTCTTTCTTACCTCCTTTCATTTTTAAGACCCTAATATATATGAAATCTTTATCATATATAAATATGCTGAAGGTTTACGTTATATATACTCTAACCTACAATATTGATATCATTTATCTTACTAAATTCCTTATCAAATGTTGCAAGATGTTTAATTCTCTTTTCTCTCATCAATGCTAGAATCGAACAATCTGTGAAACTTAGCTTAGTGTTTTTTTGATTTTTAAATACTTTCCATGTTTCTTCAAATAATCCTTTGCTAACTCTAAAAATCTCTATTTGCTTTATTGTTTCACAAATTAATGTGGTCTTTTTCAAATCTTTTAACTTTAAATAAAGAACCGTAGCACATTCATTAAAGATATAGTCACTTATAACAACATCGCCATATTTATCTTTGATCAGATCTTCCATAATCTTCCAGGCCTTTTTATGATTATCATCTTCTTCATTATAAAAAGATATTATAAAACTTGTGTCTAAGAAAATCATTCTTATTCTCCATATAAGATATCATCAATTTCGTTGCTTAATTGACTAGTATTTTTACCAAAGCTAAATGGTTTGATTTTTAATAGTTGTCTTACTCCATTTAGTTTCTCCTCTCCACTATCATTCTTATTTTTTTCTTCAGTTAACCATTTCTTCATTGCTAATGTAAGTGCATAACCTAGATTCATTCTTTCTTCAACTGTTTTTGCTTTAAATTTGTGAAATATTTCTTCATCTACTTCTCTTACCCCTATAAATGTATTAGCCATATGTTAAACATGTTTAACAATTATTTAAATGTTTGTTTTTAATAATCAAACTCAGCAAACCGGGGATTGATTAGTCTTTGACTTTCGTCGATGTTATCGATTTCTTTTGTTTCTTCTTCTGAAAGTTTGAAGTTTAGATCTAGATTTTCTTTTAAGTGTTGTTCGGAAGAGGCTTTTGGTATGATGACTAAATTTTTGTCTAATAGCCATCTTAGGCTTATCTGGCCTGCTGTCTTGTTATGATTATTTGCTATTTTTGTTAATATTTTATCTTCGAAAACCAACCCCATTGCTAATGGAGAGTAAGCAGTTATTGAGATATTGTTTTGGTTGCAAAAATCTAGAAGTTCTTTTTGGTAGAGTCTTGGATGAAATTCTACTTGATTGACCGATAATGGCAGGTTTAATTGGTTGGTTATTTCTAATGTTTCTTTTAAATGGTTTATTGTGAAATTGCTGACTCCAAAAGCTTTAATTTTACCTTCGTCATAAAGTTTCTTGAAGGCTTTTAGAACCTCCGGAAGATTCATTTTGCTATTCGGCCAGTGGATTAAGTATAAATCTAGATATTCTGTTTCAAGTCTTGCTAATGATTCTTCACATGCTGCTAATACTCGATAATAGTCTAGATCATCTGGAGCAACCTTGGAAGTGATAAATAGTTTTTCTCTAGAGAAGTCTTTTATTGCCTGACCTATCTCGGATTCGTTCATATACACTTCTGCAGTGTCTAAGTGAATATATCCTAGATCTAAGGATTTTTTAACAGCATCTATACATGTCTGATGTTTCATCTGCCATGTTCCTAAGCCTATCAATGGCATTTGAGTATTGTTGTTGAGGAATATGTTTGGGGGTTGCATTTTCAGTCTTTCATTCTGTAAACCGATTTGGTTCCCCACCAACTCTTGCATATCTTGTTTAAATTAATAAAATTAATTAATTCTAAGTTAAATCTGAAGTTTTTTGACTTTTTCATAATCAGGACGTGCCACTCTCTTGGACTTTTCTTTATTTTTATACCTTTATATTGTTTTAAATATTTTATAAGATTTATCTCCTTTCCGGCATCCCAGATCTCAAATAGACTCCTATATTCTATGGGATGTTTAGACTTTCTTTCCTGTAATTCTATTACTGCCTTACCTTCTTTTGTTAGTAATCTATTTACTTCTTCTAAGAATCTTGCTTTGTCTGGGATATACTGAACACTTGCTAAAGCGAATATTAGATCGAAGCTAGATGATTTAAGAGGCATCCTTTTTCCTGCGTCGGCTATGTAGACCTTTGGAACTATTTTATTCGCTTCTTTTTTTGAGAAAAGATTGTTAGATATTGCAAATTTTCTTATTAATTTTAAATTCCATCTAGGCTCGAGATTTATTCCATACGTTTCTACCTTATTTCCAAATATCTTCTTTAGTTCCAATAGTATCTTTCCATAGCCAGTTCCTATATCTAAAACCTTAATCTTTCTTTTTTTCTTTAGTAATTGTTTTACCTCTTTTTCTAGATCTCCGATCCTATTCTTAGCTTCCCTTAATCCTCTTCCACGATTAGGAATCCAAATAATCTTCTTTTTACCGTTGATTTTCTTAAAATTGTACAGAGTCATGTTATATCTTAAAAAGTAAAGAATATTTATAAACCTATTATTCAATTTTCATCAACTATTTGACTAGCCATTTCTATAACTTTCTTATTATCTCCAGAAAATAATCTACTAGCATTTAAAACTTCAATAGAAGTAATGGTTCCATCCTTAGAAATGTCTATGACTATATCCCATTTGGAATTTAATTCGTTTTTGCATAGATCTCTAAATTCTTCATTGTTTTTCCGATTAATATTTATTTGCCTAATCTTTTGTGAGATGGTCTTATTTATATCAAGGCCAATAACTGTAATGTCATCATTATTTTTTAGAGCCTCACTTATAATTGCCTTGCCTACGATTCCGGTTCCACCAATCAAGAGAATTTTACGTTTCACGAAAGTAGAAGTAAACGCCATTAGATAAATTTATCCTCCTTATAATGGTGGAGCAGAAAATTTTTGTGATGCATCAACTGAGGGAAAATCTAGGGTGCTGCTTTATTACCGGTTCTTTGCTTCTCTAAATCTTCTAATCTTGCGTCACATATTTCACAATAACCCTTTGATTCTATTGATCCTATAGATTGATTGTTATCTACCCTATCACGATACCTCAAGGTAATCATGACCTCATTCGTTGTTCTATTGTCGAAAGGAGGTTCTTTCAACATTATATTGCAGTTTGGACATTTTCCTATCATTTTCCAAGACACCTACGGTTTCTTAAAGCAACTTCCCTTAGATTTGCTAGGTTTTCCTAACAAGTCACCTTTCCTACATTAGGTTTCTTAAAGCAACTTCCCTTTATTTAGCTAGGTTCCCTAGATGCAACCCCCCTAACATTGCTACTTCGTAGTTTCTTTTCATTTTAGATATTGACCTCTCTAAGGAGATTAAGAGATTAATAGTATATTCTATAAATCTTCTAGGTCTTCTATCTCTAGTTCATCTACTTTTTCTTCGTCCAACCAATAGCTCATCCTATTTATTTTTTTCATTTTAAATTACCCCTAGCTCTTCTGCTTCCTTTGTATAACCTGTGTGATGAAGATCGAAATTGAAGAATTCGAAATATTCTTTTAGTATGAATTTTTCGGCGTGCAATTTCTTAAGTTCGTAGAATACAAATGCTGTGAAGCAATAAGGACAGACATGAGCACTATTATCTTTACATTTTATACAAATTGTTCCGTAAGCAGTTATCTTGTTTGATATCTTGTCTAGATATTTATGTATCTTTGGCAATAATGCTTTTCTTAATCCTGGATAGAACGTGAGCCAGGCTTCAATCTCCTCAGTAAGACAAAAAGGGCAAATTGGGTTGGTGACTGGCTCGCTACATACATCACATAAGAATTGTGTTTCATCGCCTTGGTTGTTATTTGGTATTATCATAGTAGAATTAAGATTCAAACCCGGATATTTGGAGGGGCTTAAATCAGATATTTAATATCAATATATTTAAATTGGAAATTAATCTTGGTACAACTGTTAAAGCATATAGAATTCAGATTCCTTGCACTGCTATTTATTTCCATGGTTTCTAAAGGCTAATCTAGTATATAAGTTTTACCGTCGATGATTGATTATTTTTAGGTAGTGACAGTTTGTTTTTGTAGTGTAACTTTATTATGAGTTTACAAGGGATTTGTGTGTGATAAGCGTTATATTGGTGGATAATCTTTAATTACTCCCCTAAATTGAAATGGTAATTTAAAATATCTCTTTTTTGCTTTTTAAGAAAGATCAATCTTTTTCATGTTCAGCTAAAATCTCGTCAAAGGAAATTGTTTCTCCCCTTTTAAATTCTTCCAAAGCTTCTTTTCTTAGACTTTCGCTTGAATTAGATAATGGCAGAAATGGTTCAATAAAGTGTCAGATAACCCCACCATAGGAATCTAATAAAAGTTGTTCTTTAAGATTGGTCATTGCCAAAGGAGTCTTTTCTTTTATTCTGAGTTGCATACTAAAAATATACTTATGTATTTATCTGGGTTTCGGTTATTTCTTATATGCAATTAGAATATTATTCTTATGACTGGAATATACTCGATAGCCTTTTTCCTTTAGTTTTAGGGCTCGATTTACATCTAAAAATGTTTTAGCAATATCGTCCGCTTTTGATTTGTCTGATATTTCCTCTAATTTGCTTGGGGTCAGTCCTAAGCGGTTTTTTGCAAAATTACTTAACATGTCTACATTATCTGAGCCATCATTTTTACCGTTTGTCCTATTTATTTCTCTGAATTTATGAAAGCAACAAGATCTCCCTGCAATTAAAGGTATATCAGTTCTAATTGCATTATCAATTATTATATCGCCTAATGGTCCGCATGAACTGTTGTAGAAAAAAGCATCAAAATCTCCATTAGGGCCATCGTAGACATTTGCAGTCTTATATCTTATATTTTTTCTTCTCCTTTTTAGAAAGCTCCTTGCAAATATGGTTAATTCTTTCTTAACGTCAAATCCAGTCACATAAGAATCTGGGAAATGGGAGCCTATCCTTAGGGTTCCACCGCCCAATCCTGAACAATAATCAGCAATATTTTTTGGAGTTGTTAAACCATTTAGTTCTATTGCGCCGATAACATTTTTCAAGAGAGGTTTGTTTCTATCAAATTCCATCCTCATTGTATCTTCAATCATGTCCCTAATATATCTTAAAATGGTTCTTCTTTTCCTAGTACTTACATCTTCCAGATATCTATGAGATTCATCTAGATATTCTCTTAATTCCCCCTCGCTTCGTTCTATTAAATTTAACATAGCCATAAAAGTTGGAGAAATATTGAATTTATAAATGTTGCCATCTTAGTTACTTTATAGTGATTACTTAACTAGAATCACATCCTCTTAAGAATATCTATCCTTTTATTAATCGGGGGATGAGTTGCAAAAAAGCTGTCGATCTTTCTTTTGAAAGGGTCTGAAATGAATAAGGGGGCTATTGCTTTGTTTATTCTATGTTTCTCGTCTCTTTGTTCGTTTTTGGATGGATGCTCACTATTTATCTTTTCAAGTGCGTTAATTAGTCCTGTTGGAGATCTGATAAATTTAACTGCAGATGCATCTGCAGTATATTCTCTCTTTCTTGAAATAGCTAATTGGACTAAGGAAACGACTATTGGGGCTAGAATTGCTAGAACAATTCCTATTACTATGAAGATAATTTGCATTTTGTTGTCTTTATTTCCTCCCCCTCCTCCTGAAAATGATTGCCAGAATAGGCTTCTAAGAAAGATCTGACTAATTATTGCTATCATTCCGACTAATACTGCAGTTAGAGTCATGAATCTTATATCATAATTTGCTATGTGAGATAATTCGTGAGCTAAAACCCCTTCCAGTTCGTGCTTGTCAAGTTTTTCTAGGCATCCCGTTGTAACGCAGATTACTGCATTTTTTGGATCTCTTCCAGAAGCGAATGCATTGATTTGCGGATCTTCCATGACATACAACTTTGGTTTAGGCATTCCTGAAGCTAAACAAAGCCCTTCAACTATATGATTGTATTGAGGGTAGGTTGATGATGTGGCCGGTTTTGCTTTGACAGAAGCTAAAGCTATCTTATGAGAGTTGTAATACCCGGCCCAGATATAAAATATAGAAATTATTGTTGCTATTATCATAATGAACGTGAAGTAATCAGGCCCTAATGCCATGCCGATGATATAGCCTAGAATTAATAATACTGCCAAAATTGAGATTAGAAGTAATGTCGACTTCCATTTGTTTCTAGAAATCTGATCGTGAAATGAAATTCTTCTTGTCATAGTTGAATAAGAAATGATGTGTTTTTAAGGTTATTTATCTAAACAAACTAAGAACGTAGTCCAAGAAGTTTTGTTTTTTATTATCAACTATTTCCCATCTTTGTAAATTTATTGTTATATCCTGATTGTTTGATCTTATTACTATTTTGTAGCATCCATTACAGCCCAGATTGACTGCTTCAATGACATGGGGATTTTCTGAGCTTAGATGGCTTAATGCTATTCTTGCTGCTCTCTTTTCATCATCATCTAATTCCCAGAATCTTGTGCAGGCGTTTAGCTGGAAATCAAAAGAATATCCTGCATAGCTCAGACAACTTTCGTCTGTGATTGTTTCTATGGCTTTGCCTGTTGTTGAGGGAAGTTTATTTATTGATAGAACTAATAGAAAGATGGCAGTTATTATTAGTAAGGAGCTAATAATTAAAGATACACTTCTTTTCATGAGTGTTATAAGAATGGTTTGTTTTTAAAATAATTGGTTATTGCATATTTTCTGCAATATTTTTTGGTAATGCTACATTAATTGATTTAAGTGGGGAATCGCTTTTCTTGACGTTATAAATTGCATAACCTTTAACCTCTCCTGTTTCTTCATCTATCCTCATATAAGTATCTGGACCTATCTTTTTATAATAACATTCTGTTGTTTCTCCAAATACAATCTCAAGATAATCTGATTCCGTATCGTAATAAATCTTCATATTATTTTTTTCCATTTTGATATTATTCAATTTTAGGCGTATAATGTGCTGTTATTACAAACC
>NZCQ01000005.1 GCA_002688335.1 Candidatus Pacearchaeota archaeon | reverse complement strand
TTGAACAATCTTGCCATTTTTCATAACTATTATTCTATCTGCATTCATTATTGTTGAAAGCCTATGAGCAATTATTAAAGAAGTCCTTCCCTTCAACAATTCTTTCAAATCTTTCTGTATCTCATACTCAGTCTCAGAATCCAAAGCAGATGTAGCTTCATCCAAAACAAGAATCTTCTTATTAGCCAAGATGGCTCGAGCAATAGAAACTCTCTGCTTCTCTCCCCCACTCAATCTAACCCCCCTCTCACCAACAATAGTCCTCTCCTTGTCAGGAAAACTCTCTATAACCTTATCAAGTTGAGCAAATTTAATAGCTTTCAATACTTCCTCTCTAGGAGCCCTAGGATTTGAAAATTTAACATTATTATATACAGTATCATCAAACAAAATACACTCTTGAGGAACAATTCCAATTTCACTTCTAACCGATTCTTGCTTCAAATCTTTAATGTCTTTCCCATCAATCAGTACACTTCCTTCATCAATATCATAAAACCTTTTCAATAACTTAATTAGGGTAGTCTTCCCACTTCCTGAATGCCCAACTAAGGCAATCTTCTCATTTTCCCTTATCTTCAAATTAAACTTATCAAAGATCTTTCTCCTGCCAAACTGAAATGAAACATCTCTAAATTCAACCTCTCCCTTTCTCACCCTAAGCTCCTCACTATCAGGTTTATCCTTAATCTCATTATTCAATTTGTTATACTGAAACAATTCCTGGAAATCCGCCATAGCTCTATACAAATTTCTTAATCCAGCCACAAATCCAAACATGTACATTAACAAACTCCCATAAGCAGTATAAATAAAAGCAACAGTTCCCAAAGTAATTCCTCCTTCCAAAAACCTAATCATAACAAAAGAGATCAGCAACAAAGTACCAAGCCCTATAATAAATGACTGCCCCGATCTCATCAACCTAAAATAATCCCAGTTCCTCAAATATCCTTTTCTAGTATTCTCTGACAATTCCTTATATTTTTTATTTATAACATTCTCCTTCCCATAATATTTTATAGAATCAACATTAGTAAAGAAGTCTGCCATATTTCCTTTTTCAAGATCTTCAGTCTTATTAGCAGATATACTTGACTCCTCTTGCAACCTTTGTATATAAAAACTATAAACTCCCAACGAAAAAGAAACTCCTAAAAGAATCATTACTGCAGCAACATCAAAATAAGCTATAGTTATAGAAACAACAACCAATTGGATTATCAAAGGCAAGAAATTAAAGGCCAAAATATCTGACATTCTTTCCATCGCACTAGCTCCTCTAACCAGCCTAGAAATCAAACTTCCAGTCTTATGTGCTGTATGAAAATTATGATCCAAATCAAGAATATGTTTAAAAAATTTCCTCTTCATATCCGTTACAATTCTAGTATTCAATCGATTAAGCAAATGAGGCCTCATAAAATATAAGAACACAAAAACCAAAGTCAATATAACAAAATAAACAGCTATCATAATCAGAGACTCAACAAAAACACTCTCACTCAAAACCCCCGCACTAAATTCAGTTCCATTGTCTATCACAAGCTTAAACAAATATTTCTCAAGCAAATGCAAGATCTCCATAACAAAAATGAGAAATACTATCAAAGCANACATCCATCTATATTTTTTCAAAAAAGAAAAGTAAATACTGAGATTATATTTAAATTCTATATCTCTTATCGGTGTTAATCTCGATGCCATTTTAATTAATAGATTTGTTTTTGCAGCTACCTTTCCTAAGAGAGGGAGGATGAGTTAGGGAATTTTAGTTGCAAAAACAATACAAATTCTTAAAACGTAAAATAGGTTTTTAAATTATCTCAAAAACCTCATTAAAATTCAAACAATCTCAATTCAATAATCTAATTTATTATTCTCAAGATACTTATTAGATCAAACTATCTCACCATACCCAATCAATCTCCAATGTCCATTGATATTCCTAGCCAACCCCACCGAATCCCCCTTAATCGGAACCACTGATATCTTCAAACTCAACTCAATCTCTTCTCCTTTAATCTTCTCTATTTTACCAACAGTTATAGTAGTATTAATAGACAACATTAAATTTTCCCCTAAAATTAAATCGCCAACTTCAGATTCTTCCTCCTCTCCAAGAACTTCGGAAAACAGATCATATTTTATTTTAATTCTCTCACTTATATCAGGTAAACTCCCTGGAATTGAACCAATACTTCCAGATAGATTATCTGACCTAGTCAAAATATTATCCAACTCCGTTTCAAAAGCTAAACTACCTCCAGGACTAGCTTCCTTAATGGGATAATTTCCTCTAAAAATGGATACTATCTTTGTTTTAATAGGCTTATACGAAACTTGGTTAGCTTTTTTCTCAGCTATCCCTGGCTTTATCTCAACATCATCTCCAATCTTAATAACTCCTCTCTTCAAAACACCTGCAACAACTCCCCCATGCAACCCTTCTATATCACTCCCCGGCTTATTGATATCAAAACTCCTAGCAATAAGAAACTCAGCAGCACTTTCATTATCCCTCTCAGGAATCTTAATGTCCAATAACAAATCAATTATCTTATCTATATTAACATCCTGTTGAACAGAAACAGGAACAATAACAGAATCTTCAGCGATACTTCCTTTCAAAAAATTCCTTATAGCTTTATAATTCTTCAAGGCCTCTTCCCTACTAACTAAATCTATCTTGTTTTGAACAACAATCACATTCTTAACACCTTTAGCTTGAAGGGCAATCAAATGCTCCTTAGTTTGAGGCCTTATCCCTTCATTAGCTGCAATAACTAAAATAGCCGCATCTATCAAAGCAGCTCCAGAAAGCATTGTAGCCATCAACATTTCATGCCCAGGACAATCAACAAAACTAACATATCTTTTCTTACCACTTTTCTCAATTATCTTATCAGCGTAGCCTAATTTTATAGTAATTCCTCTCTTCAATTCCTCACTATGGGTATCAGCAAACTTACCAGAAAGCTTACTAAGTAAACTTGTCTTACCATGATCTATATGCCCCGCAATACCTACATTAAGCATCTCAATTCCCTGAATATTCTCTTGTTTAGCCATGATTATTAGAACTAGAAGGGGTTTTTAAGTTTACTCCTTTTAACCAACCAACCTCAACCCATATTCCCTAAATCTTTCAAAATGCTTTATATTTCTTGTCAACAAAGGAATCTTATTATCAATACATATTGAAGCTATAAAGACATCCCTAAACTCGACTTCCTTACCATCCCTTATTAATTCTTTTAACATTTTTGCTGACAACAATCCATCTTTCTCATTAAAGGGAATAACATTATATTCATCCAATCTATTATCTTCTTCATCAAAAGACCTTCCAAAAGCAAATTCAAATACAGTTATTGAAGTAATAAATAAACTATCCGTTCCATCTAAAACCTTAACTACAGATAAATCTCCTTTTTCTAATTGTATCAAACAATCTGTATCTAACACTACTTGATTAATAATTTTTCCCACTTTTTCCATCCCTCCCGCAACAACTTTTTATCTAGAGAATAAGATTTATCAAGAGGATTTTTCTTAATTCTATCCAATATTTGTTTCACATTTCCAGATTTCCTAAATCTTCTAAGAATAACATTCGAAAAACTATCATATTCTCCCTTATTCTCCAACAAAATTTTGTGAACTTCATCACTAATAAATATTTGTTTTGCCATTAATATATGTATATCTATCGATATATATAAACTTTTCTCAGAACTAATTATTTCACTTCTTCTTTCTTTCCTTCGGAACCATCTGCCTTCTCTTCCGCCTTAACATCTTCAATCTTAGATTCTTCCTTCACTTCACTACTCTTTTCAATCTTCTTCTCTTCTTTCACTTCTTCTTTTTTATCCTTAACATCATCTTTCTTAACTTCTTCCTTTTGATCACCATCCCCTTTCCCATTTCCAACCAATTCCTCAAACTTCTTATCGCCTTCCTTAACAACCTTCATATTAATCTGATGTATCTTCAAACTTATCTCTTCCCCCCTATTAGTCTTTCTCAATCTTATGCCCTTCCTTTTATCCCTCATACCAGGACCATAAGTCAATAACCTTCTATGATAACCACTTCCCTCCAATCCTCTAAATCCTGGAATGCCTGAAAGATCACTAACTCCAGTAACCTCCAACCCATAACCTTTCAGATTATCATCAACCTCTCCCCCATCAACCTCTCCTCCAATCCTTTTTCCAACTAGAGATTCATTTTCAGACTCAATTTTATACGTCATACCATCATGTGATACATTTATCTTAAATGCCATGAAAGTGAATAATGAAAAGGGTTTTTAAAACTTACTAACTTCAATAATCCATGATAAACTCTGAAATAATCAAATCTTACGCCCTAAAAAACGCTATAGAACATAATGGAAAAGCTCAACAGGGAAGTGTGATAGCAGGACTTTTTAATCATGGACTAACAAAAGAAAACATAAAAGATCATATAAAAGAAATCTCAAAGATCATTAAACAAATCAATCACCTACCTTCAGAAAAACAAAAAGAACTATTCAAAGATCTAGAAAAAAACATAGGAAAAAGAAAGATAAGAGAAGGCCTAACCCCCTTAAAGGGAACAAAAAAACCAGTCATTATGAGGTTTGCCCCATCCCCTTCTGGACCCTTACACATTGGCCATGCCCTTACAGGAACAATATCCTATCTATATGTTGAAAAATATAAAGGAAGATTCATCATAAGAATAGAAGACACCAATCCAGAGAAAATCTACCCTCCAGCCTATAAAATGATAAAGGAAGAATCTCTATGGATCTGGGGAAATAAAATAAAATTCATTATCCAATCAGAAAGACTGCCCATCTATTACAAATACGTAAATAAACTATTAAAACTAAACAAGGTGTATGTTTGCACTTGTAACCCTGAAGAGTTCAAAGCCCTAATAAAAAAAAGCAAACCCTGCCCATGTAGAAACTTAAAGCAATCAGATCAAGCTTCACGTTGGAACAATATGCTTGATAAAAAGGGATATAATCAAGGAGAAGCAGTCCTAAGATTTAAGTCTAATTTAAAAAACAAAAATCCTGCACTGAGAGATTTCCCACTTGCAAGAATTAATACAAGCCCTCATCCAATTCAAAAGAACAAATACCGTGTCTGGCCCTTAATGACCCTTAGCGTAACAGTCGATGATATAGAGTCAAAAATGACCCATATAATTCGCGCAAAAGACCATAGGGACAACACTAAAAAACAAAAAATGATCCATAAAGTATTAAAAAAGAAATACCCCGTTTCATATTTCCAAGGAAAAATAAATCTTAAAGACATCAAACTATCCTCAACAGCAATGAAGGAAGAAATAGAATCCAAAAAATACACTGGATGGGACGATCCAAGATTATTCACATTAGCATCATTAAAAAAACAAGGAATAACTCCTAAAGCAATCCATAAACTAGCCGAACAAATCGGACTAAACGAAGTAGACAAAACATTAGGAAAAAAAGAACTTATGGAACTATTGAATAACTTCAACAAACAAACTTAATCAACAACTTTATAAATATAATTTCCCTCAATAAATCAATATAAAAGAGGCGTGAAAGGAGGTATAAATATTATGTATAAGAAAGCTCAATCTCAGATAATTACTACAGTTTTAATTATCCTCCTAGTATTAGCAGGAATAGTAATTGTTTGGCAAGTAGTAAACAGCACAGTACAAAGTGGAGCAGATCAAATTGAAGCACAATCTGGTTGTCTAGGTTTTGAAATGGGCATAACTAATGTAACTGCAACAACAGATACCGTAACTCTTAGGCCAAATAAAGACATTGCAGGATATAGAGTTTATGTTGATGGATCATTAGTTGTTGATGCTGGATCAACTGCAGTAACATCTCACGGTACTACAACAAGCACAGACCCAGACAACAGTACAGATAACATTGCAACAGGACAAGAGGTAACAACTGCAGGATTAGTTGGATCAACTTGGTGTGATGGTGTAAACAAAGAAACCGCTTAAATTTTTTTTATTTTATTTTTCTATCTTTTTCTTTTCTCTTATTTTCATATTTTTTTAGAGAAGATCATATCTTCCTCACCATATAAACTCCTTCCCTTCCAATTTCATAATCCAACTTTCTATAATACTCTCTATATTTAAATACCACAAGATACTTAAAGACTAAGGATTTAATAGAGCTATGTTCATAAACGAAAAAAGGGTTATTTTAACCATTAAAGGAAGAAAATTCATTAGAGAATTAAAATTAGCCAAAGGCCTACCAAAATCCTTTAAGAAAAATTATTCCACTATTATCAAATGGGAAAACGGAAAAAATAATCCAACCCTAACTCTATTTAGTAAATACTTAAAATGCTTTCATTTAAATATTGATTACTTCAATAAAAAGAATTTTGTTAAAGAAATTGCAATTTCCATGAGAGAGCTTGGAGTTCATAAAACCACAAAGATAATTAAAGAAAAACATAGTCTATTAATCAATGACTACAGAAAAGGATCATCCTTAGAAGAAATTGGGAGGAAATATGGATGCACCGCTTCAAACGTTTTCTATATTTTAAAAAGATATAATATTGATACTTCCAAACATAGTAGCGGAGAGAATTACTCATTTCCTAAATCTCAATATATTAAATATTTAATTGACTCAAAATTTCAAAAAGAAGATTTTCTCCCTTTAATTGCTTCTCTAATTCTTACTGATGGTTGCTTGTATCAATATAAAGGAAGATATGAGATATCCTATTACGGAACTGATGAGATCTTACACAATATTTTTGCAGATTTAATCTGGTACTATTTTGGTTTAAGACCCTCTTCATATATGATAAAATGTGGTAGAGTTTTGCGAACTAAATATATTGATGGAAAAATATCCTCAAAATTATTAGAATTATCTCCTTCTTACAAAACTAAACCATCACAAAAAGAGAATTGGAATGAATTCTTAAAAAATCCTAAATCTCCTTCTCTCAATTTTATGAAGAATTACAGTAATAATGTAGTAAACGAAGTGATTAGATTAGCAATGTGCGCTGATGGATCAATTTCTGTATCTAATAAAAAAAATAAAATATTTTTCACTCTTATTTTATCATGTGCTCATCCCTCATTAGTAAAAGAATGGTCTGAATTATTTAATAGGGCAGGAATAAATAATAGGATAGTTAAAGGGTCTGGAAAAACAAAAATCGGAGGAGTAAAGGGTATTAAAGATTGTATAAATTACTTTTATGATAATGTTGGTTTCATTAAAGATGTTAAGATTTGTGTTCATAAATCTCCATTTTATGGAATTGAAAAACAAAAAATTTTAGCTTTCGCAGCAGAGCTACTCACAGACCACGATAGAATTAATACAGTTCCTCTGTCCTTAAAAGATTTTAAAAGTAGATTAAATTAAAGTCTTTGAAACATAAGGTCCATCCAGAATATACCCTTGATTAAAAAAATATTCCCTCACGCCAACTCCAGAGATTATAGCGATTTTACCAAATCCATTCTCTTTAGAAATCCTTTCAGCTTCTTTCATCAATTTCTTTCCAATCCCGGTATGTTGTCCCCTTTCACCTTTCTCTCCAATTTCCAGAGCTTTTCCATAAGTATGCAATTCTCGAACAATCGCAGCTCCTTCAAGTTCCTTCATAAAACCATTATTTGAAAATCTTAATCTCAAAAGACCAAAAAGAATATTGTCTTTATTAACAAACTGCAGGAAAAACTCCTTCCCATTATTAGCCTCATATTCGGTTACCTTTAATCTGACCTTGCTATCAATCTCCTTAAAGTATTGTTTGTTAAATCCCAATTCTCGCATTCTTATCTCCTGAACAACTTTCCCTTTATTTCTTAAATTCTTCTCAACATCCCTCCTAATATCAATCCTAGTAATCCCACTAACTAGTCTATCTGGAGGAATCTCTCTCATCACCCTCATTGTTCTGCAATACTCAGGTATCATCATTGTCATTTTCTCTAAGATCTCCTGAGTTTTCTCAGTATCATAAGGTTTAAAATTAATTTTCTGATGAATCCTGGCCAGCGGAGAATCGTCAATAACTTGACATGGATAAATCTTAAGCTGATCAGGCCGATACTCAGGGTTATCAAAAACTTCCTTAAACAGTTTTAAATCTTTCTCTTCATTACTATATGGCAATCCAGGCATAATGTGAAACCCTAGTTTTAGCCCTGCACTTTTTAACCTCTCAGAAGCCTCCACAACATCTCTAACACTATGCCCTCGATTAGTTTTCCTATACAATTCATCATCAGGCATTTGAATCCCTATCTCAACCCTCGTACATCCATAATTTAACATCTCCCCTATCTCATTCTCAGAACAATTATCAGGCCTATTCTCTATACACATTCCTATCATTCTATGCTTAGCACTCTCATTTATCTTCTTTGCTTCTTCCAAATCCTTACTATTAACTCCATTTAACCCATCATAACAAGCCTTGATGAAAGAATCTCTATACTCCTTAGGATATTGCATGAAAGTCCCTCCTAAAATAATAAGTTCAATCTTATCCGTAGGATGGTTCATAACTCTAAATGCCTTCAATCTAACCCTAACTTGCTCAAGCGGATCAAACTCCAACATCAAAGCCCTCATAACAGCAGGACTCTTATCCGTATAACTCTGGGGAACCTTTTCCCCTCCAGGACAATATACACACGTACCATGATTACATTTTCTAGGCTCAACTACAACCGTAAGAGGCGTAACTCCTGCCATAGTTTTAGAGGGCTTCCTTACTTCTCCTTCTAAAGGGATCTTCATAAAAAAGTAATAAGGAAAACCTTTAAAAAGTGTTCTATAAAGGATATATTACAATGAAACTATATGAATACATGTTGGAAATGCAAAGAAATGCTCGTCAGCAAGTACGACTTAATCCTTATGGCTCAGTTGAGTATTCTTAAATTTCCTCGACCAGAAAAGAGATAAATATGGAATTGATTCAAGCGATCTAGATTCTAAAAGAATTGCCGATCTCAAAATAGGAAAAACTCGAAACCGAACTCTAATTGACATTAATGAAGAAGGATACCTTACCATTCAAATGGGGAGATATACAAGACTAGATGGAGTAAAACTAAATGGTCTAAGAGAGCCTTGGACTGAAGAGAAGAATGATGAATATCCTCAAATATCAAAGGGTTTAGAAAACAATATTTGGCCAGCTCAATTTAGAATATTGCCCCATGGATTTAGATGGTTAGAGGGAAAAGATTTCGATCCAGAAATTAAAGAAATGGTTGGAGATCTTACAATAGAAGAAATTAAAGGAGTTCCCACAATAGTTTTCTGGCAGGGAACTAAAGAAGACAATAAAAGAAAGTTTTCACATGTTCATTATAAAAACTATTTAGGTTTAGGATATAATCTAGCTAGACCGAGAGCTCATTAAAATACTAATTCCTACAAAAACTATAAAAGATAATCTTATATACAATATCTTCTTTTATCAACTATGCCATTCATAAAAACCAATCTTTCGACTAAAGAAGTAATATTGTATTTAACTATGGGAATCATTATCGGATTAATAATAGTCTTTTCAGGGCTCTGGATTATCTACAAATAAAATCAAAAAAACAATGGGCCACCACACTCCTTAGGGTATGGTTTGGTACAGGCCCTTGTTTTTAGGATCTAGAGTAATCCCACACCTTAAAAGGTGTGGTTTCCTGATTACTCCGATGAAGAAAAACATATTAAAGGAAAGAATAGGATGGATACTTTTCGGTATTGGGATAATAGTCTTAATTCTTGGAACAACAACTATAATTCTTACAATATTAAAATAAAATGGAATTCTACGATTCCTTAAGATTAATCGGGATAACATCTGGGTTCATCATATTGATAATATTTTTTCTGGTAACCTATCAAACAATTTGTTTCAGCTCCATTCAGTTATTCACAACTTACTTCTCAATAATATACTCCCTTAGTGTTGAAATATCCTCACTAATTTTTCAATAAAAATGATAACTTTCAAGATAATCTCAAAAAAAGACTACGAAAAAAGCAACAAGAAACCAAATCAAGAAAAAGTTTGGAATAGCATAGCAAAACCCTGGAAAACTTATGTAGTTAAAAAAATTCCAATAGTAGAAGAATTTCTAAAAGATAAAAAAGGGAAAGTTATCGATCTAGGTTGCGGAACAGGCAGAAACATGATTCCAAATAAAAACATAGAATACACAGGAATTGACTTCTCATCAGATCAATTAAAACAAGCAAAAAAATACATCTCTAAAAACAAAATAAATGCAAAGCTAATCAAAGCCCAAGCACACAATCTAAAAAATATTAAATCAAAAACCTTCCATCAAGGACTTTTCATTGCAACTCTCCATTGCATAGAAACAAAAGAGAACAGAGAAAAAGCATTAAAAGAATTCCAGAGAGTATTAAAGAAAAACGCAACAGCCCTAATATCAGTCTGGAACTCCAAAGATAAAAGATTTAATAAAGTTAACAACCAAGGATCAATCTACATGTCTTGGAAAGAACAAGGAGTTCCATATATGAGATATTATTATTTATACAAAAAACAAGAGCTAAAAAACCTTTTAGAAAAAACAGGATTCAAAATAATAAAAACTTATAGGTCAAGAAAAAAAGATAGGTTCTCAAGAAAAAACTGGATATTTGAGATCAAAAAGGTATAAATAATATCTACACTTAAATATCACATGGATCAAGATAGCGATATAGATCTTGACTATCTATTCGGAGATGCAGATACTGCTGAGGCAGATCCTCTAGCACCAAAACCAGTTAGCTATAAAAACAAAGACGCAATTTACACTACTTACAGAGACAACGAAGATTTCGGTTTTTTCGTAGAAAATAGATCGGATCAAGAACTACATTCAACTCTGGAAAATGCAATATTTGTTGATGATATCAAATATTTACAACTAACAGAATTGTTAAGGGGAGCAAAGAGGGAAAGGCCTGGTAGCTATAGAGAAGGAAGTTACCTAAAAAAGATACTCCAAACAGTTGACAACGCAAATAACAAGGATGAGGGAGAGGATGGACACATCGTTTATTTATCAAAAGATTCTAAAGGAGCTAAAATAAAGAAAATGGATGGAAAAGTAACTTTAGTCAAAGACTAACTAAGAATCTTCAACAATTCCTTTTCATCAATCACCCCTTAACCATTTCTTTTGCCATATCAATAACTTTCTTAACATCTCCTGAGAAAACATCACTAGCCTTATGCACTTCCATTCCAATAATCTCTCCCTCCTCTGAGATGTCTATAACAATTCCATTTGAGAGCTCTATACTCTTCCAATATTCTTTGTCTTGGAAATGCAATCCCAAGATATCTTCTTCTTCATCATACCAACGTTCCATTTTATTAATCCAACCAACAAGCAGTGATGATTTTTATAGTTTTGCTTTCTCCATCAAATCTCTCCCTATAAACAACTTTAAGAATCCTACCAGAAGGGGGGATTCTAGATATAGCATTATATGCATCGTCCCATTTTCTATCTTTCAATTTATCAGAATTAATAATGCACATCTCAATAAGATCATCAGTTATCTCAAGCCTAAACCTCTTCTGCCTTCTCCAGTGAAATGTGTATATTATTTTCATAATTAATTACTTCAAAGATCTCAACAATTCCTCCTCGTTAACCTTCTTCTCTTTCCCACTCTTCATATTCTTAAAAGTATATTTCTTAGATTTAACTTCTTCCTCTCCAACAATAATAACTTTATCTATTCCAATAGAGTTAGCATAATCCAGCCCCTTTCCAATCTTCCCATTATAAACCTCACACACCACTCCTTCTTTCCTAATCTTATCAGCAATCCCTATGCTCTCCTTATTCGAATCCATATTAATTATTAACACCTTTTTCACATCATCTTCAATTTTACTTATCACCTCCAACCTATCCAATCCAAAACTAATCCCAGAACCTTGAACATTATTAATCATATAACTCCCTCCTCCCGCGGTAATTGTCTCCTTAACATTACTCTTAACTTCAAATACAATCCAATTATAATAAGAAAGCCCTCTAGCCAAAAAAGGAGAAAACTTCACTTTAACCCCATAAACTTTCAATAATCTCTTAAGCTTCTTAATATCCTTATAACCATCAAACCTTTCAAAATACTTTTCATCTTTCTTAAAAATAGATAAAACCTTATCAGCCTCATATCTTTTCAAGTTAGCCCTAACTTCCTTTTCACCTAACTTATCCAATTTATCGATCTCTCTAATTACTTCTTCTTTATCATCAACAATCCCAACACTCTCCAAGATTTCATTCAACAACTTCCGATTATTCACATAAATCGTAGATTTAACTTTTAATTCATCTAGTAAATTAGAAGTCATCGCAAGAATCTCACCAACGTCCTCAATTCTCGCTCCAATTACATCCATATCACATTGAGTAAACTGCCTCCACCGATTCCCAGATATTGGCTCATTTCTAAAAACAGGGCCTATCTGATATCTCTTATAAGGCAATTTTTTATTCTTCATCAACCTCTTAAGCTGAAAGGTAAATTCATATCTCAGGGCTAATTTCCTATTTCCCTTATCACTAAGCTTGAAAATATCGCTAACCGCTTCATCCTTCTCATTATCTCCCTTAACAAACTCTTCATATTCAATTATCGGAGTCTCAACTCTCTTATAATTATACAACCTAAAAGTTCTTTCTATAATCTCTAAAATCTTAGACCTCTTACCAGCATCTTCAATATCCCTAAATCCCTTCACCGTATCTGTTTTCATTTTACTCCTTCCCTTAATATTTTCTTAATCAATACATCTACTTTTTTAATGATATTCTTAACAATATTCTCTACTTTATTTTGATTCCCTCCATCAGTATCTCTAATATTCCAAGATATTACATTCTTAGAGAATATCTTTAATATTGAAATTGGAACATTATCTGCTACGACAATAACCTTATCTACATTTTTAAGATCGTTCTCCTTAATTCTTTTAGGAGTCCCACCACCAATATTTATACCATATTTCTTAACAGTTTTTACGGTATTCTTAGAAATCGGATTTGCATAAACTAATCCAGCACTTGATGATTTTATTTTCTTATTTTTATTCGTCTTATTAAAATATTCCTCAGCTATTCTACTTCTAAATCTATTTCCCAAACATATAAACAATATTTTTCTCATCTTTCTTTTTTCTCCAATTTTTTAACTAAACTTCTAACCTTACTCTTGATCTCCTCAATAGTCTTCAAAATCTTCTTCTCATCTTTTACATAAACATCCTTAATTCCCCATTTTACCACATTAACACTATAACTTCTATCTTTAAATATTGAACTAGGAACATTATCTGCAACAATTACAATCAAATCCCGACTCAATATAAGTTTACTACTCAATCCTCTTGGCCTACCATCTATTCTCAAACCAGCCTTTCTAGCAACATTCGACTGATACTTAGTAAGTGGAGCTCCAACTATTATTCCCGCACTATCAGCAAACACTTTCTTATTTTCATTAACAGAATTAAAATAGCTCTCAGCAACTCTACTTCTAAACCTATTGTTTTTACACACAAATAATATTTTCATTTTACACCTCTCCTTCATTTACATTCAGTTCTCGTTCACTTTTATTTGTTTTGGTATCACTCCCGATCAAAACAATATTGCAGCTGAATATATCTAAATATGGAACGAGTCCAGACTCTTCAGAACTTCTCCCAGAACAAACGATTTCAATAATCAAATCTGAAAGACCTTTTTCAAATCTTTTCTCAGTTGCTCCAGCCATATATTTCCTTTCAAATCTATAGCCCTTTTCCTCTAATTCTTTTAAACAATATCTTTCAGAGATATTTTGATACTTTCTATTAATAGCGATTCTAATTTGCTCAGGAATTAAATCTAAATTTCCATTTTTTGGTCCAAGTAAACAAAGCATCGGCTCTCTATATAAAAATTCATTTCTATCCCAATAAACATTTCTTAATACAGATAGATTACTCTCAGGATTTCTCAGCTTATATTCTTCAAGAAAATCTGCTCCTGTTATCCCAAGAACACTCTCACCCTTCCTTATCAAATCTTCAACTAACTCTGGAATATCTTCCCCCCTGTAGTCAGATTCAATTTGACCATCATCATAACCCCAATTAGTTACAACCTTTCTGCATTCGGTTCCTAATCTAGAATTCTTCGGGACAATAATTCGATCACGAGTATTTAAGTCGATCATCTTCTCAGACCTCCAAGAAATTTAGAAAGAAGAAAGCGGAAGGGGAGAGTCGAACTCCCGTCTCACGGACCACAACCGTGCGCTCTAACCATTGAGCTACAACCGCCATTACATTTAATTTAAATAAATCTCCTATAAAAGATTTATCCTTCAAACTACTAGAAGTAAAACTAAGATTATCAATTACTAAGGTGGGGATAACTCCCTACAATACCATTGCTAATTTTAGCTTTCATAAGAAAACAACAATCCAAACCTTTATAAATCTTACCCAACATCAATTCTCATGGCTTACGGAAGGAAAATATCTGGAGGAAAATATCACAAACAGAAAAAGAAAAAGAAGCACGCGCTTCCAGGTATCGAAAGAAAAGTTAAATTAAGAGAAACAAAGCAAAAGGTAGTTAGAGATAGAAGCGGAACAAAAAGAGCAGTCCTTTTATCCTCAGACTATGCAAATGTTATAGATCTAAAAACAAAAAAATCAACTAAAACTAAAATAAAAAACGTTCTCGAAACTCCAAGCAATCGTTTCTTCGCCCGTCAAAACATTCTATTAAAATCCGCAATAATTGAAACAGAATTAGGCAAAGCAAAAATAACTAACAGACCCTCTCAAGAAGGGAGTGTTCAAGCTGTGCTTTTGAACATTGACAAATCTAAATAAACAACAATATTTGAAAGCGAATTTTTTAATTAACGATAAATAATTAATCACACCATGCATTGTTACCTTAAAGGTTGGTAATCCTCATAAAAAATTTAGTTTGCCATTTTAATTAACTCCAGCCATTTATTTTCAGATGTAAGTT
>NZCQ01000004.1 GCA_002688335.1 Candidatus Pacearchaeota archaeon | reverse complement strand
TCAAATTGATCACTTATCTTCAACCGTTCTTCCAAAATATCTCTGAGCCCAAAAACAGTGCTGTAAAAAGGAGTTCCCCCAACTAAAATCCCCCCACCGAATCTTGAATGTCCATAAAAATGAAAATTAGCATCGCTTAAAACATCTGCAATTAACGGAATTTCATATGGTTGATTATAAACTCCTCTTACATCATGTGTTTTTGTACACCCATTTCTAAATGTTTCTTCTACTTCAACATCTTCAAATAATTCAATCTCAAAATCATCCTCTCTCCTACCAATATAAATGGCTCTAGGTCCTTCACCATCTAAGAATCTTTTTAATAAGGGATGTAGGGAAGTTTCGGTTCTTGCGGATTCTTGATCTGTTCCTGTAACATCCCTCCATTTAACTACACCATCAACAGGAAAATCGAAATTAACATTTATGTCTCCCTTATAACTCCCTTGACCATCTATCATTTGATTTTGAATGTCTAACGGATTTAATTCTCTTTTTAGATTGTTACCAATACTTTCATTATATTCAAACTGTGACAATTCATCTAAGTCTGATATATCTGTTCTTTCGCTTAGTAACACGTACTAAATAACTTCCTGTTTTTTCTTCTCTGGAACCACCCTATAATTCCACTTTGGAAGGAATTTATCAAATAAAATTCCCATGTTTTCTTTGAATCCTTCTGCAACTTTTTTACCAGTCTCATAAACTTTATTTATTACATTTGCAACAACTTTTAGTCCTTTACTGGTCTTTGCCTTTTCAATTAATGTTTTAACAAGCTCTACACTTTTAAACACCACCCCCTTACAAGCCCTAGTTATATGAGGAAATAACCTGTGCTCAATTGGATTATATTTTGAGGTGTAAGGAGGATAATGTGCAACTCTAATCTCTATGTTTATTTTGTTCACCAGTTTTTGTAAAGCTTCTTTGAAAACATAATGTCTGCTGCTATTGCTTCCTCCGCCATCGCAGAGCATAAGAATTGAATTAGCATTTGGATAGTTTTTCTCTCCTTCTTCCTTCCACCAATAAAATAAACTATCTGTTGCAAATTCTGCAGTTTCATGACTTGTTCCAATATTAACAAATCCAGTATTTCTTTTGATATCATAAACACCGTGGGGGATCACAACACCACTAGAGAATTTTATGAAATCGTGGTCGTATGTTTGTATCGGTTCTTTGGCATACACAGTTCCTTCTCGGTAAAAGTTGCCAATTTGTTCTTTTTTCTTTGCATCAACACTAATTATCGGATTGCCTGTTTTCTCATATGAATCACGTAGCGAGTTAATTATCTTGAATTGCTCATCTCTTCCCGCACTGTATTTCATAGTCTTATTCTTTTGTTGTTTTCTTTTAACAAAGCCATGTTTGTGAAGTAATTGTTTGACAACGGTCACACTAATATTAACTCTTTCCTCTTTCATCTTTTCAGAAATTTCTTTTTGAGTTAAGTTTGTCCATTTCACATTTTCATTCATTGGATCTCCAGCTGTATGATTTTTAAGAACTTTAAGAAATGTTTCATCAATGTTTCTTATAGTTTCAATAGATCTTTTTCTTCCACTTCCTTTTTTACGAATACGGAGGTCAAACGAAGGACCCGAGTCTAGTTCTAATAAACCTTTCTTAATAGTTTTATCATCACAACCCAAGACCTCCATTATATACTTAATACCTCCGTGTCCAAGCCTTCTAGCCTCAAACGCGGCAAATCTTCTCCTATCTTTTTCGCTCAGAGAATTAAAAAGTTTTACCATCAACTCTTCAACCTCTTTTTCATATCTTTTCATAAATGGTTATAGAATTCGGATGTTAATTAATTTTCGTTCCTTAGTTTGTTAATTATTTCTGATTTCATCATTTACCTAAATAAATAATCTTTATATATTATCCCTTAATCTCAATCTTCCATCCACACTACAACCAAAGTCCAATAGACAATCCAACAACTCCTAAAATCAACCCAGAAAACCCGCCCCTAAAATTCTTTTTATCATACCAACTTCCAAATAATATCCCAATGAAAACCACCCCAACCAAACTAGTAAAAACAGCATCATTATAAAACAGCGAACTATAATATGCCAAGATTCCTCCCCTCGTAACGTAATAATCAACTTCTATCTTTTTATTAAAAATCTCCACAATCAATATTAAAGCCCCTGCAATTATTATCTGATAAACAAAAGGCCACTGATTTGGCAGAACCAGAACTCTAAAAACAAAAAGCAGGTAAAAAACCCAACTACCTAAAGCTCTAATATCTCTTAAACCCTCTCTAATTAAATTCATTTCTATCCCCATCACAAGTCTCTCTCAAACAAAGTTCTTCTCTGATTTTTCTTAACTCTTTCAATAGCCTTTCTCAAATCCTCTCTAACTTTTTCTTCCAAAGCTTTCTCAACTTCAACAGCAACATTGTTAACAACATTTTGTTCATCAAGCTCCTTAACAACTTTTCTTATATTATTTTTTATTATTATCTTTGTCATGAATACTAGAACCAACCCTTATTTATAACATTTTTGCTAATCCGTACTTGTTATCCTACTAGTTATTGAGAGTCAACCTTCCTACCCTCTCTTCTAAATATTGCTTAGTCTTTTTAATATGGGTCCCTAAACCTAATAAACTAACTTCCATCTCAAGATATTTATCTTGAGTCCCAATTTGAGGAAATTTACTTCTAAAAAAAGAGATCGCAACACCGCATTCATGAAGAAAATGCCAACTAAATCTTTCAGGTTCCTCAGGACTATCATCAGAAAATCTACCACAATAATTTTCATCAATAAATAATAGTTCAGGGAAATAATCTGGTCTTTCGATTAGACCATGTACAAACTCTTCATAACTGGAGTTATCATCAACAGCATAATCTTCTCTAACTAATCTATCCATCTTATCTACAGCCCAACCTCTTTTTTAATACTTGCGATAGCCTCAATAGCCACCTCCAGAAACTCATCAAAATCCGTAACACTCTCAATCTCTCTAACAATCTCCCTATGACATCCAGCCGCAAACCTCTTATCTTTAAACTTTTTCTTCAATCCTTTAACTTCCATTCCTTCAACTCCTCCCCTCATCAAGGCATATGCATGAATAATTCCCGTAACTGTCTCACCAGCAGCCAAAATAAACTCTTTTTTCTCACTCCTTTTTTTATTCAACAACCCAGCACAATCAAATCCATAACCATGGCTAACTAATAACCTTATAAACTCTTCATCAAAGCCCTTTTCTCGCAATATATCTGGAGCTTTAGTCAAATGCTCCTTAGTATCATCTTTAGTTATCCCCCAATCAATATCGTGCAACAATCCTAACATTCCAAAATACTCTCCATTCTCTCCAACCTTCTCAGCAACGGCCCTGCATACGGCCTCGCTTTCCAGATAATGTATTAAATCTCTTTCATCAGAATTATATTTCTTAACTAGTTCAAGCGCTTCATCTCTCGTTATTGGCAGTGTCATTTTACTCAAAACATTTATCTAACATCTCCTTATTTAATCTAATTGATTTATCACAATTTTGTTTTAGATTAGCTGATGACGTCTTTCCAAAATAAGCATTTTCAACTTTTTTATCTTTTCTCTGAACCGCCTTTACAGCTGGAACAAAATCTCCGTCTCCAGAAACAACAATCGCAATATCAAATTTATTATCTACCGCACCCTCAACCATATCAACGGCCATATGAATATCATCTTCTTTAAGAACATAATAATATTCATTAACATTTTTTAGTTTTCTCTTTACCAACTTACACAAAATTAGGTTAAATCTCGGGATTCTTTTCAATTTGTCAAAAAATCTTTGTTGTTTCTTATATTTATTTAAATTATTAGCAATATCAAGAGTAGCATTATAGTAATAGATATCAACTATCTCTCTTTCTTGAACGAGTGTGCCACAAAATTTTCTAAAATTAAAATCCATCAAGCTTCTACTATCGCTATAGATTCTCTTTAATCCAAAATAGAGATTATTACCATCGATAAATATAGAAACTCTCACCATTTAAAAAATACCCAGGTTTGCAGTGCAAGCCTGGGGCTTGTATATGCTAAGTTATTGTGAAAAGACTATTTAATATTTTCTATTTTTGAATTTTGATAAGATCGCTCTTTCATTCACGTTTTTCAACCATGAATAATAAATTGGTTTCTCAAAAACATCTGATTCATATATTTTTTTATCAAATAATGTCATTCCCCCTTCCCACCACTCTTCCTCTTTTTCTTAGATTTATCGCCATTATCTCTGCCATCCAATGGCTTCATAAAAGGAAACAATAAAACATCCTTAATACTGTCCTGACCAGTTAGCAACATAATCATCCTATCAATTCCCAATCCCAATCCTCCTGTCGGAGGCATACCTATCTCAATTGCATTAAGAAAATCCTCATCCAACGGATTAGCTTCCTCATCCCCTTTCTTCAAGGACTTTTGTTGTTCCTCCAATAAGCTTCTCTGCAATTCAGGATCATTCAATTCACTATAAGCATTTCCTAATTCAGCCCCCATACAAAATGGTTCAAATCTCTCGATTAGCCTACACATTTCTTCATTTCTATGCGTCTTACACAAGGGAGTAGTCTCAAGAGGATGGTCCATAACAAATGTTGGCTGTTCAATTTTATCCTCACAAAAATGCTCAAATATAGCCTGTACATTCCAGCCCCAAACATCCTCCTTACTCTCTATCTTATTTTTCTTAACAAAATCACTAATTTCTTTGTCACTCATCTTATCAATATCTATCTTGGCATATTTTTTAATACATTCACTCATAGTCAATCTTTTCCAAGGCCTCTTAAAATCAATCTCCTTACCTCTAAAATTGACCTTTGTACTCTTGTTAACTTTCTTAGCAACATACTCATAAATCTCCTCAAACAAATCCATCATATCATTATAGTCTTGATAAGCACAATAAATCTCCATCATACTAAACTCTGGATTATGCCATCTATCAATCCCCTCATTCCTAAAATTCCTACTTATAGTATAAACCTTATCATATCCTCCAACAATTAATCTCTTCAAATAAAGTTCAGGACTAATAGCTAAGAAAAGATCAATATCAAGTGCATTTAAATGAGTCTTGAATGGTTTAGCAGCAGCACCTCCATAAATTGTCTGCAAAAACGGAGTATCAACTTCTTTCATTTCTTTTTTCTTCAATAATTCTCTGATAGCATCAAGTATCTCTGTCCTCTTGTCAAAAACTTCTCTAACTTCAGGATTCATAATCAAATCCAGATATCTTTTTCTATATCTTTCCTCATCATCTTTCAAACCATGCCATTTCTCAGGTAAGGGCAACAAACTTTTACTTAATATCTTAGCATCCCTAACCAAAACACTAACTTCTCCAGTCCTAGTTTTCATAATTATCCCAGAAGCGCCAACAAAATCTCCAGCATCAATATATTTTTTAGCCAAATTAAAATCTTCTTCTTTAGTCTCTTCTTTCTGGAATATCAGCTGTATTCTTCCCTTATCATCTTGCAACGTAACAAAAATCAACTTACCCAGATTCCTAGCAGTCATAACTCTCCCAGCAACAACAACTCTGTCTTTAGTCCTCTCATCATTCTTCAACTTCTTATACTTCTCCTTAATATCTGAACTATAATGTTTAACATCAAAACTATGAGGATAAGGATTAACAATTTCTCTTAACTCCTTCAACTTCCTTTTCCTTTCATTTATTATCTGCTCTTCTCTTCCCATCTTGATCTTTCTCCAAATCTCGTTTTATTCTAAGAATTTTCTGTTTTAGATCTGGAACATCCTTCTTTATAGTGTTCCATACAACATCTAGGTTAACTCCAAAATAATGGTGAATCATTTTATCTCTGTTACCCACAATTACCCTCCATGGAACCTCTGGATATTTGATCCTAAAAGAGTTAGGTAAATTTGAAACAGCTTCGCCAATTATTTCTAACCTTCTAATATTAGCCTCTTTAATATCTTTAGTTTTAATAAATTTCTCCTTAGATAATATATCTATGGATTCTTCGATATCATCAATAGCATCCAATATATGATTAATATAAGCTAATTCATTATGTTCTGTCATATTATCCTTACCTCACTTTCCAAAATATTCTCTTTCAAATAAGGACTTAGATATTTATAAGTCACTAAATCTACTTTTCTTCCCAATTCTTTTTCTAACTCCAAACCCATTTCTACAAACTCCAAACCCATTCCTTTCCGGGGCTCTACTAATACATCAACATCACTATTTTTTTTAAAATCGTCACGAGTAATGCTTCCAAATAATCCTGCCTTTTTTATCCCATGCCTTTTTAAAATACTAATTATCTTTTTCTTTATCTTAGGTAATTCATTAGCCTTTTTATTTTGCCTTTCTTCTCTTCCCATATATACCAGAATGACAGAATATTTAAAAATCCTCGTATTATAAAAAAATCATGAAATCCCCACAACAACCAAGAGTAGAAAGATTAAAAGAAGTCTGGACTCCAGATGCTAAACTTCATATCCCGCATAACGATGGAGAAGTAGTTTTCGCATATCCTTCATTTGGTCCAGATACTTATCAAGGAGTAGGAAGACAAATTCTAGGCCATAATCTAGCACTAGCTAATGGAGGTCAAACAGCCAGCTTACTTTATTCAACCTATTGCAGCGATGTTAAAGATGAACCAGAATTTAAAGGCATTAAAGACATTGTGAGAGAAAAATGGGTTCCTGTTTATATGAATGTTGCATGGACAGATAAGGGAGTTTTTACACAATATGACCCGGAAGCAAAAGGACTAACAGAAAAATTAGATATAAACGATTTAGAGAAAAGTCTCGAAGGAGGAACAGAATATTCTCAAGGAATAAGATTCAGTGATGATGGAACTGTGGGATTCGCTCCAAAAGATTCGTATCAATTAAGGTACAATACTCCAGAACAATTAGCTCAAAACGGAGTTGTCATTGCAATTTCGGGATTTGAAGGAGCAGAAAAATTAGCAGAAATCTCTAAAGAATTTCCAAATAAGCCTTGTGTTCATGGTTCAGTCTTAAAGGAAAGAGAATATTCAAGAGAAAGAGTTTCTGCCTTGCGCGCGTTGAATGTCTATGGTAACAGCTTAGGTGG
>NZCQ01000003.1 GCA_002688335.1 Candidatus Pacearchaeota archaeon | reverse complement strand
TAATCCCTTTTTTCTGCATTTGCTTAATTCTATAGCTAATTGACTCTGGACTCATTTTTAGAGCCTCAGAGAGGTCTAAAAGAGATATACGAGCATTTTTAGAGAGATAGATAAGTATCCTAATGTCTTTAGAATCATATTCCACCTTTTCCTTACCTCCAAGTATTCTTATCTTGGAACTATCTTGCTCACCCGTTAGATATGATTTTGCGTAATGATATATAGGGGAATAAATGGAAACCTTATAATCTCCAATAATATTAAGATTTTTTTCTAGCAGTCTATCCCATACATTAAAAAAATCATAAATGCCCTTAACAGAAATTCCTAATGCAACATCCCATTTTCCAGAAATTAATACAACTGCCCAAATTGACTTTTGCTCTTTCAAGTAATTAATAATCCTTTTCTTTTTTTCAGATGTTAAGTTTCTAAACTTTAGATATACTCTAAATGTTGTATATCCCAACCTAGAAGTGTCTATCATTGTGAAGTACCCTTTAATGAACCCTTCTTTCTCAAGTCGTTCAATTCTGTATTTTACTANCTGTTTCGACATCTTTGTTCTTTTAGCTAANTGNGAATATGTTANTCTNCCNTCTANNTCTANNANNTANAGNAAATCTNTATCCTTCTTATCTAACTTTAAATCAGTTTTTCTTCTCATATTTTACTATTNCAATATATAGTTTAAATACTTTTTGTTTTGACAAAATTATAGATTACAANTTTTAACTATANNGTATACTACTGTATAGTTATGACAAATAAAACACTNTACTTAGTGAATCCACCAGATAAAGGGATGTTAAGTGGTTTTCCAGGCGCACTTTTATTCCTAAAATCATGGTTAAAAATGAATGCTCCAGAGAGCAATGTGAATTATGTAGATTTAGCTCTATCAAAAAAGAGTAAAAATCCATTAGATGGGAGAATTGGAGAGATTAGTGAGGAACTTAAAGATTATCAATTAGAACAAGGAGCATTATATGCCTTAACATCCACAACTGCAACCTATCAAAATGCTCTTCAAACTGCTAGAGCTATCAAAGAATTAGATCCAACAGCATCTATCATTTTAGGAGGTCATCATGCAAAAAATGAGGCAGAGAATATATTAGGATTACATCCAGAAATTGATTATTGTAGTACGGGTGAAGGAGAAAAAACATTGGAAGATCTTGCATTAGGAGTTCCAGAAGAAGAAGTTAGAGGCTTAGCATTTAGAGATAGAAATTTTGGATTAATTAAAAGAAACCACGTTGGATTTTTATCAAGAGAAGAATTAGACTCTTTCCAATTCAACACATTTGATTGGAGTCCGGTATTTGAAAGTCAATATGACGAAATGCTTAGAGGGCAATTTGGATATTTTGATATATCTACAGCTAGAGGATGTAATCTAAAATGTACTTTCTGTGCATTTGGAGATGATCAACTTAGAGATATGAGTCCAAATTCAAAAGCACAATTACTTTCTGATATGGTTAACTCAGAAATCTACAAAAAATCTCAGGGAGTAAATATCCATGATAATGATTTTGCTCAGAATTCCAAAAGAACTCATGAACTTTGCGATATCATGATTGAAAGAGGATTAGACATTGATTGGACTATTCAAACAAGAGTTGAACATCTTAACAATAGAAATGAACCATTAGTAGAAAAGCTAGCTAAAGCTGGTTGCGTAGAAGCATATTTAGGAGTAGAGAATTTTGACCCAGAAATAGCTAGTTATTTAAAACACGTTAAAAATCCAGAAACTTATCTAAGAAATACTCAAGAAGCGGTAATAAATACATTAAAATACGGAATAGGATGTAATATCAATCTTCAATTAGGAGTTCCCGGAGAAACAGAGGAAGCAAGACAGTACAATCTAGATAGTTTAGAAGAGATAGCTAAAACTGCTCAGATGATAGCTAAGGAAAGGGGTAATGGTTCTCAGGTAACAATTTATCCCCAATTATCTGTAGTTTATCCTGGAACACCTATGGCAAAACTCCCTGTTAGAGGCACAGAAAAATATTTGCCAAAAGAAGCTTTTGAAACATTCACAGAATGGGAATGGGATAGAGAACAAGAAGGTTTTGTTGAATACTTAGGAAATAACTTTGCTCATGGAAATGGCGGAATACCATTAGGATTACTAGATATTGATAAATTTGTTGATGATAATGAAATTATAATTAATCAAGATAGACTTAGTGATGTTAATGACTATTTAGATAGAATGAAATCAATCGCTGATAAATATCCTGCACTTAGGATATTTGAATATTCAGACCATGTGGAGAAATAAAGAAAGATATTAAAATGGGATTGTATTTACAAAGTAAGAAAAGAGGTTGAAAATGAAATTAAAATCAAAAGATTTTATGTTAAGGTATGCTAAAAAAAGTGATCTTAAAAGTTATTACAAAAATAAGAGAAATGATAAACAAATTGATAATGGATTTCATGGGTATAAATATCCTTATAGTTTGACTGCTGCTAAGAAAGATCTCAATAGAGCTATTTTGAGTGTTAAGCAAAAGGATAATATATATTTTATTATAGAGGTTAATAGTGAGGCAGTTGGGGAAATTTCTTTTGAAAAAATAATTCCTAAATTGAGTGCAAAAATTGGATATTGGATAGGGAAAGAATATAGGGGCAAGGGAATTACTACTAAAGCTGTAAAATTAGCTATGAGATATATAATCAATAAATATAATTTAAGAAGAATTTATGGCAATGTTAGAACTAATAATAAAGGTTCAACTAGAGTATTGGGAAAATGTGGATTTAAAGTTGAAGGCATACAAAGAAGAAGTGGATTAAAAAATGGTAAGTATTATGATGAATATTTGTATGGGAGAGTGAGATGAAAAATGACTAAATACAATATCAAAAAAGTAAAAGGTAAGAAACAAATAGTTTGGAATCCTGGAAGAAAGAGAGGCTTAGAAGAGGCAAAAGAAAGGATAGGAGATATTGAGAGAGAAGTTAAATTATTGTTAAAAAATAAAAAGAAGATTAAGGTTTTGGAAATTGGTTGCGGATATGGGAAAGTGTTACTTGAACTAAAGGGATTATTTGGAGATAGAGTTGAGCTTCATGGAACAAACTTAGAAAAAAGATGGGACTTAAAGCTAATTAGAAGATTTGCTTTGGCTCATAAAATGTTCCGTAAAAAGGACGTTAACAAAAATTTGCCAAAACTCCATATTTTAGATTCTGGAAAGAAGATGAGATTAAAATCTAGTAGTTTTGATTTAATCTATGCTCAAGCAAGTGTTCAGTATATCTATGATAAAGCTAAATTTTTAGAAGAAATTAACAGATTGTTAACAAAGAATGGAAAAGCTATAATAGAATTACAAGAGAAGAAAATTGATTCGGATGTGAATATTGTAAGCACTGCCTATCCTGTTGAATATAATACTCTGTTTGAAATTTGGAATGAAGGTAAAAAAGTTGATGTTCTAAAATATCTTAAAAAATTTAAGAACGTTAGGATAAAAACTGCCAAAAAAGGATGGAGTGTTTTGCATATGACTAAGGGAAAACGTTTTAGTTTAGGATTGGAATTAATTAATTCATTTAATCTAAATAAATTATATAAGGGGTGGTGGGGAACGAAGGCAGTTTATAGGGTGAAATGAAACTAACAAAAAAAGAAGCTAATGAAATTGCTAAACTATATGATCTTGGTAAGGTAAAATCTTTTAATTTATTTAGCGAGGGCTGGGTCAATTATAATTTTGCTTTGAAAACAGAAAAAGGAAATTATGTTATTAGAGTTTTAGGTAAAAAATATGATAGAGATAAAAGAAAGTTAATTGATATGGAATTTGATTTTCTTTATTATCTAAACAAGATTGACTTTCCATATAGGGTTCCTAATCCATTAAAAACTCTGAATGGAAATATTCTAACTAAGAAATGGGGAAAGAAAATTTGGATATATGAAATGCTTCCTGGAAAAAGTAAGAATCCTATAACAATTAAAAAGAAGCCTGTTGCAGAAACTGCAAAGGCTTTGGCAACTTATCACAAATATGTCAAAAACTATCCAGGAAGAAAAATAAGGAAACCAGATATTTTGAAGGGGGTAGATAAGAATTATGCTAAAATGGTAAAGGTTAGACCTCTTAGAAAAGATGATAGGTTAATGTTAGAGAATCTAGAAATGTTTAATATGATCTTAAAGAAAGTTAAAAAGATTAAATTTGATACAGAGATGTTGATGACTCATTCAGATTTTACTTCTGGTAATTTGCTTTTTGATAGTAAAGATAAAGTTGTTGGAATAGTTGATTTCGAAGTTGCTTCTTATGCACCTAAAATTAAAGATATTGGACAAACACTAAAATCTATGTGCAAGAAGAAAAATGAAAGAATAGAATTTATTAAAGTATATCAGAAATATAATAAGTTAACTAACAAGGAATTGAAACAATTGCCTTGGATAGCAATGAGAGATAATTGTTTTTATTTCCAATTGTTCTATAATACTGAGCCCAGTAAGTTTACTTCTGATGAAGATAGATTGAGGAAGAAGCTCACTCTTATGAATTGGGTTATTAGTAGTACTAAGAGATTGTTAGAGAAGATGTGATGATGAAAAAAATATATAATAAAATTTGGCAATTAGCAAAACCTTATTACAAAAAAGGAAGATCAGAAGATATAGAACATATTAAATGGATGATGAAAGATGCATTATTAGTATGTAAAAAAGAGAAGTTAGATGATTCTATTCTATTACCTCTAGTAATATTACATGACACTGGATATGCCAATGTTCCAAAGAATAATCTTTTTGAGTTAGATATTAGGAAAACTCATATGAAGGAAGGTGAAAAGATTGCTAAAGATATCTTGGAGGAAGTTAACTATTCTCCTGATAAGATAAAGAAGATTACACATTTTGTTTCTGTTCATGATAATTGGGCGTTTGGAAAAAATGCAATTTATAAGAAACATAAAATATTAGGAGTTTTTACGGACTTAGATTTTATATGGATGGCTACTCCAAAAGGATTTGATCCTGTAAGAAAATATCTTGGAAAAGATAAGAAAGAAATGATAGAATACTTAGAGAATAGTGATAAATTGAAGAAAAGACCTTTTTCTTGCGAATCAACCAAAGAATTATATTACAATTATCTAAAAGATAGAAAAACAAATTCATCAACAAAAATCTATATTCTAGGTCCACAAGGAAGCGGGAAGACTACTTTTGCTAAAATGATATCTAAGAAACTTAGAATTCCTGTGTTTTCGTTGGATGATATTTACTGGAAGAAAAAGTATACTATTAAAAGAAATGAAACCCAGAAAAAGAAATCATTGGATAAAATTCTAAAGGGTAAAAAGAAATGGATTATTGAAGGACTTTCAACATCATTTGTTGATAAAGCCATAAGGCAAGCAGAATTAGTTATCTGGTTAGACCTAAATCATAAATTGTTATCATATAGGGTTATTAAGAGACAATTTAAAAGCATGCTAGTGGGTAGCAGCTCTTTATCAGGGCTAAGAAAATTATTAGGTGAGATTAAAGATTATAAAGAAAAGAAAGGCATGTATAAAAATCATAGAGATCTGCTGAATTTTCATAAAAAGAAATATATTATTCTAAGTAATAAGAAAGACATGAAAGAATTACTATATTCTATTAAATAATTTAACTTGTATCTTACTTTCATACAATTTTCTCGACAATAACAAAGCTTTTAAGCTTGGAAGATATATTCTTTTTAACAAATTGCCTGTCAGGAGGAGCAATCCTCCTCTCAGGTGCGCACTTGAGTAATGATAGGAACTACAGAGTTCTTGGTTTACAATATTAGAGAATGAGAAAACAAAAAAGAAGTTTGACTGCTTTAAAACAAAAAGACGGTAAAACAAAAGAATATAGGAATTATGAAGAAAATAATTTTGCTATAGATGAAGAGATAATAGGATTAGATTCAAATGTCTTAGTTGATCTAGTAAATTCAGAGGAGTTTAAAGATGATTTAAAGGCAGAAGTTACTTTTAATATATTAAAGATATATACAACAGAGCTAGCACTATCAGAGGCTCGTAATGTGTTAATAAGTAAAAAGCGCTATAATCGAGAAGATGCAACAAATGGTTTGTTAGATATATTAAAGGAGTTTGATATAGAAAAAATATCCCATACAGATTCTGCTGATAAAACTGGATCTGGATGGGTTAATAAAATTAAGAGTGAGATGAGAATAAAGAAATTTTCTACATTCCCAAATGATTGCAAAATTATATCGAACTTGTTTATTCAAAAGAAAATAAATGTCTATTACACCGAAGATAAAGACATTGAAAAAGCTATTAACATATTGGGCATTGATCTTAAAGTTAGAATACTTCCAGAAGCTACAAACCTATCTACTAAGAAAACGAGCAAATTCTTTAGGGAAAAACGTTAGCTTTTTTATAAATCTCATAAGCTATTTCTTCATCTCCGTTAGCTTCTTTTAAAGCTTTTTTCCAACCTTCTGATCTAACTTCCTTTACTTCTGCCATTGTTTTCTCTCTTTCTTCTTTTGAAACTGAAAATGCATACACAGCCTCAAACTTCGATGCACTAATCTGAGAGTCAATTCTTGAATTAATTTTATTATTTAATAATCTCCCAAATTCTTCTTTAAGCTCTTCTTTTAATTCTTCCCCAGTCTTCTCTATATCATTAAACAAATCGTCTTTAAACTCGGGATTTACAGCATATTCTTGGACCATTGAGTATTACCTCTTAATTTAAATCATATTTAAACTTAGTTATATTCTGATCATTATTTTTGTTTGAGAACACTGAAATCAAAGCATCACTATAATTAGTAGAGGATACAACACTATTTAAAATTATGTTGTTTATTTTAAAATATTTTAAAGGTCCCATCATCACACTCTTTTTCATGCAACTATAAATATTATATTGTTTATAAACTTTCTTAATAATCACTACATATATTCATAACGACTTCTCAATTTATTGTTCGTTCCATCCAATCAATTCAGAATAATCGTGCCAATCGCCAGGCTTTGCAGGAACCAAATAAGGATGAACTCCTCTTCTTTTCCGTCTCACCTTACTTTTATACTTTTTAACTTTCTCATCCCTCTCATCCCAATATCCATCATTTTCATAATCATCTCTATAGATACCAAGCTTCTCATCATCAAGTCTATCGACCCACGCAGTAGTTTTACAATTCCTCTTAAATCCATTTCTATAAATATCTCCTATCCAAAAAACAAAACAACCCTTCCTTCTCTTGACATATGCGAGAACCATGTAAGTTCCCTCGCCATATTTCTGCAACATATATATACAAAATTGTTTCTCAGTCTTAATTTTTGAATTAGGCATTAGCCGAATTTTATCAACTGAATACCATCTACTAAACCCAGAGCTCCAAAATTTCTTTTTCTGAATCAGTAGTAGTGGGGGATAGATCATTTTATTTCTTATTCCTATAGTTATTAATTATAATCTGATGTTTCCTATTTTCATCTTCAAGAAACTCTTTAATCCCTTTCTTAACAACTTCATTATCTAAATCATTATTAATTAGATATTGAAAGATTAATCTTCTCAAGACTATACTTCTGCATCTCTTTATCTGACTGGGGACTGAAGCTATTGCTAACTTCTTTTGACATAGCTTATCAAACTCATCTAAAATGAAATAATATCTTTCAGGCCAGTAGAATTGATTATTGATATACTTCACTCGATCTTCCTTTGATTTCCTTGGTCTCCCCATTAACCTTATAACACATACTAATAATAAATCTTTTTCGTACAATTATTGTATATAAAATAATTGACTACTTTTACCGATATCATATATCCCCTGAAATTATCATCTCTGTAATAAATGGGCTAGACACGAAAATCAGATGTACTTAGTAGAATAATTTTGATGCCTCCCTTTAACGAGGGTTTTGGATTATTTATTAGAATAAAGCGTTCATTAATTGAGTAAATCTTGAACATAAGACATTACGAGGTTTCTACAGGGAGATTTTCCTTTAATATTTTATGAACAGTCGATATACCGAGTAACTTCTTATTTCTATTAGAATCATAATAGTGAACCTGTTTAGCTATCTTCCTTATGGATAAGCCTTGCTTATGCAATTCAATAACCTCATCTATTGCTTTCTTCTGAATAGGCTTTCTTCCCCACGTGTTCCCCTTATATGATAATGTTTGCTCTCCATCTTTCTTAACAACCGCCAATCTTACTCTCTCCCCTTTCTTTCTAGATTCCTCTTCAGCCTGTTCACCACTAATCTGAATCAAGTATTTCCAAATCTCTTTTACAATACCCTTAACTAACTCAGAGACTACAGGATCATCAATCTCAGTCTTGCTCATTAATTCCCACAAGGTCAATATGGAAGGTTCTTTAACTGAATAAACCTTTATACCATAAACTTCAAACATAGTTCTCATAAACTCATAGAACTCTTTTCGATTTCTAAATGCTCTGTCATAACGCCATAAAATAATATCTGCTTCATGCTCCTTAGCAAGATCAACAACTTTATTCCATTCCTGCTGCTTTCCCTTATATGCAGATGCCTGTTCTTCTATTATACTTATTACTACAAGACTCTTCTCCTTAGCAAAATCCTGACAATCTTTCAATTGAAGTTGGGGATTTTGATCTTTGGTGCTAGTTCGGTTATAGATAATTGCTTTCTCATTCATTTTTATCATATTAAATCTAAGATATAAAAATAACTAAATTCCAAAGTTTATACCCTTACTCCCTTTTGTTTCTTCCACCTCTAATTTCTCTTCATCATCTTCATCAAGATCTATCTCGTCTCCCATGTCCTCTTCTTCTTTTTCTACAGGTTGGGCTTCAATATCTTTATCATTTTCATTTTTAATATCCTCACTACTTTTAGATTCTTGATCTTTCATTTTTTGTTTCTGTTCTAGTTCCTTTTTTTCCTTTTCTAATCTTTTTCTTTCCTGTTCATCCTCAAAATCCTCTAGAACATGTTGCAAGTCCCTAAGTGCCGCAATAAGACTTTGTTCAGGTTTGTCACCCCATTGTTTTGAATTGTCAATGAAGTTGTCAATAGATTTTATCACTTCATCTTTCTCTTTCTTTAGTTCATTCGGCACAATCTTCTTTAATTTATTCCTCCACGCCTCAAGAACTCCAACAGATTTTCTCTCTTCTTTAACATCTTTTGGATGCTGTTTCTTAATGCCTTTAATCATTAACTGTGTCAATCCTAGCGGGTCATTAACTTTTACTTCTATCTTATTCTCAAATATATCTTGCGCTCTAAATCCAAACTCGTGCATGATCATCCTTATATCCTTATTCAAACACTTACTGTAATGATCAATTATATCTTCTTTTGAAGTTTCTATCTCCTTGTCAAATTGTTGTACAAACTCATTTTCTTTTTGTCTTACTATATCCTTAAAAGAATCTAATTCTTTTTGTTGTTGCATTACAAACTGTTTCTGTATCGATTCTATTTTTATTTCTCCAATTTCTTCTTTCTTTATTTTGATTGACTCTTTGATTTCCTTATCAACTTTTATTGCCAATTGATTTAAATTATCTAATATCTCATTGGTTTTATTTATTTTACCTTCAACATCTTGTAAGTCTTTTTTTAATACATGAATATTTTCATCTAGATCTTTTACTGCTTTTGTATTCTTACTAAAATCTTTTCTTAGATCCTTATGTTTTGGATAATTTTTTATTAACCACGCCTTAATATTATTATGCTTCTCTACTAGTTCATCTTTTTCATACCCTATTTCATCAAAAGCATTCTTAACAAGATTCAAAACAGTTTCTGCATCAATATAATGCTCCCCATCCCTTTCTTTAAGTGTTGCTCCCATTTTATTATACTCCCTTAAGTTTTCTTTTTTTACTGGCAGAAATTTTGTATATCTATCAAACATTTTTATTTTAACTCCTTTTCAAATCTTTCTTTAGATTTAGATAATGTTCCTTGCAGTAAGGAACTGTATGAATAAATCCAGAGGCAATCTTCTCACAATCTATCCTTTTGCATTTTTCTTTAAAAGCTCTCGGATTAGCTTTTCTATAATTTGCTGCTCTCCTACAAATTTCATTACAGTAACAATGAGTATGACTTTTTGTATAAAATTCCCTTGCACAGTGTTTACATTCCAACATCTTTTGATTCATTTTCAACGCCCCCATCATGGTCAGATTCATCCAAATCCTGGTTTATTTCTTGATCACTATTAACTTGTGGTGTAGATGGTGTTTTTGGTGCATTTGGGGCATTCTTATTAGCTTTTACACCATCTACACTCCTTACACCACTTACACCATCACTTTGAAAAGATAGTTGTTTGTACAATCTTGTCTCCTTAAACTGTTCAAATTTAAACAAGTTTATAATTTGAAAGGCAGATACTCCCTCGATCTTCGTGAACTGTACTCCAAAATCATTAAGAAGTTTGGTTTGGATTGCTTGTCTAACACTTCCAAACTTTCCTTTAATTTCATTCCATCTACTATATTTACCTCCAAACAATAAACTCCTATTATCAATTCTATCAAAGGTATCTCTTAAATCTTCAAACAAGATATAATTCTCTCTTACATGAGGATTATTGTCGATATGACTTAATAATATCATGACAAAATGTCTAACATAATCAGGCTGAACTTTCTCTATAAGATTATCTATAAATCCCTCCATATAGTTATTTGATATTTCTGCCATTTCATTTAAACTATTGAGATTTATTTCTAAAATCTGATTCAAATAGATTTCAGCTTTCTTCAAAATCATTTCAATATCATAATTTCCATTCCAAATATTTAATAAAAAATCCAGACAAGCTCTTCTTACAGCACCACCCCTAATATGCCTAAATGCCTCACTATGCCCTTCCCATACTTCCCTAACTTCCCGAATTGGAATGCCCTTGCAGGTTGTTTTAATTTTAGCTGTATATTCTGAAGGCAAATCACTATTCATCCAATCATGAACCTCTGAATTAAGCATTATTTTTGTAAACTCCGGAGCTACTTCCTGTTTTATTGAATCCACTATTGCTTTAACTCCCTCATGAGTTTTATAATCTGGTCTTGAACCTCTTGCTTTAACAAAATCATTCCCAAATAAGATAATTCCTATCCTGCTTCCAAATGCTCTATAATTATCAGTTAATATCTCACAAACTCTTCTAAATGCTCCAATAGAAGTTCTTTTAGGATCCCAATAATCCTTAGCATCAGATAATTCTTTAGGATTTGTCAAGAATATTAGTGTTGCGCAAGTTGCCGTTCTTACTGTTTGTTTTCCAACACTTACTGCAACTCTTCCTGTTTCCATTGCAGTTAAAGTTTGTTGGATTACATTTGTCTCGCGATTTTCTTGAACCTCATCAACTGCGTAACTTCCCATGACCTCGTTCAAATCCCCTTGATTAGATTCATTACTAGTTGAAAATCCTAATGCACCAGCCATACTCATTCTTTCTCTTTTTTCACCAATCTTTTCATAAATTGAAGATTTAGTTGTTTTAGTATTTGTAACAATCACAGCATGAAGATTATATGGCATTAAATGTTCAGGCTTAGCTAAATCATTATCGTAGTCTAAAAAATGAGATTTTGAAGCCAATAATAGTCTTTGATCAATAAGATTACCCTCAGTCAAATAAAAGTCAATTATTTTATTTATTGTTTGATTATCTGAAGATTTTATTTTATCTAAACTATCCTCGCTCAAGGGAGATGTAGGTTTATAAAATTCAGAATTAGTTGATAATATTTCATTCCATAGTTCTTCAGTTGTTTTTTCTTTTTTTGAATCCTCATCTTTTATATCTATCAAAAAAGACTTTGCTAAATGTTTAACAATATTTTTTGAAGGAAAATTATTATATATATCATCTTCCCCTGAGATTGTTGAAGGACGAATATATTTTTTACCTTCTCCATTATTAATCTTTACATTGGGATTTGTAATCAGAAATTTTGGACCTTGTCCAATCCCGAATTTAAATTCATAAATTTTATATGATAAGGGGCTATCATAACCTATTGCTTCATATAGCAATTTTATCTCTTTTAAAATTTTAGGAGGTTTAACCTTAAAAATTCCAAGATTCTTTAATTTCAAAATTTCAAAATTTGACGGTTTATCAATAGATTTGACAATTATTCCTGCTTCTTGTTTTAACTCCTGCAAAGCCTCAATTTTATACTTATCCATTTTTAATTTCAATTTTCTTTAACCCCTGTTCCTTACATTTAGATAAAAAATCAATAATATTCCCTCCATTACAACACCCAAAACAATAAAACAACCCATTAGTATCATCAAAACTTAAACTAGGATTTCTATCGGCATGAAAAGGGCAAACAGCTTTATTCTTTCTAACATCTATCCCATACCTCCTAGCTACACCAATGATAGAAACTTTTGCAACAATCTTAGCAGTTATTCCATTTTTGTTCCTTATTATCTTCCTATCTGACTCTCCAATACCTTCATTCCTACACTTTTCTAATAGATCATAGTCTTCGATATTATCACAATGATCATTAAATTTTGCAATAACTTTTTTAATTGTGCCATACTTATGGTGGAGTTTCCAGAGTTCAGCGACACGATGTTTTGAACACATTTTAAAATCCATAAAAACATGATATTCATGAGGAGTAAATTTTCTAATAAACATCTCTTTATATCTCGAAAGTTGTTCAGGTGTCAATTCCTCAAGTCCGTGAATTTCTGGCACAATTAAATGAGGACCTTTCTGTCCTTCTGCATATTCAATTCTAAAATTATAACCTTCATTATAAAGATTGATACCTATGAAGTTTATAGCTTCCCAACCCTTCTCACGATCATCAGCATCAAACACTATTTCATCATCATTAATCCAACGGCCAAATCTTCTAGCATATTCTTCTTTCTGTTTCTCACTAAAATTATTAGTCATATTTCTCCTCCTTTTGATCTAACCAAATTTCATATGCTGTATAGAAGTCTTTAGACTTGATATCTTTTTCATCCTCAGTAATCTCTGCATTTAAAACACTAGAAAAATATTTCATCTTAACTTAGAAACCTCCAGACCTAAAACAAAAAAGTTTTTATTGTTAAGTATCTTCTTTATCATGGTTAGAAATAGCCGCAGTAGCTGGCTCGGTATCAACAATTGAACCAGCTGCCGCTTCAGATTTATTTAATGAAATTAAATCAATTCCTAAATAACTCTCAATCTTCCTTAAAACTTCTAGACAATCTTCAGTAACTTTTTTTACTTCCTCAGGTTTAATTTCTATTGTTTGCATTTTCAAATACCTCTTCAATTTTTTCAGACACAGCAAGTCTAATAAAATTACTTAGTGTTCTTTTTTGGATTCCAGCAGCTTTCATTGCTTTTTCCTTTAGATCTCTTTCACAATCTGCTGATAATTTGCGATATGATGTTTTTGTTTTCATTTTCTCTATCAACTAGAGTAAACAATTATATTTAAACCTTTCTATTTACTCGCTATAATAGAGAAAATAACTAGAAGATGTTTTATCTAGATTCTAGAGAAAACTTTAAATAATCTTCTTCCCAATTATAAAAATGGATACAGAAAAAAGTAAATACATTTCTATGATAGCAAATAAAAACAGAAGGAAGATATTAAGATTATGTCGTAAACCAAAAAGTGCATCAGAATTAAAATCTGCACTAAAGATTAGTTGGGGGGCATTATATCATCACCTAAAATATTTGGAAAATGAACGAGTTATCTCAAAAAGCTATGTTAAAGATGAAAAGGGAAAGAAAAAACAAGGAAGAGAAACAGTTATACAAACAAATGGTCAAAATATATACGAAATGTTACTAAAAGACAGCGATGCTAGTGTAGATTTTTTCATAGACTATTTAAATGACCCTAAAGACAAGAGGAAAAATTTTGTCAATCCATTAAAATACAGACTATACGAGATGATTATAAAATCAAAAAATCTGTTGAGCGAATCAGAAATAGAGGAACTGACGAAAAAAGAGATTTTAAAAGATTTCAATTTTAATAAAAAAGAATTGGATGAAATTTATGAAAATTGGATATATCCAATGTTATTCAATAGCGGAGATAATCAAGAAGAATTGGTGAAATTATACAAGGTTTCTAATAAAGGAAAAGAATGGATGAATCTCCAGAAGAAAGATAATGATAATAAAATACCAAAAAAAGATCTCAAATCATTTCTGCTAGAGGTTCATGGAGATCTCTTAAAAAATTCCCCCGGTATTAAATAAATGGTCGCAGGGGGATTTGAACCCCCGACACCCTGATTACGTACACACTTCGGTTTTCACCGCCCTAATTTCTTAGGTTCGTGGTCTGGACTTTGTCTTAATCTTTTCTCTTTCGAGTTTTAGATTCCTCCCGTCAAGTCTCTACACTTTACCTTATTTCTAAGGGCTTAGCTCGGCGTTGCCATTTTACAGGTTTCTCCGAATTTGAGAGGTGTTCATTCAATCGTTTCCAATTGAAGCTCCTATTATGTTAAGAGTCAGGTGCTCTAACCAGACTGAGCTATGCAACCATTAATAAAAAGAAGAATTAGATGGTTTAAAAAACTATCTTCTAACCTGCATTGTTAAGTAAGCGGGAGTTATTATTCTCAAAATTAGGATATTAATAACTAATCTTTGAAATCATAATAGATCAGCTAAGTTTTTTATGTCTTTATTTGCGACATGAGTATAAATTTGGGTAGTTTTCAAGTCTTTATGCCCTAATAATTGTTGAATGTATCTTATGTCTGCTCCCAATTCAAGAAGATGCGTAGCAAAACTATGTCTCAGGGTGTGTGATGTTACGTTCTTTTTTTATCCCAACTTTTTTGGAAGCATTTTTACTATTTGTTGAATTGTTCTTTTGTTATATTTCCCTTCTCTTTGAGAGAGAAATACCCCACCCCTTTCCTTCATTCCAACACTTTTATCTGTAAAATTTATTCCAATTGGAATATTCTGTGCCCATACATTTATTTTTTCTTCTTTTTGTGCCCGTACGTTCTTACTTGGTCTATAATAAGTCTTAACATCCTTGCCACATACTCTTTGAAGTTCTCTTTATCAGCTTCCT
>NZCQ01000002.1 GCA_002688335.1 Candidatus Pacearchaeota archaeon | reverse complement strand
TATAGAAGGGGGAGGGGTTAAAGAAACAAGAGAATTGAAAGAGAACATATTTCTCGATCTTGATGAGAACGGTAAGTTATTGGGAATAGAGATTTTAGATGCTAGTAAGATATTGAACAAGGAATTGTTAGTTAAAGCAGAGGTTGTTTGATCACTTTATAATTTCTAAGGGTGAATTCTTTCTTAGAGATTCTAAACTTTGTTGATGATATTCTATCTCTCTTCTCGCTTCTTCTCTTACTTCTGGTAAAAGTCCGTTTAAATAGCCTGCATAAAAATCTCTCCCCTCACTTTTTACTCTTTCTTCATAAAATTCTGGATTTGGCTCATCAATCCATCTTTCTCTGTCTTTAATCTTAGGATAAAATCTAGTTGGACTTTTATAATAATGTTTCACAACATTTAATTTATCTAATCTAAGTAAGCTTTTTTTAGCTTCCTTCTCATTTCCTAAAGCTACATGGACCTTAACAGTGTCATTATAAATATAACCTCTTNCAGGGCTTCATCCCAAATAAAATCTCATAACAATTCTAGCTAATTTTCTCAAAATTAGAATTCTATTGTTAATTTCAGCAGGCTTTGCCAAGCTGAAATCTCCCTTAGTATTATTAATGCAAAATCTATCAGAGCTACGGCTAGTAAGCTTCCCTTTTTAGACCATATTATCACTGTTTAGCTCGAACCCAACAAGAAAGATTATTCTCCAAAGCATATTCTAAACAAATTACTAGTTTGGTATTATAAGCTAGTAACCTCAAGGCGAATTCTCTCCGTCTTCGATAAGCTCCCTTACTATAGAGTTGATCTCCATAGCGTTTCTTCAAAACAGAAAATACCATCTCCACCTTTGATCGCTGATTGTAAATTCCCTTGAAGATCATTGGAACTGCTTTCCATAAGTTAAAAGCCCATTTCCAAGCAGGATAGCTTTTAGGTTTGCCAGTAGAATTTTTCTTAAATGGAATGAACGCTGCACCTTTTCTATCAGTTACAAACTGATAGTTCTTCCTAGATAAATAACCCGCATCAGCTAACACTTCACCTAACCAATTGAATGGGGCTAACAATCTTCTAAAGAATGGGGAGTCGTGTTTCCTTCCTTCAGTTATAAACCAGTTCAAAACAAGTAGCGTGTCTTTACATACTGCAAGGTGAATTTTATCACATTCTCGACGGGAAATCTTCTCTTTTATTCTCAGTGAATACCAAATGCTTCTACCAACGATCCTAATCCCCGAAGCATCGATTAGAACGTCTAGCTTTCTATTAATCCATTTCTGGATTAATAGTTTGTTAAACTCTCTTAGCAAATCCATTGTGAAGTTATTCATCCCTCTTTGAAGAGTACTCTTTCCTGGAAGGATTGTGAGCCCAAGAGGATCACAGATTCGCTTATCGGTTCTCATCTCAATTTCATAATCAGCATAGGTCTTCCTCAAAAGAACTCTCAAAACACATATAACTAACACTTTCCTATAATCATAAGGCTTAGGACCTCGTTTTACAATCGCTTGATCTGGTAAAATCATTGCAATCGATAATAGAAGTCCAATAGCTTTTTCAAGAAAGGTCTTCTGGATTGAAGATTCTATCTTTGGGTTGAGCCGAGTAATCGGCTTGCCCATATCATTACCTCCTTTTTCTTATTAGAATTAACAAATTAATTGGGTTCAATTAATTTGGGATGGAGCCGGTTTACAGATTACCTTGCCAAATTTAATTGTTTTACAAATTCCTTCTATTTTTTCTTCTTTGAGTTCAAAAGAACATTTATTTCCTATGTTTGAGCTTAGGCAAGCTTTCCTAGCTTCTTTTAAGTCATCTAGGTTATGGAATGTTGCTATGTTTAGTATTGAGAAGAGAAATAGGGCGAGGATTATGATTAGGACTATTGCAATTAAGATTTTTTGTCTTTTTTTTAATCTCATTGTTTTTATTGTGTTTTATAGTTTATATATTTAATTTAGATGGCCAGTAGTATGATGTATGAGAAAATTATGAAATGGAGTATTCTTGGAATTATTGCGAATAATGTGAATTCATGTAATTTCATCTTGAAGATGCCCCCTATGACTGGGAAGTAAGGAAGGGGGGTTAAGGCTAGGAGAGTTATTCCTATTTTTCCGTGTTTGTCGAACCATCTTATAGATCTTTGATAGTTTCTTTCATTCATGAAAAATCTTACAATTGGTTCTCCGTATATTTTTCCGAAGAAATAAGCTGTGTAGTTTGATATTATTGAAGAGATTAGTACTATGTAGAGTAAGTTGAGGTAGTTAAATCCGAAATAGATTCCTGTTATCATTGGGAGTAATGGGCTGACTATTGGTTGTGGGACAAGCTCTAGGAAGAAAACAGTTATGAATATTCCTACATAGCCCAGTGTGGAGATTTGGCCCTCTAAGAAAGTAAGGATGCTGCTTTCAACAGCATTGTAATTTATTAATAGAATTAGAATTATTATGAATATTAAGAGAAGTGATAAATATCTTCTAGCTTTTACTCCCATTTTCTCACCTGATGACTAGAGGTATTGATAGATTATAAAGCTAACTTTTTCCTTTCTTCTGTTTGACCTTTCTTCTTTGAGCTCGCTTGCTTCTTGCTTTGACTTTTCTTGTAACTCTTGAACGCGGCATTTTCTAAGTAAGTTGAGAATTGAAGAGTTATAAATGTTGTGGATTATGGAAAAGTTGTAGACCCTAGAGACATATGTCCTACTTTAAAATAGTTCATTTACACATAATTTTAGGAAACTGATGTTAACCCAAAATTTATATCATTTCTGATATCTAATAGATAATCTAAGGCATGAGTGAGTAATTCTAGCGTTATTAAAATAATTATGTGCCAAGATGGTAACACGCCCCGACCTGTTCCCAATCTGATTTTGTTATTTTTTGGTATTTACACAAAATCAGATTGCTCAAATCGAACATATCATAAATTGTATTCTAGTCCGATATCACCGAGAATAGTAGAGGGCCTTTGGCCCTCTATACGCCCCGACCGTGAATCGAACACGGGTCGCGACCGTGACAGGGTCGAGTGATAACCACTACACTACCGGGGCATGCTTTAGTAATTATTGGAGTATTTTTAAACCTTACTGATAGAGATTTATATGATGATCCGATCATATTATACAAAGATTTATTAAGCAATAATATTATTTCAGATTATGCCGAGACTAGCGATAAATCTTCATAAGATAGCTGCAGTGACTAATGTTGTTATACCTCTGCTTGCAGCCTTGTTTATCTTTTTTGGAGTTAGGAATTCTAAGTGGTATCACATAGGATCTGTTGTTTTTGGTGGGCTTTTTTTGGTTAATGTTTATCTGATGAATTTTCAAGTTAAGTATGCTGTGCTGAGAAATTTTGGAATTATTGGACAGCTTCGTTATATGCTTGAGTCAATTGGTCCTGAGTTCCGACAGTATCTTTATTTGAGCGATAATGAGGAGAGGCCATTTAATAGAACTGAGAGAGAAGAAGTTTATAGTAAAAGTAAGAATGAAGATTCTACTTCTTCATTTGGATCTCAAAATGAATTTAATGAACATGAGATTAAGATTCGGCATTCAATGTTCCCCTCTAGCGGGTATGGGGGCTATAAAGTTGTTTTTGGTGAGGAGCGTGGAATTAGTAATATTTATGCAATAAATAAGCCTGCTATGATAAGTGCTATGAGTTTTGGAGCTCTTGGAGAGAGTGCTGTTAGGGCCTTGGCTAGAGGGGCTAAGAAGGCAGGAATTCCTATTAATACTGGGGAGGGAGGATATCCTAAATATCATCTAATGGAGGGTCCAAATATTATTTTTCAAATGGGGACTGCTAAGTTTGGAGTTAGGAATGAGGATGGAAGTTTGAACGAGTATAAATTAAGAAAGTTATCTGAGAATCCTCAGATTAAGATGATCGAGATAAAGTTTTCTCAAGGGGCTAAACCTGGTAAGGGAGGACTTCTTCCAAAAGAAAAGATTACTGGAGAAATCTCTTCATTGCGGAGGGTTCCTATGGGGAGAGATGTTGTAAGTCCTAGTCATCATATTGAATGTAAGGATGCTAAAACAACTGTTGAGTTTATTAAGAGAGTTCAAGATGTTTCTCAATTGCCTGTTGGAATGAAGCTGTGTTTGGGGGATGAAAGCGAGTTCACGGATTTAGTTAAGGAAATGAAATTACAAAATGTTTTTCCAGATTATGTTGCTCTTGATGGCAGTCAAGGAGGTACTGGGGCTGCTCCTAAGAGTTTTATGGATGATGTAGGTGTTCCATTGTTTCCTGCATTAAGAAGTGTTCAGAATATTTTAGTTAAGGGGGGAGTGAGGGACAAGATGAAGATTGTTGCATCTGGAAAGTTGATTAATCCCGGGAAGCAGATTATTGCCTTAGCATTGGGAGCTGATGTTGTTTATACTGCGAGAGGGTTTATGCTTGCTTTAGGTTGTATACAGGCCTTACAGTGCAATAAAAATACTTGTCCGGTTGGAATAACTACGCAGAATCCGGGTTTGCAGAAGGGATTGGATATTGAGGAGAAGGCAGAGAGAGTTAAGAATTATGCAGTTAATCTGGAGAAAGAGTTTAAAGAAATTCTTAGTGCTACTGGTTCTAAGTCTTACAAAGATTTGAATGAAAAGAAGCTTTATATCCCAGAGATTGAGGCTTTGGCTATGTGTGAGTGAATGGATGTAATTTTTTCAACTAAGGCCCATTAACCCATCCAGTGGGGGAATGAAATCGCTCACTCTCCCTTAAGGGAGTAGTTGAAAAATCGCTCTCGGAACTGGCTTTGCCAAGTTCCTTCGCTAACGTTTTGAAATGTCTACAATTACCTTTAGAGAACTTTGAAATAATGCAATTTCAAACTCCTCTAAGAGAGAACTTTGCTGTGATTTCCTCAGGAATTAAAATTCCTGACACATTCAACTTCAAAGAAATTGAAGTCTTCGGAAATGTCAATTATGCAAAGTTCTCTTTAGAGAGATATGATCTGTTTTCGAATGTGTGAGTCTTAACCCTAAGTGGGGATTATATTGTTAGTAGTAAACCCTGATGATAGTTTTAAATAAGTTTTTTAATTTATGGATTGATGAATAACGAATTATCTCAGAGTCTTTTATCTAAAATTCTTTTTGGATTTATGTTTTTGATTGTTTTGTTTATTATAGTTTATTTCCTATATATGAATATTCCTGGAGAGGCTGAGAACTTGGAGGTTAGGATAGCTGAGAGAGATGGCAGTGTTGAGATTGGAGAGGTTAAGCAATTTTATTCAAATATGAGGTTTAATCATAGGACAATAAGTTATGATATTGAAGACGAGTGTAGTGGTGAGCAGGTGGTTAGAATGATTCGGGCTTTTGATGAGATAGAAAAGTGGGTTTCTGCTTTGAGATTTCAGGAGGTTGAGTTTGGGGGAGATGTTGAGGTGATTTGTTCTGAGGAGAAAGTTAATGTTGGTTCTGGTAAGAAGTATTTTATTGCTGGGGAGGGGGGAGCTAAGGAGATCATTGAATCTGGAGAGTCTTATGTTATTGTTGAAGGCATCATTTACTTATTTGATAATAAGAAATCTATTAAATGTGATTATCCGAATGTTGAGGTGCATGAGATATTGCATGTGTTAGGGTTTGATCATTCAGATGATAAGAGAAGCATTATGTACCCTTTTCTTACTTCTTGTAGTCAAAAGTTAGATGAAGGTTTGATAGATGAATTGAACAGAATTTATGCTTTGCCTAATTTGCCTGATTTGCTTTTTGAGGATTTTAATGCTGTGAAAAGGGGAAGGTATTTAGATTTTAATTTGACCATGAAGAATTTTGGTGTTGTTGATGCAGATAATATTGTTTTGACTATTTTAGATAATGGTGATGTTATTGATATAAGGGAGATTGAGAGTATTGGGTTTGGTGCTGGAATAACTTTGAGAACTCAGAATCTTAGATTAAAGAGAAGAAATCCTGAATCAATTAAGTTTATTATTGATATAGATGATGAGATTGAAGAATTGAATGAGGGGAATAATGAGGCCATAATTGAGTTGGGTTAGTTTCTGTTTGGATTTCCTGGTTTTTTTGGAGGGCATCTCATTCTACTTAATTCCCTTCTTTGACTTTGTCTGAAGAATGTTCTGTCATGAACCTCTGGATCGTATTGCGTCCAGGTTTCTCTTTGGGAATCACTTTCAACATATCTTAGAGTTTTTCCGTCGAGCCATTGAATTGTATAGTTGTTCTTGCTCCAATTTCTCTGAGGAATTTGCCCGGGTTGTTTTGCAAATCTCCATGCAAATACATGATGTTCACCTTCTGAATGATGCCAATTCCAGAGAATTATTTGATCAAAAACTCTCTTTCCGTTATCATCAAAGTAATGATTTAGTTCTAAGATGTCTGCTTTGTCTTTTGCAACAGGTATGTATTTCTCTAAGGAGTTTGCTCTTGCTTTTAGGGCAGCTGTTTGGATAATCGCACATAAAGATATTGTCTGAAGTAGTGGTTGATATGAATCGGAGATATTCATCTTTTTCATAATATTCCAAATTATTTAAACACTTCTCTTTTGGAGTTCTTATTAATTATCTCAGTAATCTGAGAGAACCACACTCTTCAGAGTGTGGTGATTACTGTAGATCCTAAAAACAAGGCGCTGTAACAAACCACACCCCTCAAGGATCTGTATGATCATCAAGAACTAAAAGTTATTGAGATTTTAAGGTGTGGTGCGCCATTGTTTTTTTGATGTTAAAAATAAATAAAATAATAAATAAAAATAAGTTAGATAAAAACGAGTTTATTCTGAATCTTCTTCAGAGGGATCTGTTTCAATAGAATCGTCCCCATCACTAAGGGCTTCTTCTACTTCTTCCTCTGTTTCTTCTGTATCTGCTGTTGCATCTTCTGGTGTTGTTTCAGCTTCTGCATCAGATGTTTCTGATTCAGTTGTTTCAACAGATGTTGGTTCAGAAGTTTCTTCTGAAACCATTTCATTATTTGTCATTTCTTCTTCCATTTTTAAAATATGGTTGTTTACTTACGTTAAGGAAATTTAATCGGTTTTTAAAGATTTTGGATGATAATTACTACTGAAAGCGGATTACAGGTTTTTTATGGAACTTTTGATTCTTTTTCCATAATTTAAATAATTTTTCAGATTGATTTAATAAATCAGCTTTCGAAATTGACTTCGTCAAATTTCCTCGCTAGAAATATTGTTAGCTCCTGTAATTCATCTTACTTAATGTTTGGAGAACTTTGCTGTGATTTCCTTCGGAAATGTCAATTATGCAAAGTTCTCTTTAGTATCTGTGGAAAAGTGAGTGTCTCTTTAATATGGGTAGCAAAATACTAATATGGATTTATACATTATCAATGGGATTAGCGAAGAGGCCTAAAATTTATGTATAAATAACCGATTCAACCAGGAGACATATGTCCCCTGGTTCTACAAGTTTTGAACTGCACAAACATTTATATATATGTGCGCATAACTATTATTGTAGCGGGAATTTGATGGAGGATGCTTGAGGAACCTACATTTTTATATGTAGCCGAACTCAAGGTTCGGGCAATCCCTTTCTCCTGATTCTTGTTATAAGAGGTGCAGTTTCTCAAAATGTTTTTCTTTTAAGATCATTGTGGGTTTTTTCCCTTTCTTGTTAACATCCCATGCAGTTCTATCTGCTATGTTTTTTCTACCAAATAGGGGCTTTAAAGACATTAAAATGTTTATTTTATTTTCATGATATTTATTATTAAAAATCTTCTTAAGGTAATGTTTAAGCAAACCCTTATTAAATCCCTCACAACAAATGTAAAATGCAGGACATATGTCAATATAGTCTTTTATTGCATAATATATTTTTACAGAGTGCATAATGTGGTAAGATCTATTTTCATTATTATGTTTCAATAACCTCCTTAGTATTTTTTTCTTTTCTTTAGAATGAATCATTATGGTAAAATTAAAATCTTTAGAAACTAATGCTAACACACTTTTTTCTTTAACTATTTTTGTTCTACTGCTAGTGTCAATAAGAGCACATCCATCTTTAATTAAGTTGACACCTTTCTTTCTATCCTCTATTTTTTGTGATTTACTCATTTTATTCACTAATATCACGACTATATGAGAATTATTATTGATATGACTTTATAGACACTTTATGGATAGAATTTAGTTTATGGATGGAGCTAATTAGACAACATTTAAATATGCTGATTGATTAGACTGTTTATGGTTAGCATAGAGGGGGTAATATTTTATTTGGTTTTGTTGGATAGCTTGTTTGCGAACATTGCGACTTATTGTTGTGCTAAATGGTATAAGAAGAATTTTAAGGGTTTGAGTAAGTGGTTCCCAATGGTTAAGGGTTGGAGTTTGTTGTATTTAGTTCTTGTTTTGTGGGTTGGTTATGGTTTGTATAGGTTGGGATTGTTGTAAGGTTTTTGGTAGTGGAATAATTAAGGGTTCGGATCATAACTACTTTGATTTATTTTAGAGAATAAGTCTTCTATATCTGGGCCATTGAATGACCTTGAATATTCTCCTATTCCATGTATATTATATATTACTCTTAATTTTAACTCTCCAAGGATATTATTTAGAAATATGGTAATCCCTTCTAATTTTCGGTCATAATATTCCTAGTGAAATGGCGCACTTCTTTTATAAGAAAATTTTTCTGGATCTAACGCGGCAATTAACTCTTGTTCAGATATTTCTCTTAGTTGTTGTTGTATTTTTGATCTTAATGTTTTTCTTTCTTGGCGAACTTCTTCCAAATTGGAATTCATACTATATAGAAAATCTGATGATGTCATATTATTCTTATTAAGTTTATTTAGATCAAGCTCGCTTTAATTATCTTAACTTCTTCTAAGGGCCTATCGTTAGCATCTCTTTGTAAGGTTACTATTTTGTCAACAATATCCATTCCTTCGATGACTTCTCCGAATACTGGATGTTTATCATCTAGAAAGTTGTTGTCTCTTAAGTTGATGAAGAATTGACTGCTTCCTGTGTTGGGCCCTGCGTTTGCCATTGAGATTGTTCCTCGGTTGTTCTTATTTCCTCCAGCGTGAGTAAATTCGTCTTGGATGTTTGGGATGTTTGGATCTCCGTATCCTGTTCCTGTTGGATCTCCTCCTTGGATCATGAAGTCTGGAATTATTCTATGGAAGATTACATTGTTGTATGTTCCTTTTTTTGTTAGATTTATGAAATTATTTGTTGTTATCGGCATATCATTGTATAGTTCTATGGCTATATCTCCATGATTTGTTTCAAGTTTTACTTTTTGATTATTTGTGTTTGTTGTTTCCATGTTCATGTTAATTAGTATCAATGCAATAATTGCTATGACTATTATAAATATTGTGGTTTTAGCTAGTTTCATGTTCAGTTATTTTTATTGTAGGATTCCTAAGGATTTTAGGATTATGTAGGCTGCGAATACGATTGCTCCTATTTGAATCAACCTCATTAATATTTCAGTCAAATCTATGTTTCCTCTTTTTTTCATGTTAAATAACAGATCTACCTTTGCTTTTAAGTCATATATGTCTTTGTATATATTAATCTTTTCATTTGTCTTTTTTATCTCTTTGCCTTGGATGTTAATTAATGTTTTAATTGATAGGAATAAATATGAAGCAATTGTTAATAAAAATACCCCTAGAGATAGGATCATAAATTCTAATGACAATCCGAACGCAAATAATAACGAAATGAAAGTCAAAAATAATGATATGAATCCAAAGAGATCAAATCTTAACTCTAAGTTATTATTCTTCATTTTTAATTAATATGATTAACTAATCCTACTCCATCCCCGGATAACCACCCATAGGCATTCCTGCTGGCATTCCGCCTTTTCCACTGGATTTGGAGGCTAGAACGTCATCGATTCTTAGAATCATTACTGCAACTTCTGATGATGATGAGATTGCTTGTTTTTTTATTTTTGCGGGTTCTATTATTCCTTTTTCAAAAGCATCTTCAATTTTGTTTGTGAAGATGTTGATTCCTGCGTTTTTCTCCCCTTGATCATGTTTTGCTTTTAGCTCTGTTAAAATATCTATTGGGTCGAGTCCTGCGTTTTCTGCAAGAGTTACTGGAATGAATTCTAGAGCATTTGCAAATTCTTGTACTGCTAATTGTTCTCTTCCCGGTAGGGAGTTTGAGAATTCCTTTAGTTTTTTACTCAATTCTACTTCTATTGCTCCTGCTCCGGGAACAATTCTTCCGTCTTTTATTACGCTAGCAACATCTCCTAACCCATCTTTCAATGCTCTTTCCATTTCATCCATGACATGATTACTTCCGCCATGAATTAATATTGTTAATGCTTTAGGATTTTCACATCCTTGAATATAGGTCATTGGGTCTTCTCCGTGCTTGACTTCTTCTACAATTTCTGCCTTTCCTAAGTCTTCTTCAGAGATTTCATTTAGCTTACTCATTATCTTTGCTCCGGTTGCCCTGGCTAGGTTCTCCATGTCAGATTTAGCAACTCTTCTGCAAGCATAGATGCCTTCTTTTGCTAGATAATATTGAACAACATCATCAATTCCTTTTTGACAGAAGATGACATTAGCATTTATTGCTTTTATTTTATAGACCATTTCTTTTAACATGTTCTCTTCTCGATCCATGAATTCTTGTAGTTGATTTGGATTACTAATTGAGATCTTTGTTTCATCAGGGTTCTTTAATTCTAGTGCTTCTGAGAACAAGATGATTTTTGGATTGTTAATCTTTGAAGGCATATCTATGCTTACTCTCTCTTTATCTATGACAACTCCCCTGATTAATCTGGTATCATTTATTCCGTTACTTTTATCTTTTATAATCTTGATGTTGTTTAAATCGATGTTGTTTCCTTCTTGTATTTGATTTACTGCGTTGACAATTATCTCTGAGAATCTTTCTTTGACTGTTTCAGCTCCTTTTCCAGTCATTGCAGTCGTGACTATTTTTTTCAGTATCTCGTTTTTGTTTTCATTAACCGAGATGCTTGATTCTTCTAAGAATTCTTTTGCTTTTTCGCTTGCTAGATTGTAACCTTTGGTGATAATTGTTGGATGGATTTTCATATCAAGTAGTTTTTCAGCGTTTTCTAAAAGTTTTCCTGCTAGCATAACTGCTGTTGTGGTTCCGTCTCCAACCTCTTCTTCTTGGGTTTTTGAGATCTCAACCATCATTTTAGCTGCAGGATGTTCCATCTCCATTTTTTCTAGTATGGTTATTCCATCATTAGTTACTGTGATGTCTCCAACTCCGTCAACTAACATCTTGTCCATCCCTTTAGGGCCTAAAGTTGTTTTAACCGCATCTGACACTAACTTAGCTGCTAGGATATTGTTTCTTTGTGCATCTTTTCCAATTGTTCTTTCAGTACTTTCTGGAAGTATGTATATTGGTTGTTTGTCATTCATTTTCTAAAACTCCCTAAATAACTCTTGGGAACTCCTGTTGTCATTCCGATGCTTGTTATTAAGCAACCCTTTCTTTTTGTTTTTCTCATTTCTCTTGTTGAAATGGGTTTTTGAACTGTGAAAAACCCGTCAGATTGTTTTTTGAATAGGATAACTTCTCCACGTTTGTAGAATTTATTTGGGAAATCTTTTCTTATGAATCCTATTTTTTCTCCCCTATACTTTTTATATTTCCTCCTTACATCTATGCAATTTTTAGCTTTTTCTAAGTTCATATAATTACTTAGTGATTTGACTTTTAAATATTTTTAAGTGTAAATATATATTCTGTAAAATATATTATTGAGTATATTATTATGTGGATTCGATAATTATAAAAGTTTGCTTAGCTTAATTGATTGGTGAAAAGTGGAATAAAATTAGGCATAATGGTAGGAGATGTTATGGCGCGTTCATTTATTTCTGTTAGGCCAGATATCTCTGTTCTTTCTGCAGTTGATTTGATGGTTAAAAAGAGGGTGGGTAGTTTGATTTTACAAGATCGAGGAATTCTGAAGGGAATTTTAACGGAGAAGGATGTTATGTGGGCTTTGAGTAAGAAGAGAGATTTGAAGGATGTGGTGGTTGAGGATATTTGTACAAGGAAGATAACAACTATAAGGCCTTCAGCAGATATTCATGATGCTGTTAGGACTATGAGGAGGTCTAAATTTAGAAGACTGCCGGTTGTTATTAAGAAGAAAGTTATTGGTATTTTAACTTTGAAAGATGTTTTGAGGATTCAGCCGGAATTATTTGAGATTGCTAAAGAAGGATATGAAAGAAAGGAAGTAGGGAATGTCATTAAAGAAGGAATATGCGATAAATGCGAGAAATTTGATCTTTTGTATAGTGTTGATGATAGATTGGTTTGCCGGGATTGTAGGGATTAGTTTTAAATCAACATATTTAAATATGCTTTTTGTTTTGTTTATGAAGAGAACTTTGAAAAACTCCGTTTTTCTCGTTCTCTAAGAAGAACTTTATATGCGATTTGCTTCGCAAATGTCAAATATATAAGGTTCTTAGAGAGGTAGTTGTTATGGCTGAGAGAGATAGGATATACAAGGGAAAGATTAGACAGTCTGGTATTTTTAATTTTAAAGATTTTTATGAGTTTTTATATGATTATCTTGTTGATGAGAATTATTATATTATTGAGAAGAAATATGTTGAGAAGATTAAGGGAGATTCTAAAGATGTTGAGATTAAGTGGACGGCTATTAAGGAGGTTTCGGATTATTTTAGTTTTGAGATCTCTGCTCATTGGTTTATTTTGGGGATGAAGAAAGTTAAGGTTAAGAAAGAAGGGGAAGAGGTTAGTATGGATTCTGGAACTTTAGAGATAAAATTTGATTCTGTTCTTGTGCGTGATTGGGAGAATCGGTGGGAAAATGCTCCGTTTTGGAAGTTTTTGAGGGGAATCTATGATAGATATATTATTAAGTCGAGGATAGATGATTATGGAATTAAGCTTTTCGAAGAGATTAAAGAAGCGATCGCACAGGCAAAATCATTCTTAGCAGTTGAAGGTCAACGTTGATTATTTTATTGTTTGTGAATTATAATATGGCTGAAAAAGATAGTGTTTATAAAGGAAAGATAAAACAATCTGGTATTTTTAACTTTAAAGATTTTTATGAGTTTTTATATGTGACTATTGTTGATTTTGGTTATGATTTACATGAGGCTAGATATCTGGAGAAAACTAAGGGAGATTCTAAGGAAGTTGAAATAGGCTGGGTGGCTACTAGCGATTTATCTAATTACTTTGGGATAGAGATAAAGATTGATTGGATAATCTTAGGTATGAAGAAGGTTCAGGTTAAGAAAAATGGGCAGGAAGTTTCCATGGATTCTGGTACTTTAGAGGTAACTTTCTCGGCTTCTCTGATGAAGGATGTTAATGGTGAATGGGAAAATATGTTTTTTAAACGTTTGAGGGAAATATATGACAAATATATCATAAAGGAGAGAATTAAGGGATATGAGGATAGGGTTTTTGAAGAAGTTAGCGAGTTTATAGAGCAAGCGAAATCATTCTTGACCTTGGAAGGTTTGCATGACTTTTAATTTGTAGAGGCCCTTGAAATAATGTAATTTTAAACTCCCTTCTAAGTATGTTTTTTTCTATATATATGCTTATAAATTATTGTGGATAAAGATATTTCATGGAAAAAAGAGTTTTTGGATTGCTATTTGGTTTATTGCTTCTTCCTTTTGCTTTATCTATGAATCTGGAAGTTTCGAGCGTTCCTGTTCAGGATAGCTTTATTCTTGAACTAAATGAGCCGGCGGTTTTTGAATTGAGCATTACTAATCTGGATGATTCTGGGGATTTTGAGATCTATTCTCTAGTGGGGGTGGATATTAGTCCGGAATCTTTTGTATTGAATTCTGGAGATGAGAGAAAGATGAAGATAAATGTTGTTCCTCAAGAATCTTTAAGACAAAAAAGGGAGTTGCCATTGAATTTTATTTATAAGATTAAGAATTCTAAGAACGAGATTAGCGAGAATAGTCTCTCCATGAGGATAATCGGGATTGATTCTATTTTTTCTATAACTCCGGAGAATATTAATCCGGGCTCGGATAAGATATCTTTGTTATTAAAGAATAATTTGAATAAGGGTTTTGATAATGTGGGTTTCAAGTTTACTTCTGCTTTTTTTGATGTGGAAGAGACTATTTCTTTTGAGCCTAAGGAGATAAAAGAGGTCGATTTGAATTTTGATAAGAAATTTATAGGATCACTTAATGCTGGGAAATATTTGATGAACTCTAAGGTATCTTTAGATGGTAAGTCTGATAATGTTGAAGCTCAGATTAATTTTCTAGAGCAAGAAAATATAGAATCTTCTGAGAGTAATGGGGGATTTTTAGTACGTAGGATTGATCTTGTGAAGAAGAATGTTGGCAATGTGAGGAAAACAGCTCATTATGAATTGGAAAAGAATTTTATTTCTTATTTGTTTACTACTTATAGTATAAACCCTAATAAGATAGATTCGGAGGGTTTTAAGAGAGTTTATTATTGGGAGAAGGAGTTGATTCCTGGAGATGAGCTGAATTTGAGAATTGAGACAAATTGGTTTTATCCTTTTATCATCTTGATTTTGATCTTTCTTGGAGTTTATTTTATTAGAAAGTCTATTTATAGAAATTTGGAGTTGAGGAAGAAAGTTTCTTTTGTTAAGACTAAGGGGGGAGAGTTTGCATTAAAGGTTTCTGTTATTGTTAAGGCTAAGAATTTTGTGGAGAGGATAAGGGTTGTAGATAAGCTGCCTCAGTTAGTTAAGTTGTACGATAAGTTTGGGGCTATTAAGCCAGATAGTATTGATTTGAATAACCGGAGACTTGAGTGGAACATAGATTCCTTGAATAATGGAGAGTCTAGGATATTTACTTATATAATTTATTCTAAGATTGGGGTTGTTGGGAGGTTTGAGCTGCCGAATGCTAATGCGGTTTATGAGAGGGATGGGAAGGTTAAAGAGACTAGTTCAAATAGATCTTTTTATATTAATGAACCTGAAAAACTTTAAATAGTGTGTCTTATTCTGAAAATTAACCCTCTAACCTTCGGGCCATATGTTTTTATATGGGCGAGGTTAGGGATATATAACCCTCCGTCGTATAATGGTTATTACAGGCGGCTGTAGACCGCTTAAAGCAAGTTCGAATCTTGCCGGAGGGATTTCTATATAAAATTATATAAGTGCTGCTGAGATATAATGCTATGAAAATAGAAACTGGAAATCTGAATCATCAAAAAGATTCGGAGAAAAGAGGGTGGTTTATTGGTCACTTTATGCAGGAAGATTCTCCATTTCAAAGCCATAATTTTGAGGTCAGATGGGCTGTTCATTCTAAAGGTGAAGTAAAGCCAACTGTTGCAGCTAATAAGATTGCAAAAACCATCTCGGTGCTTATTAAAGGAAAAATGATTCTTAAATTTCCAAAGGATGATGAGGAAATCGTTTTATCAAAAGAGGGAGATTATGCATTTTGGGATTCAAATATCTATCATACTTCAGAAATATTAGAAGATTCTACAGTATTAACAATAAGATGGCCTTCTATATCTGGTGATCAAAAGTCTTTGTAGGATTAAGATCTAAAACCTAATGATTTAGTTTATCTCTTGCCCGGAGGGATTCCGACACAACCTAAAACCTTATAATATCTGACTTCTTCTAAATACTGTGATGGAAAGACAGATTACAGAACAAGTAGGGAAAGAAAATCAAGGTTATGATAGAAGAGCTGCTGTTGAGATCTTAAAAGAATTACAGAATGATCCTGAAGCTAGAGAAGAGGCAAGGAGAATTGCTCAAATGACTAAATTATAGCCAAGCCTTTTTTAAATCAATGAGAGAATTAAACTCAGGAGTTCTATATGGAAATTTCTTGTTTACTTCTCTGTATGTTTCTTGTATTAATATCAAAATAGTTTTTATTGTGGTGGTGATAAAGAGAGAACTTCATAGGTAATAAATTTCTGAGGGGTAAAAATTAGAAATAGATATCTGATTGAGTTTTGTTCCTCTTATGGTCGTGGATCTATTCATGGGACTTGTAGGAGATTTGGTAAGTCTAGTAGGGGTAAGGGCAAGAGAAGACTTTCCTTAAGGGGAGAGGTTACTTACTGTTTAAAGTGTCAAAAGAAAAGAATAGAAAAGCCGGAAAAGAGAAAGAAGGTTAGATAATCACTTCAAGTTCTCAAAACTAACAATTGATTTTCCAGGAAGTTTTGGTTTTACTTTCTTGAAGAAAGTTTTTACTTTTGGAATGTGTTCATTACCATTGTAATAAAGTGTGAAAATTGGTTTACCTTTCTTCACTATGGCTGCTCTGCCTTCTGGGCTTCCGAAGCTGTTTTTCATACCTGTTTGAATTCTTTCCCCTTTACTTCCTCCTGAGAAGATTCTATTGTTCCTTAAAATATTATGAGGATAAACATTGCATCTAAGAAAAAAGTTTTTCTGTATTAGTTTAGTCATATCTTTGTTTAGTGACTGTCTTATTGCTTCTAGGGCAAGATCTCTTACTTGGATGTTGTCTCCAGCGTCAAGGCTCATTTTGATTTTGTATTTGTTGTCCTCGAATCCTTTGTAATCTCCCATGTTGAATTTTACGATTTTTTGGGGGGGCACTGCTTTTATGTAACTTTTCTGCTGTTTTCTGGATCTTCGAGTATTAATAACTGGTTTTCTTTTCGAATATGATGATGCTTTTCTTGCTGATGCCATTTTTAATTGTTTAGGATTGGAGAACGAGTGCTCAACTGCTGGAATTTTCTTAAGATCATATTTCCTGTTTCTTCCCTAGGCATCTCTCCATAAGACCCTCTATTTTCTTTAATTGATGGGTATGCGGAATGAGGTGAGTTAGTTGTTGAATTTGATAAATAATCATGGCCGGTATGATTTGTTGGTAATAGCGGTTCTCTGTAGGCTCCTCTGCTTGGAAGTTGATCAGATCTGTAACTTTCAATTCTGCTTTGTGGTTGAATATCGTATGACATTTTGTTAAGGTGCTAATCTGTACTCTCCTTCTGATTTAGGTGAATAACTTACCTTACTTTCTAGTGGGCTGGGTGTTTGGAATGTTTCATGAGTATTTCCGCAGCTAACTTTGTATTTCTTCCCATTTTCATCATAAAAAGTTTCGCACATCTTATTTTACCTCGACATTATCATTTCTTGCTTGACCTGGAAGCCCTTTTTCAAAAATAGCTCTAACCAAGCCCTTGTTTCCGTGAGATGAACTGATTTTACCCTCGATTTCTTTCCCTGCGGGACTTTTCCAAGTTACCTTTTTGCCAACGAATTTCTCTGCTTCTTCAGGAGTTTTTGTATCCACATCTAAGATGTAATGCTTCTCATGTATTTTTTTCCTACTTCGTCTAAATTGTATAACTTTAGCCATGTTATTTCAAGAAGTTGAGGGTTTTTAAAGTTTTGGAAGCCCTATCTCCCTACAATCTTTGGAGGAACGTATTCTATCCAACCGTGAAATTCTCTTTCTCGGTTATCAAATCCAGATCCTTCTTGACTAACCCAATCTATGTAATCTAGAGAATAAATGGTGGTTTTTTCTTCCTCATTTTCTCTTTGAGTATTAATTATTAGGTTATAGCCTGTTTGAGGTATGCGTGAGGAATTTTGTTCACCTTCTACGCTTCTTGAGAAATATGAATTACCAAACCAACCGGCTGTAAAAGAAGATAAACAGATTAAAGTTAATCCGCTGATTTTGAGAATTTTATTCATTGAGTTAACAAGGTATTATCCTTTTTAATTTTTATTGCTACAACCGGATGTTAAAAACTAACATCAAAATCACCTAGTTCTTTTTCTAGTGCTTTTAGAACTTCGTCTTGGAGAACAACTCTTCCGCCCTTGTAAGTTGATAAGATTTTGTTCATTTCATTAACGTCAGAGTTCATTATCTTACCACCTTCGATCTTTTTTACTCCTTTTTCTTCTACTAAGAATGCTGGTTTAGTTAGGAACAAATCATGGTGTTTTCCCTTGCTTGTTAGGACTACTTTTGTTTTTTGTAATAATCCTAGATCTTTTCTTTGGCCATATTCAATTAATTCTTGTACTAGGTATACGCTGTCTTTTCTTAATCTCTCGAAGTCATACTTACTAGGGGCTTTTTTATTCTTGTAGTTCTTTTTTGTGTTTATCAATTCATTTAATGTATGGATGAATTTTGGATTTCCTTTAGCTTTATTTACTATTTCTTTTTCATATTCTTTGACTAAAGATGTTTCGGCCTTTTTCCCAAATTGATTCTTTAGGATTTCAAACACATTTTCATAAATTTCTTTGAATGTTTTCTCAGTCATTCTTTTCTCGAGTTCTGTTCTTACTTCTTTTAGTTTTTTTAGATATTCTTCGCTTCCCTTCATTAATTTGTCAACTTCTTTTCCAGTAACTTCTTTCACTTTGCCGTGCTCATAAGCTTTGAAATATTTGATTACTATTTCTTCTAAGATTTCCCAGTGTTTTTTATCTAATAGCTTTTCTTTATCTACAAAGATTCTTTTCACTTCTTCAACTGTTTCTCTAGGGTTTGTTGGAGGTAATCCATAAAGCATTAAAAGTGCTTGAGTTGGCGTTAAAACTCCATAGTAAATATCTCCTATTACTATGTCTAGAAGCCTTCTTTTTGCCATGTCTTTTGTTTTGTCCCCCATCCCCATAAACATGTCAATTGATTCTGGAGTTGGTTTGATTTTCCCCATTTTAAGAAGTAATTTCCAAGGCAAGAACCCTCCTCTATCGTAAATTGGAACTCCGTCTCTCAAGAAGGTGTAGAAAATTGGGTTTGCATCTTTAACTCCTTCCCAGAATTCTGTTAAGAGGTATACTTGGGGGGATAGTTTGTTTTTAACTCCTGCAAGCTCTCCTGCCTGCATTACATAGCTGTGTATGATGTTTCTTAACTTATCTTTTAATTCTAAGCGAGGCATTCTTTTTACATCAGTGTCGTCTATGATTATGTAGACATCTACGTCTGATGTTTTAATTGCTTCTCCTCGGACTAGGCTTCCTCCAATGACATAACTATAAACATATTTCTCAAATTTTTTTAGAACAAGTGATTTGTGTATTTGGGCAACTCTTAATGATCCTAAGATTCCTTTATCATGGATTGGATATGACATTCCAATAGCTTCAATTATGTTGTATTTACTGTCAAGACAGATCTCCCATAGGTCCGTTTCTAAGAAAATATTTAACCAGACCTTTAGCTTATCTTCTTTTACTTTTTTGATTATTTCTAGTTTTACATTATTGAATTCTTTTTCCTTATCATCTGGAAGAACTACTAATAGGTGCATTGGTTTTTGTTTTCTCTCCTCTTCGTTTAAGTTGTTTTCTTCATCAAACATCTCTGCTGCTTGAGGGGGGATTATTCCAATGCCTGTAATGAATTTGTATTTTTTTAGAATATGTTTTTTCAAGTTCTCAATATTCTCTCGAACTTTTTGCATCTCTTTGCTTTCTTGAGGGTTTGGGGATTGAGGGACCTGGACATTTTTTAATTCAGGATTTTGATATTTCTTATCATCAAGACTTGTTGGTTCATTTGGATTATTTGGGTTTGTCATTTTATTTTACTTATATATTATGATTGTTGTTTTGTATTTAAATGTTATTCTTTGGTATTTTTCTGTGCAATAATTCTGGCATTATCAACGAATCCTTTTGAAGTCCAAAATCCTGTTAATAAAGCTTGATCAATTGTATCTCTACTTTCCGCTTTATATTCAATTCCCCCATTGGTGAATATATCTAGTGCTCTTCTTACAGGATTTGCACAATATCGTAATTCAGAAACGGCTGCTTCTGAGTAATTTCCTTGTGAATCATAATGATCTAGACTATTTTCAACTATATATGTTGCATGATTTCTATACAATGCAACTCTTTTAATTAATCCTTTTCTTTTATCTATAACTTTTGAATCTTTATGATCTCCAAGCGATCTATCTGCCAAAACCCTTGTTGCATATTGAGTTAGTTTTAACCCATATCTATCCACATATTCCTTATCACTAGAATCTTGATATATCTCCTCAAAAAGATGTGCAATCTCAAGATCTCTCTGTAATTCATCGGAATCTTTTATATCTTCAAGCAATTGTCTTTCATAAAATTGAGCAACTGACTCTGCTGTTGATTCAACAAAACTTGATTCTTTGGATAAAAAGTGAGGTAAGTCTTCACATCTTGATAAAATAAAGTTTAATGCATGCCCCATTCCTTCATGACCATATAATCTTATTAATTGTTTATGATCAAGTTTTAATAATCCTTCTTTTGTTCTTTTACATATTGCTTCAATTCCTATTGCAAGTTCGTTTGTATTAAAATTAAAATAGGATCTAGCTTCACTAGTTGGAACAGCGTTAATATCTCTTAAATAATTTCCAATTTGTGTAAATCCTTGCAGAAATTTTCCTAATTTCTTATGAAATCTCGTAATGCTTGATGAGGCAAAGTTTTCAATTTCTCTTCTTACGGGCCAAATATCAAGACCTAAATGAGAATTATTACTTCCTTCAAATTTTCGGTAAAGCCTTTCGACAGTTTCAAGTACTTTATCTTTGTTTTTAAGAAGCCAGGGTTCAAGTTCATCGATATCTTGTTGCGGAATTCCATATAATCTTAAAGTTGAATCAAAATCTATTAATTTACCACTTAATCTTTTCTCAATTTCAGCTGCTTCACCAATTAATCTTCTACGTAGTTCAGATTCAATTAATTCACCTCTTGTTTTAGGCTCTATATAATCATTAAGGGAACTTACAATATCTTCCATTTTTGAGACTGCTTCCTCATAAACTTTTGGAGGAGAAAAACTATTATCTCTACTAAACTCTCCTAATTTTTCAAGTTCCAATGCAACTTCTTGAGCTTCCTCTATTTTCGTAGTTAGTTTTTTATTCATATTAATCTCTCATTTAAATCCTTTATAAACCTTATCATTATTAATTACTTTCTAATAATAACATTATTTCAAATAAAAAGCCTTAAAAAGCCACTCATTCTTAATTTATTATGGGCGTATAGGCTAGTGGCAAACCACCTCGTTTACACCGAGGATTCGGAAGTTCGATTCTTCCTACGCCCATGTTTTAAGATGACATTTTCTATACAATACATTGATGATGAGAAAATAGAAAAAGATTATAAGAAAGCCATAAGTGAATTAGGCAATTTCTTTGAATTAAATTGGGAATTTAATAAGCCTAGAATATTTTTAGTTAAAAATAGGGTAACAATAGATAAAATACTTGGTAAAAAGACAGAAGATTGGGTTGTTGGATTTGTTAATAAGGCTGATGTTTATATGTTAGATAGGGAGAATTATGAAAAAGAAAGTTGTCACAAATTTTCTGAGGAAGAGTATTCTAAAACCATCAAACATGAATTGGCACACTCATTTTTTCAAGTTATTTCTGGTTTTAAAAATAAGCCTGATTGGTTGTGGGAAGGAATGGCTATTTATTTATCTGATCAAGATGAAACAAAAAATAAGCCAAAGGAATTTAGTGAATTTCTGGATTATTATGAGAAAAGTGGTCCGGGAGTATATAAAGAGTCAGGGTTTGTAGTTAAACTTCTAGTAGAAAAATTTGGAAAGCAAAAGATCTTAGAACTAATTAAGTCTCTTATGAGTATTAATTCAAAGAAAGAATTTCAAGACAAGTTTAAAGCAGTGTATGGATTTGAATTAAATTATGGTAATATAAATGAGCAACTAGATCGTGTGTAAAAACATTTTGTAACAAAACTTATCAAGAACGATTATCTAAAAAAGTAACTTTTATGGTTAATTAGTTTACACCAAGAAGTCGGAAGTTCGATTCTTGGTAGTCTATATCGCTAACTATATTAATGGTTGCTTCTAATTTTATCTATGAGAAAGTCAATGTTTGGAAGGTATTTGGATTATTTGAGAGATAATCCTGAAGGTTATTGGTTTAAGCGTAAGCTTTTTGGATGGGGTTGGACTCCGGTGATGGTGGAGGGGTGGATTGTAACCTTGGCTTTTATTTTGTTTATTGTTTATACTGGCTTAGAACTTGCGTCAATTTCTTCTCCGACTAACAAGGATTTGGCATGGTTTTTCTTTAAACTTATCGCTTCGATTGCGATTTTAATTTTTATTTGTTATAGGGCTGGTGAGAGGCCTAAATGGAGTTGGGGTAATTTTTAATATGGAAGAATTAAATAAAAAAGTAATTTTGGTTGGGAATTGTGATTATGATGGACCTCAGATTAAATCTTTTATCGAGAATAATTTTAATGCTGATGTCGAAGATATAAAGACGATGGATGGGGGAATTGCTAAATTGGATAATGTAGATTTAGTTTTAGTTAATAGGGTTGGTAGAGATCAGAGAAATGGCCTGGAGTTGATAGATTATATTAAGAATAAGAATGTTTTGATTCCTGTAATGTTGATTACTAATTATAAAGATAAAATGGATGAGGCTATGGAGCATGGGGCTGTAGAGGGTTTTGGGAAAGAGGATTTGTTTAATGATAGTGAGAGAGTTAAACAGGTTTTGAGCGAGTATCTTTAATTAGGTGGAATAATATGTGGGAGGTAATAGGTATTGATAAAATAATTAGATATAAAACCTGTGGTTTATATTATTTTACATGGGATTTTGGGATTTATTTAGGAAGAAGAAAGAAGAAATTGTTGAAGTCAGGAAGGTAGGTGTAGGTGAGTTAGATTCTTGGATGGAGGATGAAATTGGGATCCTTTCTGAAGATAGAAACCATTATTTTTCTTCTGTCAGGGAGAGAATTAGTCAACTAACTGAGGGGTTTGAGAGGGGGATTCAAGGGTTGAGAAATATTGATTGGGAAAAGATAAAAACTGAAGATAGAGTTAAGAACATTGTTAAAGGAAATCTGGAGAACTATATTTTTAATTTAGAGCAGTTGATGAAGGGCTTGTTAGATTTGGGAGAATTAAGTAGAGATAGTATTGACAGTTTGTTTGAAGGTTTTGATAAGAGAACAGGAAAGAGTTATCAAAAACTGACATTTTTAATTGGAAAGGAGGTTGCTGTAATAGGGAAAAGTGCTGGAGATTTCTTTAGAGAATTGGATAGACTTCAAGAAGAAAATAAAGGATTGCTTGAGCGCATTGATGTAATTTCTGATGTTAAGAGAAAGTTGGGAGAATTAAAAGATGTTAGATATTTGATTAGGAATACTAACGAGGAGATTGAGGGGATAGGGAATAAATCGGAGGGATTGAGATTAGAAATTAAGAAAAATGGGAATGATATTGCTAAGATTGAGAGTAGTGATGAGTTTAAGGAATGGGAAGATAGCAATAAAAATTATAATAATTTGAAGGATAGGTTAAGTTCTAAATTAATTATGTTGAGAGGGATGATTGATTTTAAATTACTTGCTAAAATTTGGCATGAGAATAGAACTGAAATGGGAATTGTTAAAGAATATAGAGGGAATTTTGATAGAGCTTTTGATAAGGATAAGGGAGAGATCCTGAAGAATCTTGTTAGTTCTTTGAATAATAAGAATCTTGTTATTCAGAATATTCAGGAATTGATTAATATGGGGGAAGAGCTTGATAGTTTTAAGCTAGAGAGAGATTTGACTTCTGATTTGAAGGAGAGTATTAAAAGATTAGAAAAAGATATTGAGGCTTTGAAGGCTGATGAGTTAAGAGAAGAAAAGAGGTTAGATAAATTAAGGGAAGATGAAGAGAAGATTCTTGGAACTATTAGGGATTCTTTGAAAGATATTAATGTTGAGGTTTTGTGAATTTATCTGTTTAATGCAAATTTATTTAAATAGGAATTTCTCAGTAAAAATATGCGCCATTAGTTTAGTGGTAGAACATGTGGTTGCCAATCACAGGACGGGAGTTCGATTCTCCCATGGCGCATTCGATGCTCACGGGGAGAATCGAATTTTAGAAAGGTTTAAAAGATAATTATGTAGTAAATTACCCTGGTGTTTAGTAATCCAAGATTAACTTATCATAAGGCCGTTAACGAAGAACAAAATTTTATAATTATAGATGTAAACGCGTCTTGTGACTCAAAGGGGGTAAATGCAAGAGGTTTATTTAAAAGATATAAAGTTGAAGGCCAATTTCAGAGTTTTGCTATTTGTTGCCATACTATCTCTATAGAAAGAAATTCTTATAGGAGTTATTATAGTGTTGGAGTGTTTTATGAGCCTAGACAAAAAAGATAACGATACCTCTCTTCGAACCAAAATATATAAATACCATCTAAGGTTATTCTAATCATGGAACAAGAATCTTTACCAAGTAGTAAGAAGGAACTAAAGGAATTTATTTTGGAAACTGTTAGAGAAGCTAATGGTGGATCAATTCCATTCCTTTCAGATGAAGAACAAGCAGAACTTGAAGGGCTACACGGAGATTCATTAGATGAGCCTAGAAATCTAGAAGATTATGAACCTCTTTAAAATGTTTCAAATTATAATTCTTAAAAAAGTTAATCAATTTATAAATAAACTGCCTAATGCTGAAAAAGTAAGGGAAAAATTAGGAAGATTAAAAGACTTTAATTCAGATAATAATTTGCGCTTAGATATTGAGAGATTTAAGGGAAAAAGTAAAAATAGATATAGAATAAGAATTGGAGAGATAAGATATATTTTTGAAGTTGTTGAAGATAAAATATTCATTGATACGGCAAATTATAGGGGCAGAGTTTATTAAATATCGATACCCCTAACCAACCCAAAATAGCTCATTCTCCCATGGCGCATTCAATCCTCACAATCTTCAAACTTTATTTCACCGATCTTGGCGTAGGCCTCTTTCCTTTCCTTACTGCAAGTATCGCAATATTTCCTAGGATATCTAGCGTTGGGATTCACCTCGAATGTTTTATTGCAATCCTTGCATCTTATTTCTTTTTGCATGCTATTGAAAGTTGATTTGATTTTTTAAAGCTGTTGATTTGTTTTATGTTTCGCAACTAGCTCCGCTTAGTTGCTTCATTAAAGTTTTTGGTAATTGATAAATCAAAAAAACGATGGAGTAATATCTTTTTTGAAAAGGTTAGCTTGAAGGTAAATTGGTTCACATTACATTTAAATATTATTCTTTATTTGTAATGTGTGTAATTTTTACAACTGTAATCTCTCAACCCGCCCACCCGCCCAGGAGAGTTGTAAAAATAAGAGGTAAGATGGTTAAAAGAAAGGTTTTGTTTTTAGGAGTTACTGGAAGGATTGGTCCCGGGATTTTGGAGGATTATGAGAAAAATTATAAGAGTTATTATGGTGTTGTAATTGGTTCTAGAAAGAAAAGAAAGATTGAAGGATATGAGGTCAGGGTTGTTGATTATTCTAATGTTGCTAGGTTGAAGAAAGCTATGAAGGGCATTTCTGTTGTTGTTAATTTGGCTGCGGAATCTGATCCTAGTGCAAGTTTTGATGAGGTTTTAGCTCCCAATATAATTGGTGCATACAATGTTTTTGAGGCTGCAAGATTGGCTGGATGTGAAAGAGTTATTTATGCAAGCAGTGTTCATGCGATAAGGGGATATCCTTTAGGGAAAAGAGTGAGAGAAGATCATGCACCTAAGCCTTCTGGCTTTTACGGAGCTTCTAAGGTTTTTGGAGAATCTCTTTGTTATGTTTTTTCAAAAAAATATAACCTGTCTTGTTTGGCTATAAGAATTGGCGCTTATGTTTCTGATGATTTAAGAGAAAAAGTTTGTTTGAATAGAGATAATTATGATTATGTTATAAGTCAAAGAGATATGACTCAGCTAATTCATAAGTGCATTGTTGCTCCGAAAAGTGTTAGATATGGAATATTGAGTGGAAGTTCGGATAATAAGAAGAAGTATATGGATTTGTCTTTTACTAAGAAGCTTGTGGGATATAAGCCGAAGGATGATGCTTATGATTTTTGTAAGGGATTGAAGTGAATCTTAGATTATGCAAAACTATATAAATTATTAGGGCATGTTTTGTTATGGAACAAGGACCTTCTCTTGAGAAAATGAATCTAGAATTGCAGAATTTAAGGGTGGAATTTGAGAGGTTCAAGGAAGATTTAGAGTTTGCAAGAAGGACTGAAGAAGCACAGAGTAGGATAGATTCTGGAGAGTACCTTAGTATGGATTCTGAAAATTTAGAAGAAATGAATAAATGGTAGAGGTGCGTTTTGATAAAAATTTTGCTAAAACATTCTCCAAGATCAAGAATGATCTGTTAAGGGAAAAAATAATAAACCAAATTAAGAAAATATCTGAATATCCTGAAATTGGGAAACCAATGCAACATAATAGGAAAGAAACAAGAGAATTATATGCAAAACCATTCAGGTTGTCTTATGCTTACTTAAGGGATAAGAGCGTAGTATATGTTTTAGATTTGTATCATAAGAGTGATCAATAAGAACATCAAAAAAACAATGGGCCACCACATAGAGGGTGTGGTTTGTTACAGGCCCTTGTTTCCGACAAAATCTACGATTTTGAGGGCCACGAAAATCTACTTGATTTTCATTGGTTAGGATCTAGAGTAATCTCACACCTTTTAAGGTGTGGTCTCCTGATTACTCAGATGATTTTGAATTTAAGAAATGAAAGAAAAAAAGAAATGGAAGGTAGAATTTTCCGACGAATTTGTTAAAGAATTAGAAGAAATTTCGGATGATGTATCTGAAGAAATTGAAAATCTGATTAAAGGATTTAAGAGCGGAGATATAGATCCTACAAGGGTTGGGCATTCTGTTGATTGGATGGAGTTAGGTGAAAAATTAATTTGCCCAGATTGTGAATCAAGGGAGGTTGAGTGGTTATTAGATAAAAATAGTTCAGAGGTCGATTTTCATTGTTTAGAGTGTAGTGAGAGTTTTTGGATGACTTATGATGAATATAAAGATGCTATCAAGAGAAATCCAGATAGGAGGATATCTTAATGGCTATACTATTTACATTTCTTAATTCTTACTAAACTTATGTCCACCAAACTCATCTCTCATAACACTTATTATTTTCCCAAATTCACTTGGTTTTTTTCTTGTCTTCTTTCTTTCTTTGATAGCTTGCTTTAGGACTGGCATGTTAGCTATCTTCGTGAGCTCTTCCATTTCTCTCTCGGTTTCTCCTTTTGGAACTTTTCCACTAATGTTTTTGAAATATGGTTTTTTCATTCCTTTTCTTGTCCAGCTCATTAACCTGCCTTCAATAATGCTTCCATTACTATAGACTTTGGTTACCTCATTTAGATTTGTTTTGAATTTGTTCTTTTTTTTGTTAATTGCTTCAATTCCTTCACTTATTGCTGACATCATCCCATACTCTATTCCATTATGAACCATTTTAACGTAATGTCCTGCTCCCGATTCTCCCATATATCCATAACCATCTTTTACACACATATCTTTGAATAATTTTTCTGTTAGTTCTAATATCTTTTTTTCTCCTCCAATCATCATGCATGCACCATTCCTTGCTCCTTCAATGCCTCCAGAAGTTCCAACATCAAGAAAATATATTTTGTGTTTTCTTAGTTGATTATGTCTTCTTATGGAATCTTTAAAGTAAGAGTTTCCTCCGTCGATTAGGATATCTCCTTTTTTTAGAAAAGGGATTAGGTCTTTTATTATGGAATCTACTGCCTTTGATGTGATCATTAACCAGATTATCTTTCTTTTTGGAAGTTTGGAAATCATTTCTTGGTAAGAGTAGGAGGTTGGTGTTTTTTTCTCAAATTTTTTAGTGATTTTAGAATTTCTATTATAGACAACTGGTTTGTGTTTATGGTCTAGGAGGTTTAGAACCATGTTACTACCCATTCTACCCAGTCCTATGAATCCTAGTTTCATTTTCTTGAACCTGTTTTTATGGTAAAGATGTTTGTTCTTATAAGTTTAATGTGAATATATGTTACTATTATAAAATTAATACATGTAGTAAGTTTTATAAACTCATTCTATGTGCATTTTATAGAGAAATAAACCTCTGGAGGATCCAAAATGTTAGAATTTGCTTCGTTTTATAGAGAAAACATAACACCTCCGCTAAGGGACCCAATTAGGAATGAATCTCTGAGGGGGGAAGGAAATAGTCATAGTTTTGAGGATGAGATAAAATTATTTACTCACTTTAGAAATAATGTTGAAGATCCTGTAGATGAAGTTACAATTAATTATTATTCGGATATTAATTTTACTCCTCTTGAAATTGATAGTAATGTAATTAAAATGTATCAAGAGAGGGTCCAGGATAGTCTTGATGAGTTTTTAAGGTATGTTGGGGAGGATGCAGAGTACCAAATAAGAATTGATGCACTTGGTCGAGATACTCCCCTATCTCCAAGAGATGGAGGTCTCATTCCAGTGGCGGTGACATATACATTTAATGTGGTATTGGGAGCGGATTATTACTATAACGGAGGCAATCATTTTTGGTCAGAACTAATAAAAAATGTGGAGATCTCTAAGGGGAATAAGGGAATCCATTTTAATAAAGAGGGGTGGAGATTTATTGAAGGAAATGGTTATGAAGTTGTTGGAGAAAATAAAGGGATACTAACCTCCTGCGATGAAGTTGTTGGTGCATTATTTATACCAATCGTAGAAATATTCCATTGTATTGTCAAGCCATATGAAAGAACGAATTTAGTTCAAAGATTAAATCAGGAATTATACGCATCAAATATTTTTGGAAGAGATATTCCTAAGGAACATGAAATCTATAGAGAATCTAAAAAAATAGGAGAGGGCGTAGTTCATGCATTAGTTGAAAAATTCTTTAGTGAGTATATAGAAAGATTGGGATTTAACGAATCAGATCTGCTAAGATATTCTGCTAGTGGTGAAAAAGATCCTGTTTACGATTATGTTCTTAGATTAAAAAGATATTGTGAAGAAAAAGGTGCGAAAGAAGTTTATTCGAGATTCAAGGAAAATGATCTAGACATTCTCTAATTTAGAGTTTTTTCTATAGCGTCTAGTATAAATTGACTTCCTATTTCTTCTAATTTATCTTTCTTACCTTTAATTATTTTCATTGATTATTATTCCACTATCGGCCCTATCCTTGTGTTAAAGACTTTGCTAGCTTCTTTTGTATATTTTTCTATGTTCTTTTTGAAATAAGGATTGTGAGATTGTATTTTTCCAATTATATAATATCCTATGGCTATTATGGTTCCGAAGTCTGCTTTTTTTGGTAATGGAATGTAAAGTCGGTTTTCTTTTTTGCCATAATGGGTGTTTTTTTCTCCGAAGCTGATAAATAGTTCTTTACTTGGGATAACGGTTGTTGCATGTTTTATATATTCACTTGTTTCGATGTCTCTTGCAATCTCTCTCCCGAATAGTTCGATGAATTTAACTTCAAACATTCTTTTTATCAAACTGAACTTTGGTGGGATGATTAGGTAGAATCTTTTGTATGTCCTTAGTTTACTTAGATTTAACTTGTCTATTTTGTTTTTAATAAAATTGTAAATTTCTTTTGGATTTTCTTTTGTTTTTCCTAGAATCATTCCTAAGTAGGTGGAAGTGTTATAGGTATAAGGTTCTCTTTGTCTTGGGAAAATGAATTCATCATGGCTGTGTTTTTTGTCTAGATATTTTTCTGTTTGAGAATGATCTTTAGTTGTGATGAGTGTTATGTGTTTTTTATGTTGCTTAGCTTTTTTAGCAATTATTGGAGCATGTTTGCTTCCTGATGCGGAGATGATTACTATCCCATCTATTCCTTTTGTTTTTATCTTTGTTTTTAGATTGCTCTCGTTAGCGAATATAGCGTCTTTATCGTGGAATAATATTTTGCCTGTTGCTTCTGCATTTCCTGATCCCACAACAAGTGGATGTTTATAGGGAATGTTAATTTTGGGGACTTTCTCTCTGTTTAGTAATTCTAATGCTCCTAAAACACAAGTGTCTAAATTTGGAATGTCTTTCAGAGTGAATGATTTCATCTCATAGTAGTTTTTCATTTTATTTATATTTGCTGTTTTCATTTTTCTTTATCAATCTCGCATATTCAGGAACGATGTCTTTTGTGAATTTTTTCATGCCTTCAATTGTTTTTTGATGATTAAGTGATTCGATAATGATTTTGTATGGAAGGGTTACGATGTCTGCTCCTGCTTTTAGAGCTTCTCTGAACTGTCTACTGCTTCTTATGCTAGCTGCTAATACTTTAGATCTGATTTTGTTCTTCTTGAATATTTCAATTGTTTTTTTTATTAAATCTATGCCTGAGATAATTCCATTATCTTCTAGTGTTTTCTTCTCTTTTTTGTATCCTTCTTTAGGAAAGTAATCTTCTTTTTTGAATTTTACCCTATTTATTTCTCTTATATAATCGTCTTCTCTTCCCATGAATGGGCTAACAAATTTTGCTCCTGCTTTGGCTGCTAAAAGTGCTTGTTCTGGTGTGAAGATTAATGTGCAGTTTACCGGGATTTTGTTTTTGGATAATTCTTTTATAGCTTTGATTCCATCACTTCCTAAAGTACACTTATCTTCCATGCATGGATTTACTGGAATTTTTATGTAAACATTACCATATTTCTTGAATTTTTTATAGAGAGTTTCTCCTTCCTCAACCATTTCTTTGAGATTTGTTCCAATTACTTCAAGACTGACAGGTTTTTTATTGCAGGTTTCTAGAATTTTTCTTATATAAATTTCAATACTTATTTTTTTGTTTTGTTTTTTTAGCTGATCTACAGCCTTTTTGATTAAACTGGGATTTGTTGTAACTCCGTCTAATAATCCTATGTTTTTTAGTGATTTTATTTCTTCTAATATTGCACTGTCTAAGAATATTTGTACCATCTTATTGGGTTATTTTTCCTTCATTTTTTTTATAAGAATTATGGATGACAAAATGACTACTAGTGTTATAAATATCCAAAAGTAATCTTTATAGAAAGAAGAAATGATAAAACTAATTATTATTATTATTAGGAATAATAATATGTCCCAATTTTTATTTATTAAATCTGAATTTGTCATTTTACCATTCTTTTCCTAAAGCGTAACCTATAAACGCTCCGACTATAGCCCCTAATATTGATAGGTTCGTATTAATCATACCAAATGTGATTAATCCTACAAATGCCCCTATGAATGCTGTTATTGGTGATTTATTTTGCTGTGCCATTCTCTTTTTTTAATCCATATTTTAGTAATCCTGCTCCTAGGAAACTACCTATAATCATCAATATTATATCTACAACTAATTCTTCTTTTAACCAATCTTTTAAGGCCATAATTGGGATCATTATTATTAGTAAGAATGAAAAGCCTAGAAGAAGCAAATTTATAACTACGTTATTGTTTGATAATAAAAACTTCAATGTGGGATTTACTTCTTTTATTTTAACCTCTTCTTTCATACTTAATAGAGTTTTTATTTGTTTAAATGTCTTTTTATTGTTTGCATTATTTTCTCGTTAGCTTTATAGCATTTCTTATGATGCTATATTCATCTATTTCTTCAAATCCAAGTAGCTCCTCCGTTGTACCTGAATGAGGAAGTCTGTTTACAGCTAGATGTTTAATTTGGATTCCAGAATCAATAAGACCCGATTTTAGCATTTCTCCGATCCCTCCTTCGTAATGGTGGTCCTCTGTTATTATTATTTTGTTTCCGTGTTTTTTTGTGAAGTCTATTAGTTTTTTGTGGTTGAATGGTTTGATACAATAAAGATCGATTACAGCACTGTTTATGTTTTTCTTTTTCAGTTTTTCATGGGCTTTTAATGATTCGTGTAAGGTGATTCCAGATCCTATAAGGGTTATTTGATCTTTGTTGGATTTTTTTAGTATCTTGAATTCTCCGATTTTGAATTTTTCATTGTTGTTGTATATTATGGGGGTTTTGGCTCTTGTTGTTCTGATGTAGTTTATTCCTTTTAGTCTTGAGCATGTGTTTGTTAATCTGTCACATGATATTGCATCGCTAGGATAGAAAATATTGCTATTTCTTAGACTTCTGAACATGGCTATATCTTCTAGTCCCATTTGGCTTGCTCCGTCTTCGCCTATTGAAACCCCTGCATGGCTTCCACAAATTGTTAAGTTTACTCTTGAAATTGAGGCCATTCTTAGTTGATCAAATGCTCTTGTTAGGAATGCTGCAAACGTGCTTGGGAATGTTCTGAATCCTTTAATTGATAGTCCTGTTGAAACACCAATCATATTTTGTTCTGCTATAAATGTTTGTATGAATTGATTTGGAGTTTTTTCCTTAACTAGGTTTGAGAATGTTGAGTTTCCCGTTTCAGCATCAACAGCCAAGATTCTGGGATCTGATTTAGCTAGATTCGCTAATGCTCTACCGTACGCTTCTCTTGTTGCAATGTCTCTATTTTTGTGGTAGTTATTTTTCTTGAAGGATTTTATCTTAAATTTATGATTTGTTTTTTTTGGTTTTATTATCTTAAATTCTGGAAAATCTGTTTCTGGGATTTCTTTTAATGCTTTTTCTAGTTTTTCTTTGCTTAATGCTTTTCCATGCCATCCATTTTTATCTTCTATAAAGCTTACTCCTTTTCCTTTTAGCGTTTTGGCTAAGATCAATGTAGGCTTTTTGGTTTTCTTGGAATTTTTTAATGCTCTTAGTATTTGATTTATATCATGACCGTTTATTGTGATTACTTGCCAACCGAAACCCTCAAATCTCTTTTTATAGTTGTTAATATTATGGCCTTCAATTGTTTCTCCTGTTTGGCCTAGTTTATTTATATCTGCTATTGCTGTTAGGTTGTTTAGTTTGTAATAGCTAGCTAGCTGTAATGCTTCGTATATAGAGCCTTCTGTTAGTTCAGAATCTCCTAGTAATACATATGTGTGGAATTCTCTTTTCTGTAATCTCGCTGCCAGAGCCATGCCCAATCCTACGGAAAGTCCTTGTCCTAAACTTCCTGTTGCGACTTTGACCCATTTTAGTGAAGATGGCATCGGATGCCCTTCAAGTTTGCTTGTAAACTTTCTTAGGGATAAAAGGTTGTGATTTATACAGCCTGCCCGGTATAGGGCTGAATAGAGGGCTGGTGCTGCATGACCTTTGCTTAACACGAATTCATCATTATCTGGATTATTAGGACTCTTGATATCGTATTTCATTTCATAAAAGAATAAACAGGCCATGATTTCTGCTGCTGATAGGCATGAGGTTGGATGGCCACTTCCCGCTGCAGTTGTCATTTTAAGAACATCAGCTCTTAGAACATTTGCCGCTTCTTGAAGTCTTTTTGAAATCATCTTCCCCTTTTCCCATATAAGTAGAAGAGTTTTTTTAAATGTAACCATAAACCTTATAATCATCTTATTCTTGGATAGTAAATGGAAACACAAATATCAGACGAGGAGATCGTAGATCAATTGAGGAAAATAGAAGAAACAATGGTGACAAAAGAAGAATTGAAGCAAGTGATGGAGACAATTGCTGTTTTATCTAATTCTGATACTCTGGATCAGATTAAAAAAAGCGAAGAGGATGTTAGAGAAGGAAGGGTTCATAAGATTAATTCTGTTCTAGATATATGATGAATTGGGAAATCTCCGTAACCGAGGAGTTTTCTAAGCAGTTTAAGAAACATCGAAAAGATGGAGAATTTGTGAAAGCTCTTGATAGGAAAATTGAAAGATTAAAAGAGAATCCTCATTCAGTGGGAGATAGGCTTTCTGGAAATCTTCATGGATATAAATCAACAAGAATTACTGGAAAGCTAAGGCTGATTTTTAAAATTGTCCTTGATAAAAATGAAGTTCAACTTACTGCGATAGATCATAGAAAATTTGATTATGATAGATTTAATTTTACTTAATAAGTCCTTTCAACCCATCAAAATCTTTTTTGATCTCCTTGCTGTTCTGCAAATAACTTCCAATAACAAATTTGTTAGCTCCGGCTTTTTTTAGTTTTTTAATTATTTTATTGTTTACTCCACCATCAACTTCTATGTCTAAATTTGGTTTTAATTTCCTTAATCTTTTTATTTTATTTAGCATTGATGGAAGAAATTTTCCCCCATAATTTCCTAGTCCTGATGCTATATACAATAGAACTTGATCTATATCATTTAGATATTCTTTTATTTTATTGATAGATGTTGAGGGTTTTAGAGCTATGCCTGTTTTTGTTTTTTGCTTTTTTAAATGAGCTAGGAGTGGTTTAAAGTTATTTGCTTCGTGATGGATAATTATCAGATTCACTTTGTTTTTGTTTTTTTTAATCCAATGCATTGCTTTGTGTCCATGCATCATTAGGTGTGCCTCATAGTTAGTTTTTTTATTCTTTATTTTTCTGGGCAGTTTGAAGTTAAAGTTCATGAATGTGTTTTTAACGAATCCATTATCCATGATGTCTACATGAAAATTATTTGTTAGATTTTTTACTTTGTTGAATCTTTCGTTTAGTTCGGTCTGATTGTTTGCTATAATTGATGGCAGTATTTGGTTTTTCATTTTATAATGTTAATGTTTTATTTGCTCTTTTCATATAAGATTTTATGATGTTTAATTATAGATTCTTTTAATCTCTTTGGTAATATATTGTAAACTTGGATATCTACTTTATTTGAGGTTATTTTGGATATTCTAATCCTGAATTTTGTTGCTTCTTTTAAATCAATTTTATCAAACTCAATTGCTATATCTATGTCTGAGCGGAAAATCGCTTCATTGGTAGCGTACGATCCGAATAATAAGATTTTTTTAATCTTTCTGAATGAATGATCTTCTTTAATTATGTTAATTGTATCTTCAATAATGTTTCTTACAATCTTTCCTTTTTTTAATCCAAATTCTTTATTGAATTTATTTATTTCCTTGATGAATCTTAACTTTTTTCTTATGTCTCTGGATAATCTGTTTTTTTCAGATTGTGTTAATTTGATCCCCATTAATTGCTTTTCAATTATTTTCAATTCTTTACTTCCAAAAATCTTTCGTGAGTCCTTATCTGCTTTTAGAGAATCTAATAATTCCATATTGTATAACCTTGATTTAGGTTATTATAACTATCATTATGGTTATATTTAAATGTTTTCATTTACTTCCTAGGTGTTTGAGTTTATTTAGTCTTCTTGAGTGCCTGCCTTTATTAAATGGAGTTTCTAGGAAACTCTTTATGGCTTTTTTAGCCTCTTTCTCGCTAGCGAATCTTGATCCTAGGCATAATATGTTAATGTTATCGTGTGCCCTTCCTGTTTTAACAATTTTAGTGCTTCCTCCATGATACAATCCTGCCCTGATTCCTTTTAGTTTATTTGTGGCTATTGATTCGCCCTGACCTGATCCTGCGATAATTATACCCTTACTATTTTTATTTTTGACAATTTCTCTGGCCATGGGAATTACGAAGTCTGGATAATCATCTTTCTCATTATATTCTAGAGGTCCGAAATCTTCGATTTCTATAGAAGAATTTTTACGACTGTTATCTCTCAACCCACCCGCCCACCCAGGGGAGTTGTAAAAATTTTTTCCATATTCATTTCTTAGCCAAGACTTTATTTTCTCTTTTAATTTGAATCCTGCATGATCTCCAGAAAGATATATTTTCATTCACTATCTAGGAAAGGAGGTTTTATAAATATATTTTCTGTTATATGTTTTAATGCAACCGGCTTTATTTATATTAGGTTTTATCATTGAAGCATTTGGCACGATTATTTTAGGGATTAGTGTTATATTAGTTCATGATAGTGTCAGAAAAGAGAAACGAATTGATAAAAGGGTATTGAGAAAGATGCGTAGGGAGAAGTCTTATGCGGTTATAGGGATTATTCTTGTGTTTATTGGTTCTTTGTTTCAATTGTATTATTTGTTTTGAAAAAATAAAAAGAAAGAAGAGATTTGATGTTTAGAAAACTTTGAAAAACTCTATTTTTCTCGGTTTCTAATAGAGAATTTTACCAAATTTCCTTTGGAAATCGCGTTTATACAAAATTCTCTTTAGATATATCTTGATTCTAAATCTAAAACCAGTTCCTTGTATAACCTATGTCCTTCCCTAAGGTTATTTGAATGAACTGATGATGCTATTGTTTCCAATTTTTTGTGGATTCCATCCCATATATCTTGAGCTTCTTTTCTATCTTTTATTGCTTGGACAATTCCCGGAGCTTTTCTTTTGTAAGATATATAATCTCTTCTTCCTTGGAAAGATTGTAATATGAAACTTTTAGTTAAATGTTTCATGGCTTTCATTTCAGGCGAACTTCTTGGCAATTCTTTGGCATCAAGACATGCGCTGACTAAATAACAGCAATCTCCTTCATCATCATTTGAACCTCCATATTCATCCCATTGCTCACTTGCATTTTCTTGAGATTCTTCGGGAGTGTTTCCATACCCCATTACAAAATTCTCTCCATCAGAGATTTCTGTTTCATAGTGAGTTACTTCTTGTGCTGTGAGAAAGGAGACAATTGCATCAAGATAGCTTTGTTCTTCGTGTGTGTTTGAATCTGTCATTTTTACCTCCTTACAACTTGTTTTTCATTGGTTAAAGATATACATTATTGAAGATATATTCTTGGTAGAGATAAAATCAACCAAAAGGTTTAAAATACTCTAATGGTGTATTGATTAATGATGGAAGGTGCTGATAGTTTCTTGATTAGGAATGAGAAGATGGGAGTTAAGAATCTAATATTGGAGATTCTTTCTAGTAAGTGGCCTCTGACATTAAAGAAGATACACAATATTATAAAAAAGAATTATCGAATGAAGGTCTCTTCTCAGGCAGTTTATAAGTCTTTGCAGGATCTTTGTAATAAGCAAGTATTGGTTAAGAATGATAGGGAATATAGTTTAAATCTAGATTGGATTAAGAAATTGAAGGAGCTTTCAAAAAGTTTAGAAAACTCATATGTTAATAAGAACCCTTTAATTGGGAGGGATTTTGGGATTAACTCCATTGAAACTTTTACTTTTGATAATCTATCTAATTTGGATAGTTTTTTAATGCCGATTATTGAAAAATATTTGACAAGGAAGGAGCACGGTGATTATTCGTGCTATTCCTACTGGATCTTTGGATGGTGGCCGTTATTCATTTCAAATGAGAAATATAAAGTTTTAAGAGATATAATAAATCCAAAGAGGATTTACATGGTTCTTAAAGACAATTCTCAGATTACTGCCTTTTGTTCAAATTTCTATAAAAAGATTGGCATTAATGTGAGAACTGGAAAAGAAATAGAGGATTTTGATTTCATTGTCTTAGGAGATTTAATTGTTCAAATATTTAAGCCAGCTAAACTTAATAATAGGGTTATATCTTTGTTTAATAAATTTAATAAATTTGAGGATATTGATATGGATAAGGTAATTGAGGTATTCGAAGAGGCCCATAAAATTGAGGTGGTTATTTTGAGAAATAAAGACCTATCCAATGTTTTGTTAAGGAAAATTGAAGGATGTTTTAATTGAATAACTGAACTACCATAATCCTTAAATCATTCTGTTTATTGGTTTTTTTGTCTAAAAAGAGAAAATGGATAATTATGAATTTTTGAAGTCTGAAGGAGCCAAGATACAATCTTCTTTGTCATTGATAATTAAGATTTTTTTGGTTTTTTCAATAGGGTATTTCTTTTATTCTGGTTCTTGGAGGATATTGTTTATTAATCTGTTATTGTTAATTTTGGTTTTTATTCCTGCCTTGTCTAGGAAAGTAAATGTTGAGGTTCCAAGGGAGATGGAGTTTGTATTGTTGGTATTTGTTATCCTGTCTTTTTTCTTGGGGGAGATAAGGGGGTGGGTTATCCAGGTATTTTTTGGTTTGGCTATGGGATTCATTGGTTTTGCTTTGATGATTATTCTTTATAAGAATAGTAGACTTAGGCCTAATTATTTTCTTATTATGATTTATTCTTTAAGCATTTCTTTAACCCTGGGAACTTTAACAGAGTTGTCTAAATTTTATCTTAAGATATTCTTGTCACATGATTTGAGAATAGCTGATTATACCTATGCTATGACAAGTTTGAGTCTTGTTTTTATTGGTGCCTTGATAGCTTCGATGTTTGCTTTTGTTTATATGAGTGGGGTGAGGTTTATGCTAATGGATAATCTAGTTAACAGGTTTAAGAAGAAGAATCCTAATTTGTTTATAGAGAGAACCGATTCTCCGGAGGAAATTTTAAGTTTGATTAAGAAAGGAGAGAATGAAAGATTGGAGTTTAAGTCTACCCTTAGGACAAACTTGCATACTAATGAAATAGATCGGAGGATTGAGCAATCTGTTTTAAAAACAATCTCTGCTTTTTTGAATACCTCTGGAGGTGTTTTGTTGATAGGAGTTTCTGATAGCGGATCGATTGTTGGAATAGAGAGAGATCATTTTATTAATAATGATAAATTTAGTTTGCATTTTACTAACTTAATAAAGGATCATATAGGGAATCAAAATTTACACTATCTTAATTTTGAGTTGGTTTTGATTGAGGGTAAAAATATTCTTAAGGTTAACTGTTTGAAATCAGACAAACCTGTTTTTCTTACTTTTAATAAATCTGAAGAGTTTTTTATGAGGGCTGGGGCGGCGACTATTCAGCTTATAGGGAGTAAGTTGGTTGGATATATTAATAATCATTTTAAATAGTAAACTTTTGCATTTTACACTTAATTTGTTGCAAAAGTTTTCAATTTGAGCTTTTGTTAAGCCTCTCTCTAAACTCCCAATTCCAACAAAGAAGTACAAAAGTTCAGAGATAATTAGTTTTTTAATTTAACGGCTTTGATCTTTTTTGTTTTTAGTAGATCTATGTTCTTTGTTTTTGTTAATAAGTTTTTATTTTTTATGGGCTTTTCTAGCATGTTTTTATTCTTTGATTTTTTGTTTAGATTATGTTTTATGTTTCTCCCCACTTTTTTATCTCTTAATTTTTTCTTGCCAGCTGATTTCTCTCTAGATTTTCTTAGATAGTGAGATATTTCTCCGATTATTACTAATCCCAGTATTACGCTTATTATTAGGTATTGTTTATTTAAGGTCAGTAAAATTATTAGGGCCAATATTATTAATACTGATAAATAAAATGTGAGTTTTATAATCGCTTTTAGCATTGGAGATGTTTTGCCCTTTGATAGGTCGCGGATTTTGTTGAAAAACTCTTGTAATAGTAATTGCATTTTCTCTTTTTATTTGTTTAGAGGAGGATGGTTTAAATATCTTTTTAGATTTTTAATTTTCCATGTTGCCAATCTCTAATTATTAGTGAGCAGGTTTTGTGTTCGTCGAATCTTTCTCCTTTAAGCATGTAATTCTTTTTTTTGGCAATTTCCTCTATTATTTCTTCTGTGTTCTTGTCTTTTGTTTCTATCTTGTAAAGATCTTCGAATGCTTTTATGTTGTTTTTTTGGAATAGTTTTATTAAAGCTATTGCGACTACTTCTGGATTTTTTAGTCTTTCGCTATCTCTTGCTCCTATTAATCCATATCTAGTTTCATCATCTTTAGTTAAGGGTATGACTCCCGGACTGTCGATTAATTTTATATCATCGGTTGCTTTTACCCAATGTATTCCATGTGTTGTTCCAGCTTTCTTGCTAACTTTAACTTTCTTCTTGTGTGCTAGGGCGTTGATTAAGCTTGATTTCCCTACGTTAGGATATCCTAGAACTCCTACAACTATTTCTCCTTTAGCCTCTCTGTATTTGAGTTTTGGATCTCCTATTTTTCTTTCAATGACTTCTCTTTTTCCATGTTTCTTGAAAATCTTTTTTATTGCTGTGAATAATATTCTCATGCTTTTTGCTTTCTTTGCAGAAACGTAAATAACTTCTCCTGATTCTTCTAATTTTTGGATTTGTGACTTGAGGAATTCCTTAGAAATTAAGTCGCTTTTGTTTATTACAAAGATTAGGGGTCTTCCGGATTCTTTTACTAATTCTTCAACTTTTTCATTTCTTGATAGATCTATTAATCTTGCATCTAAGATTTCTAGGACTATGTCTGATTCTTTTATTATCCTTTCTATTAATTCCCAATATGGTTCCATTTTCAATTAACCTTTCCCAAGGTAACTTTATATTATAGGTTTTGTTTAATATATTTAGAAATGGAAGTTTGTTTTTATAGGTTTGGTAATACTTTATCCTCTTAACATATCCCCCCTATTGATTCTACTTTGAATTACGTTATGATGGCATTGATTGCATGAGAAAAAGCGGAAGTATCCGTTAGTGCGCTCTATGACTACATCGCTGGTTCCGCAATTGGGGCAGAAAACCTTTACTTCGTATTCAGGCCCGTGTCTAACCATGATAACCATAGTTTTACCTTTAATATATATAAGCAAAGCTTATTAATATATTTTTCTATATCTTTGTGGAGGTAGAAATGGTTAGTGTAACTTTGACTGCATCAGCTATTATCTCGATAGTTGCAGGGATATTGATATTGGTTTGGCCAAGATCTTTCAGGATTTTGCTTGGACTTTATTTGCTTATCGTTGGTGTTTTGCAGTTGATAGGATGAATTTTAGAAAGGGAGACTTATAAAAAATTAGTTAGTTATTTCTTTTTTACTGTTGTGTTTTTCTTATTTCTCTTTCCAAGTTTGGAGAATATGAATATGTAGAGTATTTCTAGAATTCCTATAGTGTTTACGATTAACAGAACTATGAACCATATTTTGTGGGTTTTTCTTGCTGATTTCCAGAGTGCAAGCCCCTTCCAAACTAATGACCAGATTCCTATGACTGCTAGAATTCCTATGGCTGTTGTTGTCGAAACTCCTAATGAACTTGCAAGCATGCTATAAACATCCGCATTTATCGAATTAAAATCATAAGCCATTTTATCGCGTCTTTTTATTGACAAGGAATTTTCTTTTATAAAGGTTTTGCCGATTCTTGATAAAAGGCCTTTTTTGGATTCTTCAATATTTTGTATTGTTGACCCTATTATCCTCATTGTTTTGTTTCAATATACAATATTTGGTATGGAAATGTTTATATACTTGATGTTGTTCTTATAGTAACTTATACAATAAGTTGACATAAAAAAGAGGGAATATACAACATGTTGTACCTTCTCAGATAACATGAAATGCGTATTTTGCACGTTTAATACTAAGGTTACGGATAAAAGGGAATCTCCTGAGGGGACAAGGAGGAGAAGGGAGTGTCTGAAATGCAAAAAGAGATTTACAACTTATGAGAAGCCCGAGAAAAAGGAGATTATGATTGTAAAGAAAGATGGTAGGAGAGAAAAATATTCGAGGGATAAGGTAAGGAATGGATTGATGAGGGCTTGCGAGAAAAGGCCAATTTCAATTGATAAGATTGATAAAATAATAAATGAGATTGAAGAAAAACTTGCTTCAAGAGGAAAAGAAGTAAAAAGCGAGAGGATAGGAAAGATGATGATGAATAGATTGAAGAGGTTGGATAAAATTGCATATGTAAGGTTTGCTAGTGTTTACAAGGATTTTAAGGACATTAAAGATTTTAAGGAGGTAATTAAGGAGGTTTAAAATGGCGAGTGTTGAGCAAGAAGTTGAGGTTGGAGATGCTAGTGGTAATGGGAAAGGTTATGAAGATAAATTAAGCATCGAGAGACATTTTGTAGAAGAAAGTAGGGATCCTTTTGATCATTTTGCGTGGGGGACCAGAGATGTTAGGATAGATGATTATGCTACAGGAGAAGTCATCTATGATGGTAAGGGCGTTGAGGTTCCCTTACAGTGGAGCGATACTGCGACCAAGGTGGTGGGAAGTAAATATTTCTTTAAGGGAGATGGAGATGAATATCGTGAGAATGGTGTTCGAGAGTTGGTTTCTAGGGTGGATGACTCTATTGCAAATAGTGGGCTTAAGCAAGGAATATTATCAAAAGAAGAGGCTGAGATCCTTGGTAATGAATTGAAGTATCTTCATGTTGGACAATATCATGCGTTTAATTCTCCAGTTTGGTTTAATGTTGGGTTATCTGAAGTTTATGGTGTTAGAGAGGGTCGTGGGGAGGATTCTAATGGGGATGAGAAACGGTCTTCTCATTGGGCTGTTGTTGATGGTGAAGTGACGAATCGAATTGATGCTTATGAGAGGCCGCAAGCATCAGCTTGTTTTATACAGCCGATAAGCGATAATATGGATAGCATTCTTACCCATGGTTATAAAGAGGGGATGCTTTTTAAGTTTGGATCTGGAACTGGTACCGATTTCTCTACAATTAGAGGATATGATGAACCCTTAAGGGGGGGAGGATCTGCCTCAGGTATGATTTCTTTTTTAAAGATTTATGATGCAATAGCTGGAAGAATACAATCTGGCGGAAAAACAAGAAGAGCTGCTAAGATGGTTGTAATTAGAGATGATCATCCAGATCTTTATAGGTTTGTTTATTGGAAAGTTAATGAGGAGAAGAAAGCATTGTGGCTATCTAAAAATCCTAGTTGGGCTCCCCATAATGCGGGAGATTTAGAAAGTGAAGCCTATAAAACGGTTGATGGACAAAATTCAAATAATAGTGTTAGAGTTTCTGATGAGTTTATGAGGGCCGCTGTCTCTGGAGGGGATTGGGACCTTCTATTTAGGACGGGAGATAGATTTGATGAGGAAGTGGAGATCCCCCTAGATCAATATAAAGATAATAGGCATCTACCTGATAAAAGATTTGTTAAGAGATTAACAAATAAAAGGAAAACAGTAGATGCTGAAGAAGCTCTTGAGGTGATGTGCAGAGCGGCCGCCGTTAATGGAGATCCGGGTATACAATACGATACTACCATAAATAAATGGCATACGTGCAAAAACTCTGGAAGGATTAATGCTAGCAATCCTTGTTCAGAATATATGTTCTTAGATAATTCTGCGTGCAACTTAGCATCATTGAGATTGACAAAATTTAAAGGAAAAGATGATGGGAGTACCAATCCACTATTTGATATTGATGGTTTCAAAAAAGGAGTGAGTTGTTCTATTCTCGCTCAAGAAATCTTAGTTGATTCTTCTTCTTACCCTTCTAAGGAAATTGCAGAGAATTCTCATAGATTTAGGCCGCTAGGGTTAGGTTATACGGATCTGGGTGCTTTGTTGATGGAGAATGGAATAGCATATGATTCTGATCAGGGGAGATCTATAGCGTCTGCAATTACTTCATTAATGACTGCTCATGCTTATAAAACATCTGCGCAGATTGCTGCAAAAATTGGACCTTTTGAGGGATTTGAAGAAAATGGAGAATCAATGATAGAAGTAATCAAGATGCATAGGGATGCTTCTAATAAAATTAGTAGGGTTGGGGGAGTTGAGGGTTTGGATGATTTAATCGATTTGGCAAATAAAAAATGGGATGAAGCTATTGATTTAGGGAAAAGATACGGTTATAGGAATTCTCAAGTAACTTTGTTGGCACCAACAGGAACTATTGGATTTATGATGGATGTTGATTGTACGGGAATTGAACCAAATTTAGGTCTAAAAACGATGAAGGGTCTGGCTGGGGGAGGGCATTTGGAAAGAGATCTTGCACCTTCTGTAGTAAATGGATTAAGAAAGTTGGCATATGAGGGAGAAACCTTGGAAGGCATTATTAAATATATAAGTGATGAAGGGACCGTTGTTGGAGCTCCTAAACTGAAAGAAAAACATTATGAGGTTTTTCAAACAGCTTTCGGTGTTAATAATAATGTTTCTGTTG
>NZCQ01000001.1 GCA_002688335.1 Candidatus Pacearchaeota archaeon | reverse complement strand
AAATGTTTACCCCATGTAAATAAAGGAAGAAAAGTAAAATATCTCTTTCTTGTAAGGTAAAAACTTTAAAAAATAATATTATTTATCCATCCCAATGAAAAAGAAAAAAACCATAAAAATAAATTTCAAATACTTTGGAGGATATTTCGATCCAAATGATAATCTCTTTACCAATTTATTAAAAAAAGATTATAATGTAATTATTGACAGAGAACAACCCGATTATGTTTTTTACTCTGTATATGATGGTAAAAGACCTATAGAATCCAAAACTTTTGGAAAGAGTGGAAGAAAAATTGAGGAATACTTTCCAGGATTATATAGATTATTAAGAGAGATATATTATTTCAAAAAAGAAAGATGGAAAATGCCTGTTCTCAAAGGAAATTTTGTGAAAATATTTTATACTAATGAAAATTGCAGGCCTGATATGGGTAAATGTGATTGGGCTTTTACATATGAATATGATGAAGATTTAAAAAATCCAAGACATTTAAGATTACCTAGTTATAAATTTGATTATGCCCCTGGTTATGAAGTGATTAAGAATAAAGAAACAAACATAGAAAAAATTAAAAAAGAAAAAATTAAATTTTGTAATTTTGTTTATTCAAATAGTGTTCCTTTTAGAAATAAGTTTTTTAAAAAATTGAACAAATATAAGAAAGTTGAATCTTGTGGAACTTGTTATAACAATATGGGTCAAATATTACCAGGGTTAAGAAGACTTATGGGAGAAGATTATAAACCAGGATTAAATAAACCTAAAGATTTCTTGAATAAATTTAAATTTACAATAGCTTTTGAGAATAGTTCTTATCCAGGATATAATACTGACAAAATTTTGGAACCAATGACTGTGAATAGCATCCCCATTTTCTGGGGAAATCCTTTAGTTCAAAGAGATTTTAATGAAAAAAGTTTTCTTAATTACCATAAATTTGAAAGGGAAGTTAAAAAAACAATTCCAATTATACTCTTTAAAATTCCGATTATCAATATCTTAACAAAAAAATATATGCAAAGAATTACTTTCAAAAAATTAATCAAAAGAATCATAGAAATTGACAATGATGATAAATTATATGAAGAATATCTAAAACAACCATGGTATAATGATAATAAACCATCAAAATATGTTGATGATAAAGTTATAAGGAAAAGACTTAAGCAAATATTTGGTTAATCCAAGTGTTTTTCATAATAATCTTTAAAAACAATGTATTAAAATTATGAAAGATCCTGATAAATTTTTAATTTATTCATTCTGCTTTTGTCTCTTATCGAATCAAATAGGTGTCTTAGAATAAAAAATTTTCCGGAAAATATTTCGAAAAAAAGTGATGGAATATATGGTTTATAAAATATTTTTTTAGTATAATAAAGAGAATATAATTGATAAACAAATTTAAAACTAAATACTTTTTCCATTATAGGATATTTTTTTATAGATATTTTTTTAATCCTCACTAATGGAAAATCTACAAAAGCAGTATTGTCCATATTTAAAAAATCTATTTTTCCATGAAATGCTTTCTTGAATTTTTCTAAGTTATCTAAAAAGAATTTTTTTGTTACAACAATTTGAGATAAATCTAAAAAAGATATAAAATCTTCCTTATCCAAACTTCTAAAAGATTTCTCTGTACAAGAACACAAGTAATCTCCAAGATTTTTTGTATAAACATAATAATTACAACAGCTAATGGGTTTTTTTGTTATTTTTAAAGAATATATTTGCAAAAAATCTTTAAATTTTAAATAAGATGCCCCATTTTTCTTAAATGAAATGTAATCATAATTTTTTAGCTTGTCCATTAAATTATTTTTGTTAAGTATGTCTTTTTCAGAAATTGAAAATGATTTTTCAGATATATTTGGAAGCTTACAAATATATTTTTTGTTTTTTGTTTTATTGAATACATTTCTTAATTCTACATCAAGATTATAGTTTTCTATTACTTTCTTGTATGTTGCATCTGCTATCTTTTGTCTTTCTTTTTCATTTTTAAGATAATATTCTATTTTTTTAAGAAGATCTTCTTTACTTTTGAACATAATTATCTCTTTGCCTTCTTCAAAAAAATCCAAATAATCTTTACAATATTCTGTTAAAACAAAAGTTTTGCATGCGCCACCCATAAAAATTCTTCCTTTCAGATGCGGTTCTCCTGCACTATTCTTTGAAAAATCCAAATATATCTTGCTTTGATTAATAACTTTAAGCAATCCCTCATTTAAAAGAATCCCTCTATATATGTTTTTAAGGTCAAAGTATTTTTCCCAACCCCATCCGAAGAGATTTATGGGCATTCCTTTATCTTTAAGAAACTTAATAAATCTGTATCTCCCAGTTTTTTCAGTTAAAGGTTGTCCAGTGAAAGTAATATCATACTTTTTTTCTATATCCAAAGGCTTAAATGTTCCACTATCTAATCCTGTAGCATAAAAAATATTCTTTATCCCTTCTTTTTTATATTTGCCCATAAATTTTTTCTGATGAACTATCGCTATGTCTATAAATAGCATAATATAGCGAGAAAATCTTTCAAATTCCACATCATCATCCCCAAAACTCATCATTGTTTTGGTTTTTGGTGAGACCTGTTTTATTTTTAAAAGAGTGTCCAAATAAAGTTCATCTGGACCAGAGCCTAGAAGAATATAGTCTGGTTCTTCTTTTTTTATAAATTCTATAAATTTCCTGTTCATAATTTTTTTCCCGTATAAAATTTCATTCCAATGAGTATCAAAACAAATAAGTTCCTTGCATTGTCTTTTCAAAGGGAAATACCATGTTTGGAATGCAGGATGGTAACGGCTTTTACTTAAAGTAAATAATATTTTTCCGGCTTTTGGAAAATTCTCTTGTGTCATATTTCAAAATATATGAAATGGTTTAAAAAAATATGTATAAAAAATTATCGAAATAGGTAATAATTATGAAGTTATAAGGAAAAGATTCAAGCAAATATTTGGTTAATCTAGGTGTTTTTCATAATAATCTTTAAAAACTATATGTTCAATAGAATAATTATTTCAGTCATAAAGTTCCATAAGAATTATACCTATATTCAACTCAAAAATAAAGTTCATATTATATTCGATTTAATCTATAATCATGAATCCCGGAATAAATAAATTTATAAAAAGAAAGATTTTCAATAAGGAACAAATAATATGGCTGAATTACTTGATGATGAGTTAGTAAGGAAATATAATGTTTATGCAGATGGCTATTCAGATTATCCCCACAAAGGTGATTGGTCAGAAGATTTTGGAGATGAAGAATACAGGGGTGCTTTATTAGATACTTTTACAAGAGATGATTCTGGATCAAGTTTACTTTATCTTCATATTCCTTTTTGTGTAAAACAATGTCTTTTTTGTATTTGTTATAAAGAAATAACTTCTGATTATTCAAGAGCTCAAGATTATCTTCAGAATTCTCTTTTTAGAGAGATGGATTTACTTGAGAGATTTCTTGATGAAAATTCTTTAGATCTAGATATCCGCGAAATATTTTTAGGTGGTGGAAGTCCAACCTATCTGAAAGAAAGAGAATTCGATCTTTTAGCAGATAGAATTAATGAGTTTTGTGATGTTGATAATTTAAGTAGATTCTGTATAGAAATTGATCCAAGGCATGCTTCACCAGAAAGATTAGCACACTATACTGAAAAAGGAATAAACACAATTTCTATGGGAATTCAAGATTTTGATCCTGCAGTTCAAAAGGCCATAAACCGTGTTCAGCCAATTAATTTAATAACACGACTGCTAGATTCTGATGCAAGGAAAAAGCTATCAAGCATTAACCTTGATTTTCTTGTAGGATTACCTTTACAAACTCCGGATTCTATACAAAGAACTATGGGGGAAGCTGCATCATTATCTCCAGACCGTATTTCATTTTGCTTCTTTAATTATGCTCCAAATTTTCGTGAGCATATGAGAAAATTAGAACACAATTTACCAAGTTTTGAAGAACGAAAAAAAATTTTCGAAAGAGGTGTTGAAACAATTATGAATGCTGGATATATTCGTACTGGATTTGAACATTTTGCAAAGCCAAATGATGTTGTTGCAGACTCACTTGATAAACATAAAGCCACTTATACTTCTCTTGGTGCTATAACAGGGAATACTTCAAATGTTATCCCAATAGGTAGGTCTGGTCATGGTGAGTTTGGGAAAAGATTTTTATTTCAGAATTTTTATGAAAAAAAATTATATGATGATGCATTGTCAAGAGGAGAACTTCCAATTTACAGGGGTTTAAAACTTAGTATGGATGATTCTTTAAGAAGAAATATGATGAAAAGATTACGAACTTATTTTAGTGTAGACATTGGTGATATTGAAAAACAAACTAACTCTCCTTTTAGTGAGTATTTTGAAGAAGAATCTAAAAGTTTAGATGAATTTGAAGGAGATGGTTTAATATCGAGATCTAATGGAACATTAACAATAACTGAAAGAGGAATACCATTCACAGAGGTAATTCTTAGTGCTTTTGACAGGCATAAAAAATATCCAACAAGATTTAATAGAATATGACTTTCTCTATCGCATTTAGTCGACAGCATCCTATTAATACGCATGATGCAATACTCATCTCAACTATTTTGAGTTGTGTTTAGTACAAGTTTGTCTTATACGTGCTTGGATTAAGTTTATATATTCAATAGAATAATTATTTCAGTCATAAAGTTTCATAAGAATGATACCCATATTCAACCCAAAAATAAAGTTCACACTATATTCGATTTAGTCTATAATCATGAATCACAGAATAAATAAATTTAGGAAAAGGAAGGGATGCGATTCCCCTGCTAGCTAAAGCTAGTAGTATTCTTGTAACTTAAATGAAAAAACAAAGAGAAATTAAAGTGTCTATTTTAGCTAGCCCTCATCCCCAATTTGATGAAATACTTGACTTTCCTCCAGAAGGAGTAAAGTATAAAATAAATAGGATTAAAACTTCTTATCATGGGTGGTTCACAGAAAAAAAGATAGCCTTACATGGTTTACTCCTCAATTTCCTTCCAATACCGAGAATGACTCATACAAAGACCGATAAGGATACTGATTTAATTCATTCTACAAGAGGAATTTTGCAGATAAAACCAAATAAACCATGGATTGTTGATTTAGAATCCGGGGAGATTTTTACGAGTTTTAATTGGGAGGCTATGAAAAATCCCCTCATAAAAAGAATAATAATAAATTCATTATCATCTAAAAAATGTAAAAAAATTCTCCCTCAAAGTGAAGCTGCAAACAAAACTTTTCATATGGCAATAGACTGCAGCAAATTCGAAGATAAAATTGAAGTGCTTTATTTAGCTATGAGACCTTGTAAAAAAAAGAAAATCAAAAGAAAAGACAATAAGATAATATTATCTTTTCTTGGGAAAGGATTTTATGGGAAAGGGACGCATGATTTGCTAAAGGCTTATGAGATATTAATCAAAAAATATAAAAATTTGGAATTGAAAATTAAAGGAGATGAATTTCCTGAGAAATATAAGAATCTAGAAAAACTTAAAGGATTAAAATTAATAAAAGGGCATTTTTCAAGAGATAAACTCTTTGATGAGATGTATTTAAGCTCAGACATTTTTGTGCTTCCAACACACCAAGATAACTATGGGGTGGTTTTTCTTGAAGCAATGTCTGCAGGACTTCCAATAGTTGGTACAGAAAACATGACTGTTTCTGAATTAATTGAAGATGGGAAAAATGGTTTTTTAATAAAAAGTGGATATTCTTGGGAAAACTATATCCCATATGGAAAAAGAAGAAAACTTTCAGAAGATTGGAGTAAAATCCATCCGGAAATAGTAAAACAGCTTGTTGAAAAATTATCTATTTTAATTGAAAATAAAAAATTAAGAGAAAAAATGGGAAAAGAGAGCAGAAAAATGATTGAAGATGAAAATGGAAAATTCAGTATTAGTAAAAGGAATAAACAATTAAGAAAAATTTATGAAGAAACTCTAAAATGAGGAAAATTGTAAGACTGGCCAAATTTGAAGAGGCAGATGAAATCTTAAAAGTTTATCAATCTGGAGAGGATTTCTTACCGTACACAGATGTTAAAGAAGTAAAAAAAAGTATAAAGGGAAATGCTGATGGAAAAGTCTCTCTTATTGTGATAGAATCCGATAACAAAATAGTTGGAGTATTAAAACTTCATAGGCCACAATCCCATATAGGGAAAGGCGGGAAAGTAGCTGTTCTTCCCGAATATCGTAATCAAGGAATTGGAAAATTGTTGTACAAAGTGGCTATAAAAATATTCGACATGGAGGGTAGGAGAAAAGTCACAGATTCTTTAGTTGGTGATAATCCTTCTGTGTTTAAGATGTTTGAAAATCTTGGGTTTGAAATTGAAGCCACCATGAGAAAACATACTCCTGGAGGAAAAACATTGTATCAATTTGCATACCATATTGATGAAAAAGGAATTCCGGATCTAGGGGAAGAAGTCAAATTCAATATTCCTATAACAGAATATATGAAAGATTTAAAACAAAAAAATAAGAAATAAATATGGAATATATTAATTTATCTGATATTAAAAAAATCATAAAATCAAATTCTACTGTTGCGATAGGAGGATTTACAATAAACAGAAAACCAATTGAGATAATTAAAGAAATAACAAAAAGTAATATTAATAATCTAAATATATATACTCTCGCAGGTTCATTGGATGTGGATCTATTAGTAGAAAAATCAAAAGTCAAAAAAATTTCTGCTGCTTATGTTGGTTATGAAGGGCTTGGTTTTTCACGAATAATTAGTAATACTGTAGAATCCGGAGAAGTTATTTTCGAAGATTTAACAGAAATATTATATTACCTCCGCCTCAAGGCTGGTGCATTAGGAGTTCCATTTATTCCAACAGCATCAATAATTAATTCTGATATTTTTAAAATAAATCCTGCCTGTAAAAAAATAAAAGATCCTTTTACAAAAAAGATTTTATGTGGAGTACAAGCAATAAATCCGGATTTTTGCATAATACATGCACAAAAAGCAGATAAATTTGGGAATATCCTAATCGACGAGCCAGATTTTTCTGAAAAAGAAATGGCACAAGCATCTAAAATTAGAATATTTAGTGTTGAAGAAATAGGAGAACTAAAACCTCATGAAGTAACAATATCCAATGAATTTGTGGATTACATAATTGTTACTGAAAAAGGTGCATATCCTACTGGATGTAAAAATTATTATTCGCCAGATATAAAAAACATATTAAATCATCTGAAGAAAAATGGAAAATAAAGAAAAATTTAATGTGTCTAATTTTTTAGTTTTAAATCTGTCCAGAGAAATTAATGAAGGTGAAACTATTGTGCAAGGCACTGCAACATTCATCCCTTTAATAGCAACAGCTCTTGCTATGCAAAAAAAGAAGATTAACTTAATTGGAGGATTTTTCTCGAAGCCAAAAATAATTCCAAAAATCCCTTCAACTTTTTGTTTTGAGAATTATAAAAATGGGAAATCATATTTAGGATTATCTAAGTTTTTAGATATGCTTCAGAATAATCAAATTCATCTAGAATTCTTAAGACCTGCACAAGTTGATAAATTTGGAAATATTAATAACACTGTAATTGGAAAACATAAAAAACCAAAAGTCCGTCTTCCTGGAGGGATGGGGGTGGATGATGTTATGCACTTCATCAAAAAAATAGTTTTATATATTCCTGATCATAATAATAGAACCCTAGTCAAAAAAGTAGATTTCATAACTGCCAATGGATGGGGCAAAGGAAAAGGACCAGATAAGATCATTACCAACATGTGTATTTTTGAATTTGTGAATAAAAAAATTACCCTTACTGAAATAAATCCTTATTATTCTCTTGAAGATGTTCAGAAAAAAACAGGATTCAAATTTAAGATTGTTCCTAATCCTAAAAATATGGTTTTAGTGGATGATAAAACCAAAGAATTAATCGAGAAATTAGATCCATTAAATCTAAGAGACTTAGAAATAAAAGAAAAAAGAGAACAGGTTTTAGATAATTTCAGATAATTCACTTATTTATCTTTCGTTTTTTATTAGCTTCTTTGAGAAATATTTCTCTAGCGTCTTTATATTTTTTTATAGGCTTAGCAGGAATACCAACTGCAATATATCCATCAGGTATATCTTTATTAACGACGGCAGAGGTTCCTATTATGGAATTTTCCCCTATAATTACTCCTTCCAGAATAATTGCATTAGGTGCTATCTGGGCTCTTTTTTTTATTAAGACTGGGGAAACTGCGATAGGATCTTTTGGGTTAACATCTTGAAAAACAGAATTATGTGCAAAAATCTTTACTCCTATAGATAATTTTACATTATCTTCTATAGTTATTAAATGTGGAACAGCTGTATCTATATGGACCATTGCATCTATAAAAACATTTTTGCCTATTTTTACCCCCCGTACCTTGTTTGCAAATACTCTCAGATTATTACCTAATCCAAAATAACCAAGGAAATACCAAAAACGATTCCAGATCTTTCTGATAAAACCAATTCTAATCTTACTAACAAATCTTACTTTTTTTTCTTCACTCATTCAAATGAATTTTATTGGGGTTATTTATATTTTTCGGAAAGAAGTTTTATTCATAATTTTTATAAAGACAACTTTTATCTTATTTCATATTTAAAAATGAAATCTTTCACATTAAGAATTGATCTAGAATCAGATAAGGGAATAAAAGAAGGCCTGCCAAGATTATTAGACTTGATGAAAAAATACAACATTAAAGCATCTTTTTATTTATCTATGGGAGGGGAATCAAATATTCTTGAATTATTAAAATATAGAAATAAGCTAAAAACTTCCAATGAAAGAAAAATCAGAATATGGTCGTTAAAAGAAAAATTGAGAATGGTTTTGTTTCCAAGAGATTTTGTTAAAGAAAATAAAAAAACATTGAAAAGAATTCTAGAAGAAGGTCATGAATTAGGCCTTCATGGATGGAAACATAGAGAATGGAGTCGTGGTTTGGAAAGGATTAATATCAACAATACAATTGATAAATCAATAAATACATACATACGATTATTTGGTAAAAAACCTACAAGTTTTGCATCTCCAGGTTTTAATGTAAATAATAAAGTCTTGGAAATTTTGGAGAAAAATAAAATAAAATTTATTAGTGATTTTCAAGATACTAAATCAAATAAACATGGGAAAATAAAAAATATTCCCATGACAATTCTCGGAAAAGATAAAACACCAATAATTGAATATTTAG